>JBHIXE010000348.1:0-6053 GCA_041984905.1 Verrucomicrobiales bacterium | reverse complement strand
ATCCGAAATCCGAAATCCGAACTCCGAAATCCGAAATCCGAAATTGAAGCCTGAAGCCTGAAGCCCGGGCATCGAACCCGAAGGGTTCGGAGGCAAGAAGCGCGAAGCGCTGAGGACCTAAGTAGCCGTGGAGTGACCGTAGGGAACCCACGGAAAGGTCACAATAGAATATCAGCCGCGTAGCGGCGAGACGAGCGTCCTAAGGAGCCCCATGCGATCGCCACTCGCGTGGCATGCCATATGCGGCGGGAATCCGTGGGTTCCCTGCGGTCACTCCACGGCTACTTAGGTCCTCAGCGCTTCGCGCTTCTAGTTTTCCGGAATAATCACTACTCCAACGAGGCACTACCCATGCTCCAAAGAAGACTGCCTTATATGGGTGGCCGCCAGTTGAACGAATTAATTTTATTCCCGCCGTACTTTCAGGGCGTAGATCGTCACCTCTCCATACGCATCCGCGTTATCCCCTTTTTTGACGTTGGATTGCGTATAACAACCCGCCTTGAAATAACAACCCTTCCTGGACACCTCCCAGTCAAACTTCTCCTCGCCGTTGTAGAACACCTTCACGTGTCCCTTCCCCGCTTCGATCTTGAGATCGATGGGCGTCCCTAACTGGTATTCCTTGTCGAGCATCACGTCGCCAACTTCGTTGCGTTCCACGAAGAGTTTGGTTCCTTCCAATCGCACCATAACCAGGTCATCATCCGCATCATGGATCTGGGCACAGACCACATGCGGCTTTTTCCTGGGAACGCCGGTCACCGCCACCCGCAGAGTCATGACATGGAGATCCTCGTCATCCGTGCTCCAGGACGCCATCTTTTGGCCGTCCGCCTCCATCTCCCGCAACTCACTCCGTGGATAGCTGGAGTTCTTCGACGTGAAGCCACCACAGTGAGCGCGAAAGACCAACCCATCCCCTTTCTCGGTGGGAAAGAAGGTCTCTGGGTGGGTGAAGGTCGCCAGTTCCGGCTGGAGAATTTCGTCCGGCTTCCCATCGCCATCCTCATCCACGGGAAGCGTAATCTTCCAGGCACTCAGGTCGATCGATTCCGCGGACGTCACTTCGACGCATCCCGCGACTGCGACCACCAGCAGGGCACTCGCGCCCAGCCATCCACACACAAGCTTATCTCTGCTCATTTCGGGTTGAATTTTCCACCTTAGACAAGGCGGGCCCTCCGCCGCTCACCAGATTGTTGGGATCCAGCGCCGAGACCTATCCCCTTCGCAAAACCCCGTCCATCCATTGTGCCATCCGGGCGAGCCGTTCCCGGTCCCCTCCCGCGACTTCGGCGGTGGCCCAACCATCGTAGCCGATCGCAGCGAGTTCCTTTCGGACGTTCGCCCAGTGCACCTCGCCGCCATCCGTGCCGATCACTCCTTCCGAGGCCGTCTTGGGATCGCCGAACTCGGCATGACCGCGATCCTTGATATCGATCTTCCCAATGCGATGCCCCAGGGCATGGGCCCAGTGTTCCGCGCTCTGATCCGTCCAGGTGATGGTGTTGCCGGTGTCGTAGTAGGCTCCCACCACGTCCGGCTCCTCAAAGGCATCGATAAAGCGCACCATGTCCTCGGCCGTCTTGAGAAAGGTATCGCGAACGTTCTCGATCAATAACCGCACCTGCTTCTCTCTGGCGGCGGGAATTGCTTTCCGCACGAGACCCTGCCAGTGCGCGAAGTTCTCCTCGAAGCTCTGCGTCTTGTCGTGCCGGGCGAGCACCAACACAGAATCCCCTCCCACCGCGCTGGCCAAATCCACCGCCCTGGTGATCTCCGGCTCGGAACTATTCACCACACCATGGATGCGGAACCCCGTCTTGTCGGAAGCCTGGCGAAACGCCTTCGCGTCCTCGGCATGCTGACGGACGTCCAACTCCACCCCGTCGAAGCCGACATCCTGGAGGAGTCGCAGCTTATCTTCGACACTCAGCGGCTCCTGGACCATCGCGAATTTCACGGCGATCCGGGTCTGGAATCCCTCCACCGCCAAGGCGGGCAAGGTGGATACCAGGGGCAGCGCCCCAGAGAGCCGAAGGAGTTGGCGCCGATTCATCCGGAAACGGTCGCGAGAATTTGGCCCCTGGCAAGTTTACCCTTGTCGACCCAAGTCGGCGAGACCCAAGGTGGAGGCATGCTACCTCCAGACCGACGTGATTTCCTCAAGACATCCACTGCCACCCTGGCAGCGGCGAGTTTCCCGTCCGGAGTGTTTGCGCAAAGTCAAAGCAAGGCTCAAGACATCCGGATTGCCCTGATAGGCTGTGGCGGCCGGGGAACCGGAGCGGCGGCTCAGGCCCTGCAGGCGGATGACAATGCCCGGCTCTATGCTCTCGCCGATATCGATCCCGGCCAAATCGAGCAAAGCGCGGCAATTCTCCAGAAACAGGCGCCGGACAAAATGGCCCTCGCTCCGGAACGTCGATTCCTGGGTTTGGATGCTTATCGGCAGGTCATGGCCATGGAGGAGGTGGATGTGGTGATCCTGACGACGCCACCAGGATTCCGGCCCATCCATTTTCAGGCCGCCATTGAAGCCGGCAAGCATGTCTTTATGGAGAAACCCGTTGCCGTAGATGGACCGGGGGTGCGGCAAGTCATCGCGGCGGGCCGGCTGGCAGCCGAGAAAGGGCTAAAAGTCGGCGTCGGTCTCAATCGCCGCCACAGCCCTCTGCATGAAGAGGTCGTGACGAAGCTGCAGGGAGGCATCATTGGAGATCTGCACACCATCCGGATGTACAACTGCAGGGGTGGCGTGGGGAAGATCCACCTCCGCGAGCCAGACGAGTCTGAGTTGGAGTATCAAGTGAGGAACTGGTATTACTTCACCTGGTTGAGCGGCGACTTCATCGTGGAACAGAGCGTCCATGACTACGACGTGGTCCGCTGGATTCTGGGGGATGCCGTTCCCCTGCAGTGTCAGGGTCAGGGCGGCCGGCTTGTCCGAATCGATCGCGATCATGGGCAGATCTACGACCATTTTGATGTCGACTACGAGTTCGCCGATGGCACGCTGCTGCGCACCCAGCACCGGCAGATTCCCAATTGCTGGAACTACATTGGGGAGAAGATCGCCGGATCCACGGGCAGTGCGGAGATCACCGGCAAGACTCGTGCAATCATCACACCCCAGGGACAGGAGGAACTCCGACTCCGTGAAAGTGGGAACTCCTACCAGATCGAGCACGATCGACTTTTCCAGGCGATTCGCGAGGACCAACCCTACAACGAAGCCGAGCGCGGCGCCTACTCGACGCTGATGGCGATCATGGGCCGGGACGCTGCCTACAGGGGCCAACCGGTGACCTGGGAGGAAGCCCTGAACTCGAGCGTCAGCATCGGAACCAAAGCGGAGACCTGGGATGGTGAACCACCCATCCATCCTGGCCCGGATGGTGCTTACCCAGTGCCCCGTCCTGGCGTAAGAACACCCGCTTAAGGCAGCTAGCCGTACGACCATTGACCAACAATGAAACTCCTCCTCTTCAAAACGCTCTGGGGCCACGACGGCTCCCTCCTGGAAGCGATCGACCAGGCTGCCGCGGCCGGGTTCGACGGTATTGAGGGCCCGGTTCCCGAGGATGAGGAAACGCGGGCGGAAGTTCAGGATTATCTTGCTGCGAACGATCAGGAGCTGATTGCCGAGGTCTGCACGGGAGGCAGCTACGTCCCTTCCCCCCACGCGACAGTCCAGGAGCATCTCGATGACCTGCGGCGCGGAGTGGAGCACAGCCTGCACATGAACCATCGCTTCATCAATACGATGTGCGGGCTCGACGCCTGGCCCATGCCGGTGCAGGTGCAATATTTCGAACAGCTCCTCGCGATTGAGCAGGAGTTCCATACCAACATCACCGTCGAGACCCATCGTAGTCGCTCGACTTTCAATCCTTGGAGAACCCGCGAGCTGGCGACCATTCTTCCTCGACTCAAGCTGAACCTGGATTTCAGCCACTGGTGCTGTATCAGCGAACGGCTTGTCATGAATGATGATCCAGAACTCCTCGCCTTCTTTGGCGATCAGGCCTGGCACATGCACGGCCGGGTCGGCTACGACCAGGGCCCCCAGGTGCCGGATCCTCGCGCCCCGGAATATGCGGCCGCCGTGGACGCGCATTGCTCCTGGTGGCGCACTGTCTGGACTCACCAGTACCAGCGTGGGTTCCGCACCTTTACCATGACTCCTGAGTTTGGGCCTGATGGGTATCTGCACCTGGAGCCCTACACGCAGAAGCCGGTCGCGGATCTATGGGAAGTGAACCAGTGGATGGGACAGCGGCTTCGCGAGGAATTCGCGGATTGGTCAGCCGGAATTTGAGCCGCCAAAACCCACTGGTTTTCAGCGACCTAGAGGCGACGCCAAACAAAATGCGTCCACCTCAAAATTCCCATTGCAGTTTGGCCGGGACACCGCAGATATTTCCCGACTTCCATGCCCCCATCCCTCGCTCCCGCGCCGGTCAAAATGACCATGACGCACTGGCTGATCTGCGCGATCGCCATCATCGGATTTGCATTCGATATCTACGAACTCCTCATGCTGCCGCTCATCGTGCGACCGGCGCTTCAGGAACTCATCGGCGCCGCTCCCGGCTCGCCGGAATTCGCCATGTGGGTCGGACGCCTCTTTTATATACCGGCCTTTGCCGGTGGTCTCTTTGGGCTCTTGGGAGGATGGCTCACGGATAAGTTCGGTCGTCGCCGAGTTCTGACCTGGAGCATTCTGATCTACGCCTTCGCCGCCTTTGCGGCAGGCTTCTCCACCTCGGTGGAAATGCTTCTTATCTGTCGCTGCTTCGTCTTTGTCGGCGTTTGCGTCGAGTTCGTCGCAGCGGTTGCCTGGCTCGCGGAACTCTTCCCGGTGCACCAACAGCGGGAGAAGGTGCTGGGCTACACGCAGGCTTTTTCCTCAATCGGCGGCTTGCTGGTCGCGGTCGCCAACGGAGCGGCCGTCGCCTGGGCGGCCAACCTTCCGGCCATCCAGCTTCCCGGATTCCTCGGCCTGGGCGAGATCGGAGATCCGCACGCGGCCTGGCGTTACACCCTCATGAGCGGGATTATCCCCGCTCTGCCCTTGATCATCATCCGCCCTTTCCTGCCGGAATCCCCTGCCTGGAAGGAGAAGAAGGATGCGGGCACCCTGCAGCGGCCCAATATCATGGAGCTTTTCACCTCCCCCGAGCTACGCCGTACGACGCTCATCACCACGGCCATGTTCGCCTGCTCCTTTGGGGCCGCCTTCGGCGCCATTCAGCAGATCCCGCGGATTGTTCCCGGCCTGCCGCAGGTGCAGGAACAGGTCAATGTGGAACTCTCCAAGGCCACCTTCCCTGCTGGCGATATCGCCGCGCAGAAGAAGATCGAGAGCAAGGTCACACAGAAGACCGCTTCGAATGTCACCAAGGTGCAGGAAATCGGTGGTCTTCTGGGCCGCGTGCTGCTTGCGGTTCTCGCCGTGGTCATCATCAGCCGCCGCAAATTGATCCGGCTCTTCCTGATTCCTGGCATCGTCATCATGCCCATTGTCTTTGCCTGGGCGGCCGTAAAGGACCTGGGCGCGCTCTATGTCGGCGTGTTCATCGCGGGGATGCTCACCGTGGGCCAATTCAGCTTCTGGGGGAACTACCTCCCCCGCGTCTATCCGCTTCACCTGCGCGGCACGGGCGAAAGCTTCGCCGCCAACATCGGTGGCCGCCTCATCGGCACGCTCTTCGCCTGGCTCACCAGCGCTCTCGCGGTGCAGAGCTGGGTTCCCGGAGATTCCCCCACTGCCAAGCTGGCCTACACCGCCGCGGGCGTAGCCTTTGTCGTGTTCGTGGTGAACTTCGTGCTCAGCTTCTATTTGCCTGAACCGAAGGATGAGCATCTGGCGGACGCATAAGCAGTCCAACCGAAACGACTTTCGCAGCGCCAGAAATGGAGGGAACCGCTCCGTCGTTTCCGTTGCGGGTCGGTCCTGCGGCGGTCGTGTTGCCGGAGCGCGAGCGTCCTCGCTCGCAACGCGCAGAATCCCGAATGTAGCGAAACGTGTGAACGTTTCGACCATT
>JBHIXE010000347.1:0-6085 GCA_041984905.1 Verrucomicrobiales bacterium | reverse complement strand
CAGGCAGGAGCCACCATGATCTATCAGGCCATGTTCGACGAAGTGGATGAGGGAACCGCCATCTTCAAGGTGAGCAACGACCCGCCCATCGGCGAAAGCCGCTTTCTCACCTATGAAGGACTTCCCAACGATCATTATCTCTGGCTGACTGGGAAAGGAGGCGAACTTCTCCGGGATGAAATTGGGGAAGCCTGGCCCGAAAGAAGGCCCTGATTCCCGACTCGCTGAGAATAAGGGGAATAGCCATTGTAATTGTCGCAAAATTAAGAAGCGGTTGTGACTTGCCAATTTTACTAAATTTCGCTACAACGTCGGCATGAAATCGGAGTCTTTAGCGGTGGCCTTTGAGCTACACGACGATCCGACCGCTGAGGAACAGCTGAAAGCAGCGATTGCTTCGGCCCGTGAAAACCGGGATAAAGCCCTCGAAGGTCAGGCTCGCGCCGCTTTGGGCATCCACTACGCCCATCACGAGTATGGCGATGAAGCGTTTCGGGAGTTGAGCCAGGCAGTTTATCAGTTGCCTCACGGCCCGGATCGCGAAGCGGTGGAAGGTCACCTGCATGCGGTGGCCATGGGTTCGCCATGCCCTTGCAAGCAGGAGCTGGCGGGACTGGCGCAGGCGGTGAAAAGCTACGTCCTGGAGCGGCTTCCTGAAGACCTGGTGAGTCAATTCGAGGTGGATATCTCGCGCACAGGCGGAGTCCACCTGGATCTTGAAGTCAATCGGGATCCCAGCCCGGACGAGGCCCAGTTGGTCCAGACGACCATCGACGAAGCGATCAGTATCTACGGCCGTACGACTTCGGCGAAAGCTCCTGCTGAGGCGGTTTAGGGATTTGCCTCCAGATTTTTTCCTGGGTGAATTGTTAACCTTTCACCGCGGCCGTCCATTTGTGGGGGAATACCGGATTCCAATCCCTCATGAACCTCCGTTTTTTCTACGCTCTTCTCCTGCTCGGCTTGCCAACTTCTCTTGTGGCCAACGCCAGCCACTCGGAGGCCGACCAACTTTTCACCCTGAAGATCAAGCCTATCTTCGCGGAGAAATGCAACGGCTGTCACGGGGATGATCCTGAGAAGATCAAGGGTGATCTGGATATGCTTAGCCTGGAGAAGCTCCTTCAAGGGGGCGAGACCTTTGGGGAGGAAGTCCTGGTTCCAGGTGACGCCGGCAAGAGCTTTCTCATGGAGGCGATTCGCTGGGAGGATCCCGACTATGAAATGCCGCCCAAGGAGAATGACCGGCTGAGTGCCGAACAAGTCACCCTGATTGAGACCTGGATCAACGCTGGTGCGCCCTGGCCCTCCGCGGAAGTTCAGGCCTCCATCATTGCGGCGGATGCGAAAGCCGCAGTCACCGATGACGGGATGATCGTGGAGACTTCCGGTGGACTGGCGGATGAGTGGACCTATCGCCGCTACCAACCGGAAGACATCTGGTCCTTCCTTCCGGTGAAACAACCGGAAGTGCCTGCCGTGGGGAATGTGCAGAACCCCATCGATGCCTTTGTGCTGGACCAACTCCAGGAAGCGGGGATAGAGCCCGCTCCCCAGGCGGATCCCCTATCCCTGATTCGCCGGCTCTACTTTGATCTAAGCGGACTGCCTCCGACACCCTACGAGGCTGAAGCCTTTCTTCAGGCCTGGAACGAAGACGCCGAGGCGGCCTGGATCGCCGCTATCGATCAGTTGCTGGCCAGCCCCCGCTATGGGGAACGCTGGGCTCAGCACTGGCTGGACGTGGTTCGTTACGCCGATACCGCAGGTTATTCCAACGACTGGGAGCGTTCCAACGCCTGGCGTTACCGGGACTACGTCATCCGATCCCTCAACGATGACAAACCCTGGGACCGCTTCATCCTGGAACAGTTGGCGGGTGACGAGTTGGAGCCCGGCAATCCGGAGATGACCGTGGCCACGGGTTTCCTCAGAATGGGCCCCTGGGAACATACAGGGATGAACCCGGAAGTGGAGAGCCGCCAGCTCTATCTGGATGATGTCACCAACGTGGTGGGGCAGGCCTTCATGTCCACGACCCTGCGTTGTGCGAAGTGCCATGATCACAAGTTCGATCCCATCCCGACTCGGGATTACTACCGAATCTACGCTGCATTCGCAACGACCCAGCCAGCGGAGATGAGAGCGGAATATCTTCCCGCGGAGAATGTCTCCTCATTTGAGACGGACCGCGAGCATGTGAAGGAACTCCTGGCCTACGCTCAACAAGAAGTCGACGCCCTCTACGCCAAGCGTGAGAAAGCGGCGCGGAAATGGTATGAGGAACGAGGGCTGGAATACAAAGACGAGCCAACCCGCCGCCCTCTCAAAGAGCCCAAACCGCCGCGCTTTGTGGGCCTGACTACCGAAGAAGAAGGGCAACTAAAGGTACGAGAGCAGGATGTCCGCATTTGGTCCCGGGCGATGGAACGCTTCGAGCCTCTTGCGCAGTCCGTTTATTCGGGAGGAGATCTCTATCAAGCTTCTCAGAGACTGCGCCCTCCAAATCCCAACAAGGCAAGCGATCTGGAGAAATCTGAAAAGCTTCCGCAGTCCTTCATTTACTCAGGTGGCTCAGTCTATGCCGAGGGTGAGCCCGTGACACCCGGGGTCCTCAGTGCCGTGGGACTGGCGAGCGCTCAGGGAAACCAAGGTGATCCCTATGAAGTTCCCAAGAGCATGGGGAATCGGCGGCTCGAATTGGCGCGTTGGATTGCACATCCGCAGAACTCCCTCACGACTCGCTCCATCGTCAACCGGGTCTGGCACTACCACTTCGGACGGGGCATCGCCGCCAATCCCAACAACTTTGGCGCCACTGGAGGACGACCGACTCACCCTGAATTGCTGGATTATCTCGCCTCCGTCTTTGTCGAGAAGGGCTGGTCGCTCAAGGAACTCCACAAATTGATCCTGACTTCCGAAACCTGGAGGCGCTCGACATCGCACCCACACATGGAAGAGCTCCAGGCCCAGGATCCCAACAACAATCTCCTCGCCTATTTCACTCCTCGACGACTGACCGCCGAAGAACTCCGGGATTCGCTCCTCGCGATCACCGGAGAATTGAACCGGGAGATGGGCGGGCTACCTGCAAGGCCGGAGATGAATCGTGAAGTGGCGTTGGCGCCTCGCATGATCCAATTCTCCCTGGCACCGGCCTACCAGCCTTCCAAGACACCGGAAGAGCGAAACCGCCGCACCATCTATGCGCGACGGGTGCGCGGACTACCGGACCCCATGCTGGAAGTCTTTAACAAGCCCAACTCAGACGACTCCTGCGAATTCCGTGATGCGCCGAGCGTGACGCCTCAGGTCTTCACCTTGCTCAACAGCGAAGTCATGACCCTGCGCTCGATAGCCCTGGCTCTTCGCCTGGAATCCGAAGCGAGCACCACCGCTGATCGAATCTCTCGGGGTTATGAGCTGACCTTCAATCGCCTGCCGTCTGCGACGGAGTTGGACACGCTGACGAAGCACTATGAGAAGATGGTCGCCTATCACCAGCAGCATCACCCCGACCCGGTGACCTACCCCACGGAAATCACCCGCTCTCTGGTGGAGGAATTCACGGGCGATCCCTTCGATTACCAGGAGATGCTCAACGCTTATCGCGACTTCACCCCGGATACGCAGCCCTCGGAGGTGTCCCCGGAGACCCGGGCCTTGGCGGACATCGCCCTGCTGCTCTTCAACACCAACGAATTCCTCTTTGTTTACTAAGGCCATGAAGAACTCCATCTGCTCTCGTCCCCTCTCAACTCCTGCCTCACGACGCCAGTTCCTCTACGGTCTGGGCGCCTCGCTCGGGTCCGTGGCCTTCTCGGATCTGGTCGCCCGGGAAGCAGGTCCTCTCGCGCCCAAAGCACCAATGGTCCCCGCCAGGGCCAAGGCCTGCATCATGCTCTTCATGGAAGGCGGGCCGAGCCATATCGATACCTTTGATCCCAAACCCAAGCTCGGGGATCTGCACATGCAGAATTTCCAGCGGAAGTCCAAGAAGGTGTCCGGGATGACCAACGGGAACCGCTTCTATGTGAAGAGTCCCTTTGAATTCATCCGTGCCGGTGAATCGGGCATTCCCATGAACTCGCACTTCGAGCACCTCGCCGGAGTGGCGGATGAGCTCTGCGTTTATCGCGGGTGCCAGGCGGATTCGGTGAATCATCCCACGGCTCTCTATCACATGAACACCGGCAACCAGTTCGGCGGTGACCCAGCCCTCGGTTCCTGGATCAACTACGGTCTGGGTTCCGGGAACCAGAACCTGCCCGGCTATGTGGTGCTCACGGAACTCGCGGCTCCGCAAGGAGGTTCCGGGAACTGGAGCAACGGCTTCCTGCCAGCGCACTATCAGGGCACTTTGCTGCGTTCCCAGGGATCGCCCCTGCTAGATCTGGAAGCTCCCAAGTGGAAAAACCGGGAGCATCAGCGCGCCAATCTGGAAGTGCTCAATCAGCTCAATGCCGCCCACCTTCAGGAGCATCCCCATCACGATGCGCTCTCCGCTCGGATGGAGAACTACGAACTGGCCTATCGCATGCAGATGGAGGTGCCAGGCGTGATCGATATCGACAGCGAACCCGAGCACGTGAAGGAGATGTACGGCCTGAACGATCCTGAAACGGAACCCTTCGGCCGGAGATGCCTGTTGGCGCGTCGCCTTGTGGAAAGCGGCGTCCGCTTTGTGCAGCTTTTCTCCGGTGGCTGGGACTCGCACGACTTCATCGAACGCGCTCACGCCAAGCGGATCCGTTCCATCGACAAGCCCGTGGCGGCTCTCATCCGCGATCTCCGGGAACGTGGGATGCTGGATGAAACCCTCGTCATGTGGACCGGGGAGTTCGGCCGAACCCCGGACAACACGGTGCGCGGTGGTGAAGCTGCCATCGGCCGGGATCACAACGCTTCTGCCATGAACATGTTCTTCGCCGGAGGTGGCACTCGCAAGGGAACGGTAATCGGTGGAACTGATGAGATCGGCAACGAAGCGGTCGACGTGGTGCATCCCATTCGTGATGTGCATGTGACCCTGCTGCACCTGCTGGGGCTGGACGATAACAAGCTCACCTACTTCCACGGCGGCCGTTACAAGCAGCTCTCGCAGTTTGGAGGGCAGCTGATTCCGGAGCTGATCGGATGAATGCGGTGTCGCGTATCGCCTAAACCACGGCCAGAGAAACCTAGAGGGCTTGCTTTCTCATCGCTAAGCTGGTGAGGATCTGCATCTGTGCCCCGACTCATGAGATTCTGCTGCCTTCTCTTTCTTCACCTCTTCGTCTGCGGCCTGGCTCTCGCCGAAAAGCCAAACGTCCTGTTCATCGCGATCGATGACCTAAACGACTACATCTCGCCGCTGGACAACCATCCTGGCGTCCAAACGCCCCACTTTGAGAGACTGGCTCAGCGGAGCGTCAACTTTGCCAACGCTCATTGTGCGGCGCCGGCCTGTCACCCTTCTCGAGTGGCCATGATGACGGGCGTGCATCCGGTCACTTCAGGGATCTATCGCAATCTCTTTGGCGCCCATGGACCACGTTGGAGGGATGAGTCTCCTGCTCTGAAGAACGCCGTGGTTCTGTCTCAGCATTTCCGCAATCACGGCTACCATGCCGCTGGCGGCGGAAAGATCTTTCACACGCTCCAATGGACTCCCGGCGATTCCCAGAACGATCCGGATGCCTGGGACGAATATCGCGGTGATCCTCTCGATCCCATCTCTGAGGACTGGCCCCGGCCCAATCTGCCTGCGGATCAAAATGCCGGATTCGTCGGCAAGCGCCCACTCAGCAAGCATTACTTCGGCGCGGCGGCCCTTGAGGAACCGGAAGGCACCTATGGCGATGCGCTTGTCGTGGACTGGGCCCTCGAACAAATGAACCAGGAACGCGATCACCCTCTCTTTCTCGCAGTGGGACTCTTCCGGCCCCACATCCCCTGGGAAGTGGGGCAAAAATGGTTCGATCTCTATCCGGACAACGACACAGTGTTGCCCAAGATTAAGCGAGGTGACCGCGATGATACGCCGCGCTTTAGTTGGTACATGCACTGGTATTTGCCGGAGGTACGCCACAAGTGGCTGGAG
>JBHIXE010000346.1:225-6086 GCA_041984905.1 Verrucomicrobiales bacterium | reverse complement strand
GGAACAGGACGCCTCCAATGACTTGAACGCCACTCCCCAGCGTCACCCGGCCGTGATTCGCTTCCTCCCCTGGATGCTGGGAGGGATTGGCCTGTGTGGGCTTCTGTTGGGCACTCACCTGGGCTTGGCGGCAGCTCTGGCTAGCCTGGCCCTCGGGGCGCTGCTGCTCTTGGAGAACACGATGTCCCTGGATATGCTGCGGGTGCTCTCGGACGTTTGCCTTCTCACTCCACTTCTTCTCTACCTGGAGCGCTTCTGGTCATGATCAATGAACTGCTGCTGAATGAAGAGATCTATGAGCGGGTGATCAAGAAGCACCTGCCCATGGCTCAGAAGTTTGTCTGGATCGCCACGGCAGACATCAAGGATATGCACGTGGAGCATCGCCCGAGAAAGTTCGATACCTTCCTGGCCGTCTTTGCGGACCTGGTTCGCAGTGGGGTGGAGATTCGCCTGATTCACGCCAAGGACCCTGGCGGACGATTTCGTGACGATTTCGACCGATTCCCGGAATTGCTCCAGTCAGACCGCTTTGATCGGGTGCTCTGTGTCCGCAATCATATGAAATGCATCCTCATCGATGGAAAGCTCGCCTTCTTCGGCTCCGCCAACCTGACGGGCGCGGGGATGGGGGCCAAGTCGACCAAACGGAGGAACTTTGAGGTTGGGCTGCTCACGGATGAACCCGCCAAAGTGGCTCGAATGATGGAGTTCTTCGATTCCCTCTTCATGGGGGAGTTCTGCCAAGCCTGTGAACGAAGGGACGTCTGTCCGGACCCGATTGCTTAAATCCCGAGTTGATCTGTCATGTTCCAGGTGGTGCTTGTAGAACCTGAGATACCCCCGAATACGGGTAACATAGGGCGATTGTGTCTGGCGACAGGATCTACCCTACACTTGGTGGAACCGCTCGGCTTCAACCTTGACGACCGCTCTCTAAAGCGGGCGGGGCTTGATTACTGGCAGGAGGTGGACGTGAAGCGTTGGCCGAATTTTGCGGCTTTCCAGGATGCTCAAGCGCCAGGCGCGAACTTTCATTATCTCACCACGAAGGCTCACAAAGTCTACTGGGAGGCTACGTTCCGACAAGGGGACTACCTGGTCTTTGGGCGAGAAACGCGGGGTTTACCCGAAGATTTGCTGGATGCTAATGCGGAGCGGTGCCTCCGAATTCCCATGAATACCACGAGGAGTCTAAACTTAGCCACCTCCGTGGGAATAGTTCTCTACGAGGGCATGCGCCAAGTGACTTTTGCCTAGGCTAGAGGCATCAAAGTTAGAGTAGCAGGTGCCGTCGGCATGCCGGAATTGTTGGGAAACCGGCAGAATAACCAACCGGCATAACGGCGGCACTATTTAGAATTTCCAAAATTCTAACTTATTTTGATAAAATTCATTTGCCATTGAATTTAGATTGGCTATAATTTCCGCACGCACCAAATATAAACCAACCTTAATAACCACTAGAATGGAGTCAGCAATGGTAGCACCAAGAGCAAACTACGGTATCACCCGTATCGACCAACCCGAAAAGAAGAACCACGGCTTCTACGTGCGGATCACGCACCGGGGCCAAACCCATCAAAAATACTTCCCAGACAAGTCTTCTGGCGGTAAGAACAAGGCCCTCAAGCTGGCCAAGACTTTCCGCGATGAGCTCCTGGCGAAGATGCCCAAGTACAAGCAGGAAATGGCTGCTCGCAAGAAGCGCAAGGCTCTCAAGAGCGGCGTGACTGGCGTGACCCACGTGGTCAGCAAAGTGGGCGAAAACAAGCAATATCAGTACTGGCAAGCCGCTTGGGCGGACGAAAATGGAAAGCGTCGCACCGCGAAGTTCTCCATCAGCCGCTACGGTAAGGAAAAGGCTCTCGAAATGGCCATCAAGGCTCGCGCCAAGGCTGTTCGTGAAGTCACCAAGAGCAAGCGCGCCGCCGCTAAGGCACAAGGCTAAAACCAAGTAACCACGTTGGTTACTGGGTGCGTTTTCCAGCCAACAAAAACACGGCCCCTGGTTCTCCGGGGGCCGTTTTTTGCGTACAGGGATGCCGCTGCCGCGGAACCCAGCTCTGCAAAGCTCCGTCGTCTTGGAAATTCTGCTAGACTGGACCCGGATTCTCCACACCGTTTGGCGAATGGCCTCTGAATCGTCCCGCGCCCGTCTCAAGTCGATCCTTGAAGATCGTTCCATTGTCATTGGAGAGTTCACTCTGAAGTCCGGCGCCAAGAGCAATTTCTACGTCGATTGCCGCCAGACCGCTCTCCACGCCGAGGGTGCGACCCTGATTGGCGAAATCATGCATGATCTCATCCGCACCAAGCAGGCGGAGCTCGGTGCCGAGCTGGAATCGGTGGGCGGGATGACGATGGGCGCTGATCCCATCTCCGTTTCCGTAGCCGTTCGTTCGGTCCTCGCAGGGGATGATCAACCGCTCAATGCATTCTGTGTCCGCAAAGAAGCCAAGGAACATGGCCGCGGCAAACAGATCGAGGGGCCCTTCGAAGAGGGGATCAAGGTCGTGGTGATCGACGACGTCATTACCACGGGCGGATCGACCTTAAGCGCCATCGAGGCGGTCGAGGCAGCCGGTGGAGTGGTTCAGTTCGTCGCCTGCTTGGTGGACCGGGAAGAAGGCGGTAAGGAGAATATCGAGGCGCGGGGCTACCAGGTGGTAAGCGCCTTTGTGAAGAGCGAGTTTGTATAGAGGAGGGAGACAGGAAGAGTCTGCGAAAAAGGGATAGGAGGATTACTGTTCCCGCTTGCTGAGGATCTCGACCGCTCGGAGAAGTAGAGTCTTGAGTCGATGGCTGTACAGCATCATGCTATCCTCAGTAACCTTGCCTTGGATGGATCCCTTGGTGAGATCCGTTCCGATCTCTTCCTCGTTTCTGGGAATCTCACCTCTGGACCGAATGGTAATCAGCCAGCCTGGATTGTCGGTATTCTCTATCGTAATACCATTCATCTGTTCCCAGTCACCATCGGTGCGCCGTGCCACCCAGTTTTCGAGATATTCGATGGCTTCCTCTGCAGTCATAGCAACGATCCTCGGAATGTTGAAGAGTTCTATCAATCGGAACCAAATAGTTGGGCTGTCTCGGTCGGTTCACACTGGCAAGAGTCCTTCGGTGAGCATTGGCCGGATTCGCTCGATATCAGGACGACGACTGTATCTAGAGGTCCACGAGGGGCTGCCATCACGTTGAACATCGTAGTCGACCAGAATCTTGAAGCCACCGCAGGAAAAGGCGTTTCGTATACATGCATGAAGCGGCAATGATTGTCCTAAGATAGTATTCTTCGTATCGAACGCGAAACTTGGAAGAGGATATTTGGCATACAGACTGGGCTTCAGAAACTTGCCGTAGACTTCTTTATGGTCTTTCAAAAAGTCGTATCCGAGTTCAATGCAGCAAGCGCGTAACTTTGCATCGAGGACCTTGAGTTCTTCCCATTGAGCTTGGGCAAGTCCAAGATCTTCCATGACCAAAGTGGCGCGCCAGCCTAGCCCTTGAAGTCCATCGGATGCATGTTGCTCCTGATGCTCAGATTGAACGAACGCGAGGCTCTCGATCCTGGCATACCATTCTTCGAAAAGCATGGGCATGGTTCCCATTTCCGCTTCGAAGGCCCGAACCGGATCGTAGTTTGGAGGATCATGAAGAACCAGAGCCTTTTCTGGTGCTTCAAAGGCGAACCCCAGTTCCTGCAGCCGGGAATGAATGAGCCGGAGGTTATGAATGGATCGGTGGACGAATTCTTCCGCCACGGCGGTCGCCTCTCCCAGATAGGCTTCCGAGCGGACCGCATCTCCTAATTCCATCAGCTCTTTGCAGACCGCCTCGCAATCATTCTCCTGATAGCGCTCCAGATACATAGGATCGCCAGCCTACCAATACTGCGCGATCTTGTCCTTCAAAAAGGCCACGCTTCGGGCGAGCTGATCCATGCCGTCTACACCGTCTTCGATACTGATCCAGCTATCAAAGCCCACGCGCTTCAATTCCGTGAAGATGGCGTCGTAATCATTGATGCCCTTGCCGATCTCTCCATGGCTGAGACGCTTGGCGTAACCCTCGACTCCAGCGGCCTCATCACGGCGCAGATCTTCCATGGTGCCCTCGATAAGATAACGATCGCTGGCATGCATGGTGACGACGCGTGAGGAGACGCGATAGAGCAGATCGAGCGGATCTTCTCCGGCCAGGATCGTATTGCTGGGGTCGTAGTTCACTCCAAAGTTGGAAGCCGTGACCGCGTCCACTAGTTCGCAGAAGGGATCCATGTGCTGGGCAAATTCCGGGTAGCTCCAGAAGTCGTCCTTGTAGTGATTCTCCAGGATCAAGGTGATGCCTTTCTCCTTGGCATAGACCGCGCAAACATCGATACACTCCGCCGCAAGCCGAATCCCCTCGCTGCGCTCCAACTCGGGCCGGCGTTGACCGGAGAGCACCCGGCAATACTGGCCACCGAGCACTGCAGTCATATCGATCCAGGTCTTTTCCTTCTCGATTTCCGCGGCGCGAAACTCCGCATCCGGATGGGTGAAATCCGGGGAGCAACACATCATGGGAATACAGAGCCCTTTCTCCTCCACCTTGCGCCGAAGCGGTTCCCAGTTGGCGTGGTCCTCCATCTCCAGGAACCCCGCATACCATTCCAGGCCATCGACATCGAGTTCGCTGGCCATCTCGATCCACTCCGCCAGGGACATGGTCCCATCCTTGCAGAGGGCCTTCATATAAAGCTTGGGAAAAGCGGCGAGTTTGGGCATGCGGGTGAGGGGCTTCGGAATTCGGATTTCGGATTTACAACTTCGGCGGATTGCGCCCGATCATGGGATACTGCTCGATATCCAGAACAGAACCACTGACCGGCCCCGCCTCATCGCTCAAGAAATACACCACGGCCGCCGCGATCTCCGAGGGGGCAAAGATGCGCTGAGCAGGAGCGAACATATCGGGCAAATGCGCAGGCCAATCTTCCGGCATGCCTTGCTCGTGTTTGCGGGCCTGTTCGTTCTCCGTGAGGATCCAGCCGGGATTGATCTGGTTTACCCGCACACCATATTCCCGGTGCAGGGTATCGCCGAGATTGCGGGTCATGGTCATGAGCGCGCCCTTGGATAGCGAGTAGGGCAGGAGCTCCGGTTCCCCGCAATAGGCGTTCACGGAACCGATGTTCACGACGCAGCCGCGTTGCTTGGAGAGATGGGGGAGTGCTTCCTTGATGAGAAAGAAGGGGGCCCGCAGATTGGTCGCCATGACCCGGTCGAACTTGGCTTCGTCCGTGTCGGTGAGGTTCCCGGTCGTGACCCAGGCCGCGTTGTTCACAATCGCATCGAGCCGGCCGAACTGATCCAGCGCAGCCTGCACGACTTGAGCGGGTGCATCCGGAGCGGTGAGGTCCTGAATGCAGAGGCCGACCTGACTGCGGTCCGGGTTGAGATCCTCGATGGCCGCCTCGCCAAGATCCGCTTCCAGACCGTGGAGAAGCACATTGGCGCCTTCTGCGATGCAGGATTTGGCGATGGCTTTGCCGATACCGGTGGTGGATCCGGTGACGAGAATGACTTTGTCCTTCAGGCGCATGTCAGGACGGGTCAGGCAGGTTTGATGAGAGATTTCACGATCTGGCCGCTGTGCATCTTCTCGAAGGCCTCATGCCAGTCTTCGATGCTCCAGGTGCCGCCAATGATGGGCTGAACGTCCAGCTGCCCGTTGTCGAGAAGAGCCAGAACGCGTTCCCAGATGGGCCAGTTGTGGCTGAAGCTTCCTTGCAGGGTCACGTTCTTCTGGATCAGCGGGTCCAGGCTGAAGTTGAGGGGCTGGGGTCCCCATCCGACCTTGCTGATCCATCCGGC
>JBHIXE010000346.1:0-215 GCA_041984905.1 Verrucomicrobiales bacterium | reverse complement strand
GCCGGCGGCATCGATCACGAGATCCGCACCCATCCCATCGCGTTCGCGAGCCCAGGTCTCGGCCTCGCCGACCAGCACCTCGCAGCCGTACTGCTTCACGATCTCGAGCCGGGGCGCGTCGGATTCCAGGCCCAGCACGGCGACATCACCTCCGTGAAGCTTGGCGACCGCGGCGCAAAGGACACCGATCGTTCCCGGGCCAATCACCAAGACGC
>JBHIXE010000345.1:5874-6114 GCA_041984905.1 Verrucomicrobiales bacterium | reverse complement strand
CCACATATTCGACCATGGCATCGGGGGTGCTGCCCGGCTCAATCTTGCCCGGCCATCTCGCGATGAGCGCGGTTTGGAGTCCGCTATCGTAAAGGGTCCACTTGGCAAAAGGCAGACTGTTGCCCTGCTCGCTGGTAAGCAGCACCAAGGTGTTCTCGGTGAGGCCCTGTTTCTCGAGGAGGTCCAGGATCTGCCCCACCTGACTGTCATAGTAGGTGATCTCCGCCAGATACTTGGAGA
>JBHIXE010000345.1:0-5864 GCA_041984905.1 Verrucomicrobiales bacterium | reverse complement strand
GTCTCTGGAGTGTCCACATAATAGGGCGGCAGCTTCACCTCGGCCGGCGGATACTGGGACGCATCCCCTTTGTTCCAGGGCGAATGCGGTTCGTTAGAGCAGGCAAACAGGCAAAAAGGAGTGCCGGCTTCCTTGGACTCCACCATCAATCGCTCGATGGCCTCCATGTCCGGATTGTTGTCCTTACCGCTGTATTCAAAGGGGAAGACGGACTGCGGGCTGATATGTTTCTTGCCACTCAGTGCGACCCGATAGCCAAGGGGTTTCAGATAGTGGACAATGCTCTTGGTACCATCCTTGGCGAAGGTGTGGTTGGGATAGGCGCCGCTCTTCACCGGGTAAAGCCCCGTGTAGATGTTATGACGCGTGGGCGAACACATCGGGGCAGCCTGGAAACACCGGGTGAAGCGCATGCCTTCCGAGGCCAGCCGATCGATATGGGGGGTGTACGCCTGGCCGCCATAGCATCCCAGATCGCGGTGCGTCAGATCATCCGCATTGATGAAAATGATGTTGGGCTGCGCTTGAGCGGAAGCAGAAACAAGGGAACCCGCCGTGAAGATCAGGAGGAAGAAAGTGGAAAGGGAGTTGGTCATCCTGGGAGTTTTCTATGAATTGACAGAACCGTTGTCCAGTGTGGCTCACGCTCACCCTGGGGAAAGTCTCTCATTTAGTGCGGATGCCCCTCGTTTTTGGCGAAATCCGTCCAGATAGGCGTGAGACCAACGGCTAGAAGCACAAGAATCGCCCCACCTAGGGCCATCCAGGTGAGCGTCTCCTGAAAGAACAAGTAGCCGAACCAGGCGGAGAAGACCGATTCCAGGAGAAAGATCAGCGCCACAATGTGAGGCCGAGTCCCCTTCTGTGCGTAGACCTGGATGGTGAAAGCGATAAGTGAGGAAAACACGCCGACGACGGCAAATCCGTAGAGAGAAGATGGAAACTCCAACGCCTCGGGCCGGAATAAAGGCGCAAAGTCCGGCGGCCCCTCCAGCAGGTAACCCAGGATCATCCCAAAGATGCCCAGGAACACGCACTGTCCCAAGTTGAAGTCGATGGCGTTCTCATTCTGGCTGAACCGGTCGATCGCCAGGATGTGCAGGCTGAAGAAAACAGCGGACGCCAAGGTGTAGGCATCCCCCACATTGAACCCATCCCAGTGGAAATCGCAGAGCATCGCGATTCCGACGAGGGCAAGCCCCAGCAAGACCCAATAGGTTGGCCGGAATTGGGAACCATAGAGCCAATAGCTGAACAAGGGCGTGAAGAGCGCGTAGAAAGCGGTGAGGAAGCCGCTCTTGGCCAAGGTGGTATGTTCCAGCCCGTACGTCTGCAGCAGGAGTCCCAACAACAGGAACAGGCTCGCCACCACCACGCCCACGTAATTCCGGATCTTCCGCCGAATCAGGAGCAGAGGCAGGCAGAGCGATCCCGCGACGAGGAAGCGCAGACTATTCGACCAGAGCGGCGAATAGTCTTCCAGGGTCCATCGCGTCCCGGCAAATCCCGCGCCCCAGATGCAGGTGGCAAGGATGAGGAGAGCGATGCGCATTGATCAGGGGAAAAAATCCGAAACTCGAAATCCGAAATCCGAATTTGGTCAGGGCTACGAGAGAAACATCAGAATCCGCGGAACCCTTCGGATTTCGGGATTCGGAATTCGGATTTTCCTCAAGGCACCTTGTTGTCCGTTCCGAGCAGGTCATTCACCGCCTTGTTAGAGACGCGGATGATATACTTGTTCGGCTGATCTTTGAGTGCGGCCTGTAGATTCTCTAACGACGGCCGGGCGCGATCTTCCATCTCATCGAGCACGATGGCAGCTTCCAAACGGGCCCACTCGTACGGACTCTCCAGAGCTTGGTTCAACACTGGGAGAGCGTCTTCTGTTTTGCCAAGGCGGTCCACCGCGCGAGCCGCGGCAATCCGCACGGCGGGACTGGAGTCCTCCATCGCTTTCTTCACGTCCTCCAGAGCGGATACCGCTTCTGGAGCTCCGATGTTTCCAATCCCTGTCGCCGCCCAGTAGCGAACGGATGGATTGGTATCCTTGAGCCCTTCCACCAGCTTGGGCAACGCCTCCGGCCCCGTGGAAGCCATGGTGGCATAACTGACCAGCCGGCCGAGCATTTCCTTATCCCCATCGTCATGAAGAATCTCGTAGCGGGAAGGTGCTTCTTCCTCCAAACGTTCGATCTCGCTCTCCGGCATCAGGCCGATATCTCCGACCGCATTCTGCCAGGCCGCCAGTTCCCTGCGGAAAGTCTCAAGCCGCTCTTTCTGGGCAGGATCATCAGCCAGATTGTCGATCTCATAGGGATCCTTCTCCAGATCATAGAGTTCCTCCACGGGTTTACGCTCCGCCGAAAACAACGCTACCGCCGAAGGCAGAGGCTTGCCGCTCTCCTCCACCCGCCGGATCTCCATCATGGTGGCACCTTTCTCCGGCGTATTCATGTATTGATAGTAAGGCTTGAGCGGCTCGAAGTTCCGGATGTAGCGGAACCGGTGTCCTCTCACCGTACGGATGATATCGTAGCGTTCATCCATCCGGTCCCGGGCGCCATAGACGTAGTCCCGTTCCGGCGGTAGGTTGCTGCCCAGAAAGGCCTGCCCCTGCATGTAGTCGGGCACGCTGACGCCGGCAAGATTCAGCACCGTGGGTCCGAAATCCGTGGAGTTCACCAGTTGACCATCAATCGTTCCCGGTTCTCCCTGACCATCCACCCGAAACGGCTCGGGAATTCGGATGATGAAAGGGATGCGGGTGCCGGAATCATAGAGCCAACGCTTGGCTCTCGGGAGACCAACACCATGATCCGACCAGAAGAAAATGATCGTGTTCTCGTATTCGCCAGCGTCCTTCAGTTCCTGGATCAGCTTGCCTGCCCAGGCGTCCATGGCCGTGATCAATTCATAGTTCCGCTTCCAATCTTCCCGGGTGATTTCCGTATCCGGATAGTAAGGAGGGAAAGTCGTGAGAGCGCTGGCGTTCTGCCTTTGCTCCGGCGAGAGATCCTTGGTGACACTCTCGTACTTGCTCTCACTGGCGATGCCGCTCTCGTGACAGCCGGTGAAGTTGAACACCGCAAAGAAGGGCTGCCCCTCCTCCCTCTTCTTCCAGTGCGCTTTGCTGCTGCTCTCGTCCCAGATTTCCTTGGGTGAGGGTTTGGAGAACTGATAGTCGGTCTTGCTATTGTTGGTGCAGTAATAACCGGCTTCCCTTAGATACATGGGGAAAGGCTTGAGCCAGGCGGGCAGCTTGGCATTGCAACGCATGTGATGGGTGCCGATGCTGTTCTGATACATCCCCGTGATAATCGTGGACCGGCAGGGCGCGCACACTCCGGCGGCGGTGAACGCGTGGGTGTAGAGAACGCCCTCGTCCGCCAGTCGATCCAGGTGAGGCGTGATCGCGTGAGGATCTCCATAACATCCCAGATGCGGACTGATGTCTTCACAGGAGATCCAGAGGATATTGGGACTCTCAGCGGCCCGGGTCGAACCGGCAGTCAACGCCAGGGTCAGGAGGAAAAGCAGAATCGGGGGCTTCATGCCGGTCACGCTAGCGGAAATCTGGCAATGGGAAATACCAAATCCACTTTCCGCTTCAAGTCTCTCCCGATTGTCACCGGTTGAACGTTGACCCCTGGGACGCCCCTTGTTATTGAGGAGTAGAACCATTCCCGTCTGACAACCCATGCTCCTTGCAACTGCACCAGGCAGAGCCAGTTGGCTCTGTGCCCTCGCCTTCTTGTATCTCACTTCCTGGTGTTCCGGGCAGACAGCCGCTCAGGGGCTGATCATCTATAAAAAGGCCGCGGCCTACGAAGACCGCCTGGCCATGGGAGTCGAATTTTTCTCCATCCAAGAGCACACCCAGGTCGTCAACTTTCGACAGCCAGGCCAGTTCAAGGATCTCCGCCTCATGCGGGAGCAAGTCGTCCACATCCTGCGCTATCCCAACCTCGAGACCGGCACCTTCACGGAGCCAACTCAGTTCGCGGACCTGAAACGAGTGGCGGATGCCTACGACGCCTACGCGGAGAAGTATCCTCAGGTAAAAGCGCTGCTCACTCCCAAGGCTCAACAACTCCGTACCCGGGCCCAGCTCTTTGAGGGAGGCAACGTGATGGTTCAAGGCCAGTTGATGTCCCGGAAACAGTTTGATTCCATGAGCCAGACAGCCGGCGCCATCCCGGAATTGAGGGTGACCAAGTCTTCCGGTGAAACGGCGACCCTCAAGAATGTCCGGCTCAGCCGCGTCGATGGATCGGTGGCTCATGTGATCCATGATTCCGGAACCGCCACCCTTTCCTATGACCAGCTTCCCGCCAACCTGCGGACGGAGTGGAAGGTTTCTCCACCAGAGATGCGCACTCCTGATGCCGGTACCGGGGAACCCACCGAAACGGCTGGCGCCGGTGACATGAAGGACCGGATCCTCCCCAAAGAGATGGCGCCTCAAAATGAAGCTCCGGAAAAGCTGCCGCCCTCACCGGATCGCAAGGCCCTCATCGTCGGCAATGCCAACTATGAGTTCGCGCGGCCCTTGGTGAACCCTCCCAATGACGCCCAATTGCTGGAACAGCGGCTCACTGAACTCGGTTTTGCCGTCACCAAGGTGACGGATGTTACCGTGGAAGCCATGCGCCGATCCTTCGAGACCTTTGCCGCAAGCCTGGATGAAAAGGACATTTCGGTCTTCTTCTTTGCAGGGCATGGAATCCAGATTGGCGGCTCCAACTACCTCATGGGAGTCGATTCGACCGGCGACTCTCCGCAGACCATGATCCAGGGATCTCTTCCCCTGGCCGACATTCTCCAGCAGCTCGGAACGGCAAGGACGGAGATCAACCTGGTGATCCTGGACTCCTGCCGGGACAACCCTTTCGGCGGCGATGGCAGCTCTCAAGTCGGTGCGTTGGCGGCAGTCACCACCATTCCCAAGCGCACCTACGTGGCCTTTGCCACGGCCGCAGGTCAATATGCCCTGGACGGCAGCGGAGTGAACTCTCCCTTCACCGAAGCGCTCGGCACCAGTCTTTCGGCGCGCCCGCCGTCCGGGCTGACGCTTCGGGATGCACTCTTCAACACCGGAGTGCTGGTGGGGCAGCGCACCCACTCCCAGCAATCTCCTGCCCTCTACCTGGACACTTCTCTGAAGCCTTACTTCCTCACCAAGGCCGGAGCCGTCTCCACGACTGGCGTCACTCCCTTCATTTCGGACACGGGCGAATACCAATACACAGGGGCCATGGAAGTCATGAGGGTGCCCTGGCAGATCGCGGACTCGATTCCCGCTCAAGTCCTGGAAGAAGTGGAGTTCAGCGTACAAAACGTCTTGAGGAAGGGAACCGAAGTCGGCGTGACTCTTTCCGTAAAGGTTCCGGAGGATGGCCAGTTCTATCTTTATGACTACCAGGGCGTCGCCCCGGACGGAACCCTCTATAACAAGGGGAAAGCCGCCGCTGCGGAAGTGCCCAACGCGGAAGGCTACGGTTGGAAAGCGATCGAGAAGGCCAGTGGAGAAACTCTCGACGTCAAGGTGAAGTCCAACCAGGCTCGAAACATCACCCTCACATTCACGGATATCCCGGACACATTGGCAGGGTTCACTCGCCTCGATCTCGCTTGCCAGGTGCGTTGGAACAAGCAGGTCACCTGCACATTGAGAAACTTGGCTTTCAGCGATTCCATTCAGTCTGAAGACACCCAATTCACGACCCTTCCCCTGAGCCGGAAAGGTGCCTTTGGATCCGTCGCCTACGGAGTCCGGGAATTGGAGAACCTGGGCAACGGAAAGGTGCGGGCCAAGCTCGTTTTCACGGCTTCCAAGCCCGGAGATTTCACCATCTCCAATG
>JBHIXE010000344.1:0-6114 GCA_041984905.1 Verrucomicrobiales bacterium | reverse complement strand
CCGGTTCACGTCCTTCTCGCTGACGGGTGCGCCATTGATGGGACCGGAGGAATACTTGGGAAACATGATGGCCACCTCCGGGCAAACCCGGGAACAGGCGGGGCAATTCGTTTTGCAGTTGTCCTGGTTCTGCACCTGGATCTTTTGCTGGTCGTCGATGCCGTAGACATCAAAGAGGCAGAAGCTGAGGCATTGCATGCAGTTGGTGCATCGATCGTAGTCGATCACGGGGAACCAGGGCTTCCAGGATTTGCCACCCGCGGCAGGCGGCTGATTCATGGGTTGGTCATCCCGGAATTGTTCGACCAGGGCCAGAACCGCTTCACCGTCCATCTCGCTGATATCCCGGGCTTCCAAATCGACCTGACCGGCGGCGTCCTCGATGTCCGGCGCGTTGCCGGCAAAATTGCCGAGCACCAGGAGCCGGTTCTGCAGCGGGCTGGAGGCGT
Source organism: Verrucomicrobiales bacterium (assembly GCA_041984905.1). Lineage (GTDB taxonomy): Bacteria > Verrucomicrobiota > Verrucomicrobiia > Verrucomicrobiales > DEV007 > JBHIXE01. The sequence continues at coordinate 5,665 of JBHIXE010000344.1, read as the reverse complement.
GAGCCATCCCATTCCCACCTTGGGTCACTCGCTTCACGGAGTATCCCCGGTCCAGCAGGTTCATGAACACTTCAAAGCGGGCTTCCTCCTGGAGTGGGGCGGAGCCGTTGCCTTCGTAGAGGATGACTTGAAGCGGTGAAGCGTCGTTGTGGACCATGGATGGGGATGCGTTTGGGGGCTCTGCCGGTGAGGATACCGACAACTTACGAAACCTATTACTTACGTTTCCTTCCCGCGAGGAAGAAATTTCTGACATTCAATCCTCAAGAAGTTCGTCCAGCACCTTCTCGGCAGGATCATCGCGCATATTCAAAACCTGCACCTGGGACTCGTCTTCGGGGAAATCCGCTTCCGCGGAGTGGAAGAGCCATTTGACCGCGCGAGGATAACAGGCCGCGATTTTCACAGGGCCATCTTTGAGCAGTTCCTTCAGGCGCGGATCCTTGCGAGCCGACATTTCGCAAAGGTCAGACACCGTTTCAAAGCTGGCGCCGGACTCACAAAGCCCCTTGAGGACGTCGTTCTTCACGTCCTCCCGAACCACTTGCGCATAGGCACATCGACAATACAGGATTTTTGGCATGACGGTAGCTGAAGAACCTGGAGCGAGTTGCCACCGATCGCAAGCGTATCCGGGCTTTTCAGGAATTGTCAAAACGTTAGGGGCTAGAGCTTCCCCGATCTAGAACTCCTTGGTCACGTTCAGCTTCATGACCGCCACGTCTCTGACGTTGAAGCTATCGACTACGCCAAGCGCACCGAGCACGCCTTGCTTGGCGGCTTTGGAACCATCCAACAGGACGGAGACTTTGCCGTGTTCCTGCTTGATGGCCTCAATCTCGACACCCAATCCACTGCGGGTGATCTTCTTGTTGTTCACGTAGAGTTCGTCGTCTTCACCAACGGTGACGACCAGGACGCCTTCCTGCTCAACTTCCCTGACGCTGCCGGTTTGAATGGCGTCGGTAAGTGCACTGCCATTCGTAGAAAGGCGGATGTCCGTGTAGCCCATTTCCTCGACGGTCTTGTAACGCTCGATCAGTTCTTTGACCGAAACTGGACGGGTATCCTCGGGTTTCTTCAATAAGGCGTCGTCCGCCTCCGCTTGCTCGGTGGCTTTGGGCGCTGGCGCTTCCTGAGCGGAAAGTGGAAGCGCCAGAATCAGGAAGAGAAAAGAAATCGCTGATCTCATGGTATGTTCGGGGATGGGCAACACATATTGTCCCCGATTTCCGGGCTCCTTCAAGCCCGTTCAGGCCCGAATGTCGTCGGTGGAGCGAATGGTCTTCAGCATGTTCTTCTTGTCCGCGCCATTGGCGTAAACTCCGAAATCGTTGAAGAAGAAATACTTGGCGACCCGATACATGAGGTTCTTCTCCGGGATCTCGCGACCCGGCTGATACTGACTTCCCTTGGGCGTCATGCCTTCCAGTTCTGCAATGGCGGTCTTCCGGATAGTCATGTCTTCAGCGCCATGCTTTTCCGCGAGTTCCTTCACCAGGTCCGGACGTTCCAAAACGATGCAGCCACGAGTATGTTCGGCAGCGGTTTCGCGGAAGTCCTTCATGAAGGCGGAAGTGGTCAACGCTTCGTAGATGCTGCCGGTCTCCTGCACTTTCTCCGTGGCAAACTGGATGATGGGGCAGGGCTCAATACCGCCAGTCGGTCCGATGTGGTGGCTGATCCCCGTTGCCATGGGGCAAACAGCCCGGCCTTCGCCATCGTAGTAGGCGTCGATAATGCCGATCGGCACCTTGCAGCGCATGTTCACCACGAATTCCCGGGCGCGGCGAGCCTGTTCCTCGTTCAGCGCCAACTCTTCATGGATTTGGGGGCCGACTGGCCGATAGGTGTGATACCAGGCGTAGTGAACGCCCATATCGATGAGCTTGCGCAGCCATGCTTCCGTGAGCAGATCGTCGATATTGTTCTGACAAAGACTGGTCGCGACGCCCGTCATGAGCTTGTTATCCAGGCAGTTCTGGAGTCCGCGCAGGGTCTTGGCGTAAACGTCTTTTTTCCCGCGGCGTTCATCGCTGACGATTTCGGTGCCTTCGATGCTGATCAGAGGCGTGGCATTGGCGAGCTTCCTGAGGGTCCGGGCCTTTTTCTCGGTAATGAGCTGGCCGTTGGTGAAGATCTGGAAGAAGCAGTCCTCGTGATGCGCCAGGAAGTCGAACAGGTCCGGGTGCATGAAGGGCTCTCCGCCCAGGATGCCAAAGAAGCTGTTCCCGTGATCCTTGGCGTCATTGACGATCCGGTTGAGGTTATCCAGGTCGATCTTGACCTGGGGTTTGTCGACATCCACCCAGCAGCCCTGGCAACGGAGGTTGCAGCTGTTGAGGACGGAAATGTAGATGAAGGGCGGGAAGTAGATGCCCTTTTTCATCCGCTCCTTGAAAAGCAAAATGGAGCGGACGCCCTTGACCCCAAAGTTCCAGGATATGTTCCGGAGGATCTTGGGATCAACGGAGTTCAAAAGACGCGCGGACAGCTGCAGCATGACGGGGGAATTTTACGGGAAATGGAGTGACTACGGAGAGAAAGGGGGCCCCGAACCGGGGGCTGTAAGCTAAAGTTCTCCGAACCTCCCGTCAAAGGCTGAGTTCATCTTGGCAACGCTTCCCGCTTCCCGAGGGTTTCCTTGGCATCCCGGAGAAGTTCGTCTAGCCTGAGTCTAACCAGGAAAATCACTCCCATTTCACCTTTGAAAACGCTCTCAATCCCCACCGTTCTTCTTGGCATCGCCGCCCTGTTTCTTTCTAACCTGGCGGCCCAGGACCGGCCCAATATCTTCTGGTTCACCGCGGAAGACATGAGTCCTACGCTCGGCTGCTATGGTGATCCCTATGCCGTGTCGCCCAATATCGATAAGTTTGCCAGCGAGAGCGTGCGCTACACGAATGCCTTCGCGACCTCGCCGGTGTGTTCCCCCGCCCGGAGCACGCTGATCACGGGAGTGTATTCCACGAGCATGGGCACGCAGCGGCTGCGCAGTGAGTTTCCCATTCCCGATCGGGTCAAGGGGTGGCCGAGCTATCTGCGCGAGTTGGGCTACTACACGACCAACAACGTGAAGACGGACTACAACACCGCCGCTCATGACCGGCTCATCCAGGAAGCCTGGGATGAAAGCAGCGCCACTGCTCACTGGCGGGGACGGAAGGAGGGTCAGAACTTCTTCCACATTTTCAACGACATGGATTCCCACCAGTCCCGCAGCATGGTCTGGCCCTACGAGGAGTTTGTGACCAACATTCAGAGCCAACTTTCGCCGGAGAAGGTGCATGATGTCGACACCGCTCCCATGTGGCCTTACTACCCGGATACAGAGGTGACCCGCCGCACCTTGGCCCGCTACTATGACTGCGTCTCGGTGATGGACCAGCACTTCGGGGAGTTCCTCAAGCAGCTGGAGGAAGACGGGTTGGCGGAGAATACCATCGTGTTCTTCTACTCGGATCACGGCTCCGGCATGCCTCGTCACAAGCGGAACCTTCAGGACACCGGATTGAAAGTGCCCCTGCTGATTCGCTTCCCAGAGAAGTGGCAGCACCTCGCTCCGGCCAAGCCCGGCGAGACAATCGACCGGTTGGTCAGCTTCGTGGACTTTGCGCCCTCGGTGTTGAGCCTGTTGGACCAGCCGATTCCGGACTACATGCAGGGCACGCCTTTCTTGGGCTCCAAGGAAGGGGAACCTCGAGAGTATGTCTATGGAGCCCGAGATCGGGTGGATGAAGCTTACGATGTCGGGAGATCCGTGCGGGATGATCGCTGGCTCTACATCCGCAACTTCATGCCGCACATCTCCTACAATCAACCCTCAGCCTACTCCGATCTGGGCGAAATCCGGGACGAGATCACGGAAATGGCGGCGGCGGGCAAGCTGGCGGAAGGTCCGCAAATGAACTACGCGGGGCCGCGCAAGCCTGTCGAAGAACTCTATGACACGAGCAATGATCCGCTCTGTCTCGTGAACCTGGCCATCAAGACAGAGCACGCCGAAAAGCTGGAGGAACTCCGGGCCGCGCAATCCGAGTGGAGCTGGGAAACCCGGGATATGGGTTTTCTACCGGAAGACGTCGCCATGGCTCTTGCCCAGAAGCAGCCTCTGCTGGATCTCCCAGAGGATTATCCGCTCACGGAGATCCGGGCCGCCGCGGAACTGGTGGGTGCCAATGCCTCGCACATCGATGAGATGATTGCCTGTTTTGCGAGCCCCAATCCGGCCGTTCGCTACTGGGGCGTGGTTGCGTTGCACAACCTCGGAGAAGAAGCCGTTCCCGCCCATGAAGCCATGGAAGGTCTGCTCTCAGATCCCGTGGCCTCGGTCCGGATTGAAGCTGCTTCCACGCTTGCCTCGCTCGGCCAACCCCAACTGGCGCTTGAGCAATTGCTCAAGGAATTGGAGACGGAGGATCTTGCCGCCAAACTCATGGCTGTTCGCGCCATCGAGATGATGGGGGATGCCGCCAAGGAAGCGGTGCCGCAGATGAAAGCAATCTCCCAGAATGCCGCCGGTGCCAAGGGGGATTACAACATGTTCATGGGCTTCTCCGCCGATGCGTTTCTGGCGAAGGTGGCTGGCGAATAGAGCAAGATTCTTTGTAAAACCAAATCACTTGCACCTGGGCGTTCGCGGCGGAACTTCCCGGCGCATGCGCAATCTTCGATCCAACGGCTTTACCGTCCTGAAAGGGGCCGCCATGGGTGCGGCCAATGTGATTCCCGGAGTCTCCGGGGGAACCGTCGCTTTCATTACGGGGATCTACGAGCGGCTCATCAACGCCATCAAATCGGTCGATCTGGAAGCGTTGAAGCTGCTGCGCAAAGGGCAGATCGGAGCGTTTGCCAAGCATATCGACCTGGTCTTCCTGGCCAGCCTCGGGATCGGCGTCATCCTCAGCGTCCTGACGCTCGCGAAGTTGTTCAAATGGGCGTTCGAGCATCACGAGAAGTTGATCTGGGCCTTCTTTTTCGGACTCATTGCGGCTTCCATCCCCGCAGTGGGCAAGCTCGTGAAACGATGGAAAGGCAGTGCCTACATGTATGCCGCCATCGGATTTGTGATCGCCTTCTCGATGGCCTTCCTGCCTCGCGCCGGACAGAATGACAACTTTATCTACCTGCTTGTCTGCGGGGTAGTGGCAGTTTGCAGTTTCATCATTCCCGGATTGAGCGGATCCTTCGTCCTGTTGTTGATGGGCAACTACGAGCTCATCATGATCGACTCCATCACCGGATTGAGCAGCGATCCCATGCGTTCGTTCCAGATCCTATTGCCGGTCGGGATTGGAGCTGTGGCCGGGTTGGCGTCCCTTTCCCGATTCTTGAGTTGGCTCTTCAAGACGCATCATGACGCGGCGGTTTCCCTGATCACCGGATTCATTACCGGATCCCTCGCCATCATCTGGCCTTGGAAAGACGCGGTGACCGCTGAGTTCATGAAAGGGGATGAGGTGAAGGAAAAAGTCGTGGGCTATGAGAACTGGAGCTTCCCGGATTTCACCACGGGCCAGACCTGGATTGCGATGTTGCTGATTGCCATCGGCACCGTGTTGGTGCTGCTCATGGAACGCAGTGCAGCCAAGGGCGAGATTCCGAAGGAGTAAAGTAGTAGGCACAGTCCCTGTGCCGTCTGCGTCAACCCAGTTGCCGGAGCGCG
>JBHIXE010000343.1:356-6129 GCA_041984905.1 Verrucomicrobiales bacterium | reverse complement strand
ACGACGAGCACATGCCCCCCAGTGACGAGCCGCAACTCACCAAGGGGGAGCTGGAGATCATTCGCCTCTGGATCGCCAAGGGAGGCACGCCGGACATCAAGCTGGCCGCGCTGAGCCTTCCAAAGGATCTGGAGAAGTCCGTTGATGAGATCCTGGCAGCCGCCAAGACGAGCAAGCCGGAGAAAAAGGAACTCACGGCGGAAGAAAAGAAGGCCGCCGAGGAAGCGGCCAAGGTTGCCAAGGCGACCATGGAGAAGGTCAACGCCACGGGTGCTTCCCTGATGCCGGTGGCGCAGGACAGCGCGGATCTGCGTTTCTCTTCCCTGAACGTGCGGGATTCCTTTGGCGACAAGCAGCTGGCTAGCCTGGCTCCGGTCGCGAACCAAATCGCCATTGTGGAGCTTGGCAGTTCCCAGGTGACGGACGAAGGCCTCAAGAGCCTGCAAGGCATGACGAATCTTCAGAAGTTGTATCTGGAAAATACCAAGATCACCGACAAGGGGCTGGACTACATCAAGGGTCTTCCCAACCTCTATTATCTGAATCTCTATGGCACTGCCGTGACGGATGCCGGCATCCAGAAGCTAGCTGGGTTGAAGAAGCTCAACCGGCTCTACCTCTGGAAGTCCAAGGCCACCGGAGAAGGGGCCGACAAGCTGAAACAGGCCATTCCGGGTCTTTATGTGAACCTGGGCTGGCAATACGAGGATGCCAAGAATGCGACCCTGGTGGCGTCCACCAAGCCGACGGAAGCGCCTACGGCCACCCCAGAGCCCAAGAAGGAAGACCCTAAGCCTGCTCCGAAGCCCGAGCCAAAGCCGGAAGCCAAACCGGAGGCACCGGCCTCCTGGGATACCGTTGCCAAGAGCTTGAAGGCCGCCCATGAGGAAGCCGCTCGCGTGGTGGAAGCGGAGAAAAAAGCCGCTGACGCTGCGGCCAAGGCTGCCGCCGATGCCGCCGCACAAGAAAGTGCCTCTAAGAAGAAGGTGGATGCCTTGAAGACCAAGGTCAGTCAGGCTCAGATGGAGAAAGGCGACCTGGAAGACATCATTGGCGCCCTCAAAGAAGCCCTCCAAATGGTTCCGGACTCCAAGGCCCTTCCTGGCGTGCAGGCCGACTATGAAGCCAAGCAGAAGCTCCTGGCGGATGTCAGCAAGTCCCTGGATGAGTCCACCAAGGCCCTGAAAGACGCGGAAGCTTCCCTCCCCGGCGCTACTAAGAAGGCCGCCGATCTGAAGGCTTCCGCCGCCAAGGCCAAGCAAAGCCTGGAACAGAAGCAGGCCGCCTTAAACGCGATTGCCGCTGCAGTGAAGGCAAGCAACGCCTGATTCAGGGCACTCACCTGTTCGTTTTTTACCAACCAAAAGGGCGATTCCTTCACTGGAATCGCCCTTTTTCCTGGAATGAAATAAGGATTCGTCGCGCGCGGCTTACTTCTCTCCACCGCCGGAGTTGGCCAGGGCCGCATGTTCCGGAGGCAGGAAGTTGACGAACCGGCTCTTATCGATGGCCTTCATGTAGGCTTCCACCGGAGAAACCTTGTCCTCCATCAATTCCTTCATGATGGCGTCATCCATGAACTGCATCCCGATGCCTTTACCACCGGTAATGATGTCATAAAGCTTTTCCGTCCGGCCTTCCCGAATCACCGCGCCCACGGCTGGAGTGGCGACCAGGATCTCGTTCACGGCAACCCGGCCAGGCTTGTCGTGCCGCTTCAAGAGCAGCTGAGCCACAACGCCCCGGAGTGAGGCGGAAAGCATCGTCCGCACCTGGGATTGCTGATCGGCAGGAAACACGTCAATCACCCGGTCAACGGTCTTGCGAGCGTTGTTCGTGTGGAGGGTGCCAAACACCAGGAGGCCGGTTTCCGCAGCCGTCAGAGCCAGGGAAATGGTTTCCAGGTCCCGCATCTCCCCCACCAGCACGATGTCCGCGTCTTCCCGCAGAGCGGCGCGTAGTCCGTCTGAGAATGAAGGCGTCTGAATGCCGACCTCTCGCTGGGTCAAAATGCTCTTCTTATTGGAGTGCACGAACTCGATGGGCTCTTCCACGGTAATGATGTGGCGGGAGTAATTCGTGTTCACATAATCCATCAGGGCCGCGAGCGTGGTCGACTTGCCGGAACCGGTGGGTCCCGTGACCAGCACGAGGCCACTGCGCATCTCACCGAAGCGTTTTACCACAGGCGGGATGCCAAGGTCTTCGAGGGTGGCCACCTTGGTGGGAATCAAACGGAAGACGCAGGCAAGGCCGTTGTGCTGCTTCAAGTAGTTGCAGCGGAAACGGGATTGCTCGTCCATTTCATAGGCAAAGTCCAGGTCACCGGTCTCCAGGAAGCGCTCAAACGCCTTGGGATCGCAGATCTCCTGCATCATGCTTTTCAGCACATCATGAGTCAGCGGTTCATCAGCGATGGGACTGATGGCGCCGTGCACCCGCACTTTAGGCGGTTGGCCTTCACTGAGGTGCAGGTCGGAACCGCCGCCTTCGACGAGGACGTTGAAGTATTGGTCAATAACAGCCATGGGGAAAAATTAGGTTGGGGAACTTCTGAGGATGGGGGTTTAGGCGATACCGAAGTGTTGGCGCATCACGACCGGGTCCACGGCGCGCATGATACATTCCTCCTGGGTAATCACGCCCTGAGCGTGGAGATCCCGCAAGGCGTCATCCATAAGCAGCATTCCAGCATTCCGGCCGGTTTGCATGATGCCGGGCAGCATGAAGGTCTTCCCGTCTCGAATACTGGCCGCCACAGCGGGAGTGTTGACGAGGAGTTCCAGAGCCAGAGCCCGGCCGGTTCCATCCGCCGTAGGCACAAGCTGCTGGCTGATAATGCCTCGCAGAGATTCACTCACCATCTGGCGAATCTGCCCCCGCTGATCCGGCGGGAACACGTCCAGCACCCGGTCCAGCGTTCGGGCGGCACTTCCGGTGTGGAGGGTTCCCAGCACCAGGTGACCCGTTTCCGAAGCGGTGATCGCCAGGGAGATGGTTTCCAGGTCTCGCATTTCCCCCACCATGATCACGTCCGGGTCTTCCCGGAGAGAGGCGCGTAGAGCTTTAGCGAAGGATTCCGTGTGCAGGTGCACTTCCCGCTGGTTCACATGGCAACGATTGGACTCGATCACATATTCGATCGGGTCTTCCAGCGTGATGATGTGATCGTCCCGCTGACTGTTGATCTCATTGATCAAGGAAGCCAGCGTCGTGGATTTCCCGGAACCGATCGAACCCGTCACCAGGATCAAACCGTTGCTGTATTCCAGCAGTGGCTTGATGGTGCTGGGCAATTGCAGATCATCCATCGTCTTGATGGAGGTGTTGATAATCCGGCAGGTGATATCCCAGCCTACCCGTTGCTTGACCACACTGGCGCGGAATCGGCCGAAGTCCGTGGAATAGGCAAAGTCGACATCCCCCCGTTCCTGGAAACGCTGCCATTCCCGATCTGCGAGAAAGCCCTTCACGAGGCGCTCGGATTCCGCTTCCGTGATCACATCAGCGTTTTCCCAAATGGGTTGGAGTGAGCCAAATCTCCGCCAATGGGGCTTGGTATTGGCGGCCAGGTGGATATCCGAACAATCGTACTGGATACCTACCTGCAAATACTGGTCTACATGATCAAAGACTGCGACTGTGTCAGACATACACTTACTTGCTTATAGGGGGAGTTTGAATTGCTAGGGGCTGTATTACGATAAAGCTACCGGGTAAATCAACCCTCATTCGAGCCCTTCCATTCTCCGACGCGCTTTTGCAGCTCTGCATTCGCCAGATTAAAGAGAAAGGGCTGAGCCAGAGCCAGGCCACCCCGGAAGAGGATCTTGAAGATCCATCCCATGGGCATCCTCTTGCCGCTGGCTGCTTTGATCATACGACGTCCTGGCCAGATCAACAATCCCGCAACCGCCCCGACCCCAATGGATCCGGCAGCGATCTTCCAGGGATTCGAACGCACCGTATCCCGGAGCTGGCTGGTAAAGTCCAGCCGGTCGGCCACCTCGTCCAGGCTTTGTCCCACCTGGATTCGGGATGAAGCCAGCCTGGCGATCAGCTCGGCCTTTTGTTCTTGGATTGTAGATTTCTCGCGACCCATTCCTGATCCTTATCAAGTTCCTTCAAGGTGGCCTCAAACAGAGGCTTGGAGAGCTTTTCCTTGGCCCACCAGATCAATCCCCCTCCCACCAGCAAGTGCGGTACCGCGGCCCAGAGACACACCCATTCCCAGGCGACGTCCAGCTTTCGGGCCATCAGGGGTACCAGAGCGCACCACACCATCAGATAGCCCAGCGCCAGAAGAAAGCCCGCGGCGCAATATAGCACGAGGCGGGCTCCAATATTTTGGGAGGCCTCCTGAACCTCCAGCGCCAGCAACTGGGCACGTACCTGCAAAAAATTGGCCAGTGTGCTGGCCAGATCTCCAAACCGGTCCCGGATTCCTCCTCGTCTGACTTTCTCCCCATTCATTGAAATCACAGTCTGACACCGAGCGGTTCCGGCGGAGTATCCCGAAGACTCTCGACGGCTATCGTCGGAAGAACATTCCCATCATCATCCCCAGCCCAAAGGAGATGAGAACGGACTTGGTGGGGTGTTGCCGCACGTAGCGCTCCAGCTCCACGCGCAGTTCATTGGTCTTTTCCTTCACCTCATCCCAGGATTCTCCCGCTGCGTCCTTGAGTTGTCCCGCCTGGTTCTCCAGGTCCTCCGTGAGTTGTTCAGCTTGTTGCTCGGCCATTTCTCGAATCTGTTGGGCACGCTCCTCGGCGGCTTCTTTCAACTGCGCTGCCTGGGTGGTCGCGGTCTTCCGCAGATTTTCGGCGGCCTTCATCGGGAAGGACTTGTCCGAATCGGACTCTGGAAGATCGGAAACCATAACACCACGGGGAATCGACCAAGGCAAAAGTTGCGCAGTCCTTGTATTGGTTACAAAAATTCTACGGCCTCAGTCCCTCCAACAAAGCATCTGGCCACCACTTGTTCAATATCTGCGATGAGCTTTTCACGGCCGGCTTCCCCATCGATCCAACGGGAGGAGAGATTCCTCAGCTCTCCAGGCGCCCCATGACGCGGGCTTGTCTCATGTTGTAGGGGGAAAACTCCAGTTCGACACGCTCTCCTTCCTGAAAGGTCTCGCCGTCGATGGTCCGATCGACGGGCGCAAGGACCTCGTACCCGTTCGGCATGGCAACCCGATACAGGTTCCCTTCAAGCACCTGGAAGATGACGCCAGCGGCGCGAATGGGGGGACGCTCAGATTTCACAAGACGCAGAGCTTTCAAGATAATTATTTACAATAATAATGATAAATATTATAATAAATTCGTGGCGAAATCCTTTGTGCAATCCAAAAGCCTTACTCTAACATGATATCCACCAACCATCCACAATCCGAGATTTTGCACACACTTAACCAGCTTGCCTTCAAGATCTGTCCACTCACTCGGCCTTGTTGGACCCTGAGCAGCTCACCCACATCACTGAAAGCGCTCAGGCAGTCAAGGCGGGGGTAGATACTTCCGCCGAAGCAACGCTCGATAACAAGGAAACCCGGCATGACATTCGCAATCAACTTGCGGTGATCAGAGGATTCAGTGATTTGCTTCAATTGGAGAATCCACCGAATCATCCCGCTGGTCCCATTCTTGAGGACTTGATCACCTACTGCGATGAAATGGTCACTTCCCTGGATGCTTTGACCGAAGCCTCGGGCGACCACACGGTCCACGATCCTTTCGCCAGCTAAGCGAGTTCGGTGACGCGGACG
>JBHIXE010000343.1:0-346 GCA_041984905.1 Verrucomicrobiales bacterium | reverse complement strand
GTAAATTCTCCGAAGTGGAAGATGCTGGCAGCCAGCACGGCGTCTGCCTTCCCTTCCCGCAGCACATCCACCATGTGCTGAAGGGTTCCCGCTCCTCCACTGGCAATCACGGGAATTGTGACCGCCTCATTCACGGCGGCATAGAGCTCCAGGTCATAGCCTTCCTTGGTGCCATCAGCATCCATGCTGGTTAAAAGGATTTCTCCGGCGCCCCGGTCTTCCACTTCCCTGGCCCATTCCACGGTGTCCCGCTCCGTCAAGGTGCGTCCGCCATGGGTATAAACCGACCACCGGCCGGCATCATTCCGTTTCGCATCGATCGCCACCACGATGCACTGGCCTCCAA
>JBHIXE010000342.1:0-6129 GCA_041984905.1 Verrucomicrobiales bacterium | reverse complement strand
GCCCCGATAGATCGAAGCGGAGGGTGAAGAAGCCTTCATCGTCGGAGATGGCTTCGGCTCGGGAACCTTCGAAGATTCCTTCCACGCGCACGCCGGGGACTTCATCACTCTCAAATCGTGCCCAGGCGACCTGAAAATTGCTCCAAAAACCCGGGAGAGCAGGATCGGCGTCGCCGTGAATGAGAGGGTTCTTCTCCAGAACCCGGCCTCGCAGGACGGCCCGCTCAGAATTGCCGTAGCCCCGGTAAGGGTAGGCGATCACGGTATCGAAACCGTTGAGTTTGTCTTTGAGAGACAGCTTGATTCGGCTAAAGGCCGTCTCCGCCTTGTTGAGCAAGTTGTAGAGTTTCCCCATCAGGCCCCTCCTTCGCATGGTCCGTACCAGCGAATGTGACGATCGCCGTCGCAATACTCAGTCCTACGGGCAACTCTGCGGGGACGGAGGGTGAATTGGAACAGGCTGCGGAGGTGGAGAGATTCATCCACTCAGGGAAGAATTCGCCCGTCGCGCATGCAGATTGCACGATGCATTTTCGTTACAGGCTGGGACGGAAGGGACCGGCGACTTCCTGCAGCCTCTGGGTAATCTGACCCAGAGAACAGACCTCCACCGTTGAGATCAGTTCGGCAAAGACGTTGCCGCCGCTCGTCACCACTTCGGCGAGCCGGTCCAGAGCGGCAGGAGCCTTGTCCTGATTGGCCCGTTTGAACTGGATGAGACGTTCGATCTGCCTCTTCTTCTTCTCTTTGGGGATCCGGGCCAACTCCACCGGCTTCGACTCCGCTTCACTGGCATAGCGATTCACGCCCACAATGGGGCGAGTGCCATCCGAAATGGCCTGTTCATGGCGATGAGCGGCCCATTGGATCTGGCTACGCTGATAGCGATGCTCCATGGCCGGCAAGACGCCGCCGAGCCGGTCAATCTCCCGGAACTCCTCCAGAATGGCGGCTTCGACTCGCTTCTCCAGTTCCTGCATCCCGGGCGAGCCGGAGAGCAGATTCATGGTGTGTTTGAAGAGCCCGGACTCTTCCAGCAGGATGGATTGGGCGTGGGAAGCCAGGCGAGCATAGTGTTCGCTCGGCGTGGTGAAAGGTTCGTCCGCGCTGTTGCTATGGCAGGAGTTGGTTGCGTTGATGTAGGCAAGCATCAATTCCACGCCGGTGCGGGTCAGATTGTTCTCGAACTCCGCCGCGACGAGTGAGCGTCCACTCGTCTGGGTGTGGAGCCGAAACTTCTGGGTGCGCTCATCCGCGTCGAAGACATCGCGCATCCCAATCGCCCAGAGCTTGCGACAGACCCGCGCCAGGACCAGGTATTCGACGTCCAGCCCGCAATCGAGGAAGAAGGAGAGGCGCGGTCCAAACTGGTTTACCTTCATGCCGCGGTTCAGGAATTGCTCCACGTAACTGAACCCGTTAGAGAGGGTGTAGGCAGCCTGCTGCACAGGCGTCGCGCCCGCTTCAGCAATGTGATAGCCGCTGATGGAGATGGGATACCAGCGGGGCATGCGCTCAACCGCAAAGTCCACCATATCAGCGAGGAAGCGCAGCGAAGCGTCTACGGCAAAGAGGCTCTCATTTTGAGCCTGCACCTCTTTGAGAATGTCCGCCTGCACGGTTCCTCGCAAATTCGTGAGCACGCCCTCGCCATGCTTCCGCTTGGCCATGGCGACGAACATCGCCAGGATCGTCGGAGCCGGGCCGTTGATCGTCATGGAAACGGAGAACTGGGGATCCTCCAGAGGGAACCCTTCATAGAGGCGCTCCATGTCCTCCAGGGTATCGATCGCCACGCCACCTTCACCGATCTTGCCGAAGACATCGTCCTCATCGCTATCGACGCCATATAGCGTAGGTCCATCAAAAGCCGTGCTAAGACGGAGGCTCTTCTGGTGTTTGGTGAGGTAATGAAAGCGCTCGTTAGTATCTTCCGCCAAGCCGAGTCCGGCGAAGAGGCGGGTGGGTTCTTCGCGATCTCCCAGATACATCTCCGGGTAGATCGAGTTCACAAAAGGGAACTGCCCCGGAGGACCTTCGCCCTCCAGATACCGCAATTGTTCCCCGGGGTCTTCCGTACTGGGAAGTGCAAGGCTGGGTAGCCGCAAGCCGGTGGGCGTCTCGACTTCGCGGATGCTCTCCTGGAGGGTATCCCAGCGTTCCCGAATCTCCGCACGGAGTTCGCCATCATCGCGCGAGCGATGGACGCGGTCGCTGACTCGTTCATTGAAGGCCTCGACGGCTTTGGTGATGTTGGCCAGACTGCTCATACTCGGGGTTTGGGGATGAGGCGTTCAAAGACTTTGTCCACGCCGGGATCCTGGTGCCGGCTGGCAATGGTCGGCAGTACGGCGGGAATGTCCTCACGGAGAGAGAGCCGCTGTTCCACTTCCGCGCGGGCGGTCGGTGCGCCCGGCCGGTCGAACTTGTTCAGGACCACCACATCCGCGATATCGAGCATGGCGATCTTTTGCAGTTGCAGGCGGCTGCCATAATCGGGATTTAGTACGAAGACAGACGTATCCACCCAGCCATCGGCAAAGGGGATCGCTTCCTGCCCAACTCCCACCGTCTCTACGAAGATGGTGTGGAAACCCCACTTGGGATCGCAAAGGATCGAAAGACAGCGCTCCGTCGTGGGAGCCAATCCACCGGCCCGGCCCGCAGTGGCGAGGCTGCGGACAAACACCCGATCATGCAGGCTGTGGATCATTCCAGCGCGATCTCCCAGAAGCGCTCCCTTACCCACGATGCTGGGATCGTGAGAAAGAATGGCCAGGCGGCCCTTGGGCACTTGCTTGAGCCAACGGCTTGTCAGTTCATCGATAAGCGTGGTTTTTCCAGCTCCGCCCGGACCGGTGAATCCGATGATCAGGGGACGCTCTTTGGGATCTGGCGCCTCGGCAGGTTCCTCGCTGAATTCCGCGTTGGTCAGACTTCGACCCAGGGACACATCACTGGTGTCGGACTCCTCCAGGGTGAGGGGGCGTTGCTTGCCGTATCGGTCGCGAACCCAATCAACCATTTCCTTGAGGGTGGTTCCTGCGAAGAAGATGCGGTCCACGCCGAACTTGGCCATGACCTTGGCGTCGTCTTGGGAAATGGTTCCGCCGCCACCGCCAAAGAGCCCGATATGACCCGCGCCGGCTTTCTTTAGTAAGCGGGCGACCACTTCAAAGAACTCCACATGCCCCCCGTTATAAGAGGAGATGCCAATCGCCCTCACGTCTTCCTGGATCGCGGCTCGGACAATGTCCTGCGCTCGCCGGTGGTAGCCCAGGTAGATGATTTCCTGGCCTTTGCGGCTGAACTCCAGGTTGATCGTGGAGATCGCGCTATCGTGCCCATCACAAATCGGCACCGCAGTCAGCAACCGAATGGGGGCGTGGTTGGGGGGTTTAGGCATCTGTACGAGTTACGGGGCCCGTCTGCCAGTATACTCGATTTTTTGCGCCTTTCCTAGTGCAATGGAGCTTTCTCCATGCTGCTTCCCCGAAAGAGACCAGTGAAAGGGGGTTCCAGCCAGGAAAGTAAAGCGCTGGCGCGCAACTTTCACTGGCCGCCCTTAAAGTAGCTATCTCTAAGCCCTCAGATCTTGTCCCAGGGCTCGCGATCCTTCTGATTGATGAGGCTATTGGCTTCCTTGTCATCAGCGAAGGTTTCCGTCTTGGGATCCCACTTGAGCGGACGCTCCAGCTGATAGGCCAAGTTAGCGAGCATGCAGACGGTGTTCGTGCGATGGCCAATCTCCACATCCGCGACCGGCTTCTCACCGGAATGAATGCAATCGACCCAGTTGCGCATGTGACTGGTGCCGATCTCCGGCAGGTGCCAGTCGCTGTCGCTCAAGGGAGTTTCGAGAATCTTGGCGGGGTAGGATTGGATCTCTTTGCGGTCCACAAAGATGTAGCCATCCGTGCCGATGAAGTGGCATCCGTTCTTGGGCTGCACCTGCTCGCCCGTGTTTGGATCCTTCATGCCAGGATGAGCGTAGGTGCCGTGGATCATCTCCACGCCATTCGCGTATTGATACTTAGCACCTTGAGTCGCTTTCGGATCGTCTGGGGGCGTCACGGAAATCGGACCGGAGTGATCCATGTCCATGGCCCATTGGGCAATGTCAAAGTGGTGGGCGCCGATATCTGACAATGGGCCGCCCGCATACTCAGTGTAATCCCGCCAGCGGGGGAAGTGATTGTGAACGCCAATGGGGCATAGAACCTGGTTGAAGCCTCGCATCGGGGCTGGTCCAAGCCAGGCTTCCCAATTGATTCCGGGCGGCAGATCTTCTTCCGGCAGATCGCAGGGATAGGGAGGTCCTCCCACGCCAATGTAGACTTGCTTCAACTCACCAATGCGGCCGTTGCGAATGTATTCCACGGCCTGACGGAATTTGCCGCCATACTCGGTGCGTTGCTGACTGCCAGTCTGGAAAGTGATCCCGTTATCCCGGGCGGCACTGACGACAGCGCGTCCTTCGCCAATGGTCCGGGTCAATGGCTTTTCACAGTAGACATGCAGACCTTTGCGAGCGGCGAGGATCGCCTGGATCGCATGCCAGTGATCGGGGGTGCCAATCAGCACTGCGTCCAGCCCTTCCATGGCGAGTAATTCCTGGAAATCCTTGAACTGCTTCACGGGATCGAGCTTGATCTCCCGCTTGGCATAGGCGGCCTGAGCCCGCGTTGCGCCATCTTCAAGTCGGGCGTCCACGCAGTCGCTGGCGGCAATCAGCTGGGTGTTCTCCACGCTGGATAGCGCTCCGTAGAGGCTGTGCATCCGTTTGCCGATCCCAATCATGCCCACATTGAGGCGGCTGTTGGGGCCGCTGCCTTTGAGAGAGGCACCCCACATGCCGGAAGGCAGAATGAAGGGGGCAGTGGTGAGAAAGGATCGCTTGAGGAATTGCCGACGAGACTGGGAGACGCTTGGGGTTTTCATAGGGTTCTTTCAGCAATACGCAATGCTTCCGGGCCTTGTCCAGTGCCTTTCCCGAATTGAGGGCGTCTGCCAGAAAAGCCGCATTGACCCGGCAGGGAACCCGTTTCATGATCCCGGTTATGCTGAAGCCCCCACTTCTCTCCCTCTTCCTTTCCTTTACCCTCGCGCTGGGCGCTCTTGCCCAGGACAAACCCAACATCGTGGTATTCCTCTCGGATGATCAGGGGTGGGGGGATTTGAGCGTGCATGGCAACGAGAACCTGGCGACGCCGAACATTGATTCCCTGGCGAAGGACGGAGCTCTGTTCGAGCGATTCTACGTTTGTCCGGTCTGCGCTCCCACTCGGGCCGAATTCTTCACGGGCCGCTACTATGCCCGCACGGGAGTGCGCGGCGTGTCCACTGGCGAGGAAAGGCTGAACATCGATGAAGTGACCATTGGGGATACCTTCAAGAAAGCCGGGTATGCGACGGGCGCTTTTGGCAAGTGGCACAATGGGTCACAGCATCCCTACCATCCCAATGCCCGCGGCTTTGACGAATATTATGGGTTCACCTCCGGACACTGGGGCAATTACTTCAATCCTGCTCTGGAGCACAATGGGGAACTGGTGCGGGGCGAGGGCTACATCACCGATCACCTGACGGACAAGGCCATGGAATTCATTGAGGAACATCAGGAGGGCCCGTTCTTCTGCTATGTTCCTTACTGCACCCCACACTCTCCCATGCAGGTGCCGGATGAGTGGTGGCAGAAGTTCTCCGAAGGGCCGCTCAAGATGCACCATCGGGACCCGGAGAAAGAAGAACCCGATCACCTGCGCGCAGCCTTGGCGATGTGTGAGAATATCGACTGGAACGTCGGACGAGTGCTCGATCATCTCGACAAGCTCAATCTCGCGGACAACACCATCGTGATTTACTTTAGCGACAACGGTCCGAATGGCTGGCGCTGGAATGGCGATATGGAAGGTCGTAAGGGAACGATTGATGAAGGCGGCGTGCGCGTGCCCATGTTGATTCGCTGGCCCGGCAAGATTCCCGCCGGACATCGTGTTCCTCAAATTGCCGGAGCGATCGACCTCTTGCCGACCCTGGCGAGTCTCTCTGGCGTTCCTCTGATTAGCGAAAAGGCGCTCGACGGAAAGGACATCTCTCCGATTCTGCTCGGAACACCGGTGGATTGGC
>JBHIXE010000341.1:0-6159 GCA_041984905.1 Verrucomicrobiales bacterium | reverse complement strand
TCTGAAGAATCTTCAGGGCGCCTTCCAGGTCCTGGACAATTTCAGCCGAGCCTTTCACCACCTGTCCGCCAGATGGATTGGCATACACGGCCGTTGGCAGCAATACCACTCCCGGGAACAGGAGTATCAGGGTTAAGAGTTGGTAGAACTGCTGCGATCGAAGTGCTCTTAAAAAAGTCATTACACGGGTTGAGGTGCGGTGGCTATCCTTGGGTCCCCTTTCCGAAAAACACCGCAATCAACCAGCCAGAATGGGGGTCCAAACTGGCAGGCTTACTTTGATTGGGGAGTCTTTCCCTCCACACCCACTTCTCCTGAAACCCCGGAAATGTGACGGACTTTTTTGTGCGTCACCTCCTCAAACGCCTGAAAATCAGGGGTTGAACGGGGAATTTGAAGAAATGGAAATGGAAAAAACTATCGTTTAAGGAGGAAAATGCTCCCTCGATTTTGCAAAGAATTGCAGCACTTGCAATCAATAATGAGCTTCGCAATCCTTAGCTTTAGAGCGCCGAAATTTACTTCCTGGAGATCTTGAATTTTCCTTCCAGAAACAATTCAAAAGCGCAGCCCGCTCCTTTTTCCATAAATTCTACATAGGAATTAACCTTATTTTTGCCCTCCTCTATCCGGACTTGCACAGTCCCAGAGCCCCTCTTCGTGGCGCAGTCTCCCCCGTTTCAATTTGATTGTAACAACCGCTCCTCCTGCGGCATAACAAAACTAGATCAGGTTGTCCGAACCTGGGGCTGCTCATGACTACACTCCGTGCCGTTTTCCTCGTTTTTGCCTTACTGCAGTGTCCCGGTTGGGCTCAGAGCGTCACCCGCTCGGCGGACGGGCTTCTGGCACTCTATGATTTCCAGGAAGTTCAGGATGGCTGGATTCGAGATAAATCCGGTAATGACGATCCAGTAGACCTCAAGATCGGAAACCCCTCGGCGGTCCAGCACGCCAAGGGTGCTCTCGAGATCAAAGGCAAAGCGAATATTCACTCTGAGGAGGACTCCAGGCGACTCGCCCAGGCAATCGCCCACTCCGGAGAGTTCACCTTGGAAGCATGGATCCGCCCGGCCAATACCAGCCAGGAAGGTCCCGCCCGAATCGTCACGCTGAGCCGAAATTCGAGTGAGCGAAACTTCACCCTGGGACAGGACAAGGATCAGTTTGATATGCGCTTCCGAACCACGGAAACGAGCAAGAACGGCATCCCTTCGACCACCTCCGCCAGGAAGAGCGTGGAACCCAAGCTCACCCATGTGGTCTACAGCAAGGATTCCCATGGCAGGGCACGTATCTTCCTGAATGGGAAGGAGGTGGCAGACCAGAAAGTGTCCGGCGCCACGAAGAACTGGTCGGACTCCTATCGCTTGGGCCTGGGAGACGAACTGTCCGGAGACCGGCCCTGGCTCGGCACCTACTACCTGGTAGCACTCTACGGCCGGGAACTTGAGCCGAGCGAGATCCGCACCCATTTCCAGGCAGGAATCGAAGCGGAAACTCCCGCGATCGAGAAGATCGTCGAGAAGCGAGAGCATCGGGCCCAGGAACACTTCTTTACCACTCAAGTGGCGCCCCTTCTGGCCGAGCATTGCCTGGAGTGTCACGATACCGCGACGCGGAAGGGAAAGCTGGATTTATCCCGGCAGGATGAGGCCATGAAGGAAGCCATTATCGCCGGCAATGTCGCCCAGAGCGCTCTTTGGGAGTCGATCGAGTTCGATGACATGCCCCACGAACGGCCTGCTCTCTCCGCAGAAGAGAAGCAAGTGCTGAAGCAATGGATTGAAGAGGGCGCGATCTGGGCAAGAGACCGGATCGATCCGGCGATCTACAGCCGCGGAGGAACCGAGGACCAGGTCTGGGTGCAGCGGCTCACGGTCTCGGAATACATCGAGACGGTTCGCGCCACTGTCGGGGTCGATATCGGTCCGGAAGCGCGGGAAATCCTGCCGCCGGAGGTGCGCGCGGACGGCTTCAGCAACACTTCCTACAACCTGAACGTCGACCTCAAGCATGTCGAAGCCTATGGCCGGCTGGCGGAACTCATCGTCGACCGGATGAATCCGGTCGAGTTTGCCAAGAAGTTCAGCAAGCGCCAAAGCATGGAGGACGATCCCATGCGGGAACTGATTGCTGACATGGGCCTTCGCGTACTGCGGGGCCCGCTCAATGATCAGGAGATCGTGCTCTACCGCGGCATCACCACGACCGTGGCGGCCGCTGGTGGCGACTTCGAGGAAGCAGTCGCCCTCGTGCTGGAAGCCATGCTCCAGTCTCCCCGGTTCATCTATCGGCTGGAACGCCAAACCGGAAATGGGGATCTGACGCCTGTCGATCCCTACGAGTTGGCTTCCCGAATGAGCTACATCATCTGGGGTGGACCCCCAGATGAGCCCCTTCTTCAAGCCGCCAAAGAGCAATGGCTCCTGGATCCCGAGACGGTTGAAGGACAGATCAACCGGATGCTGGACGATCCGAGGGCGCGGGCTCGCTCGCTGGAGTTCGCCTCGGAATGGCTGCACCTGGATCGGCTCGCAAACATGCGGCCGAATACCGGCAAATTTCCCGAGTGGTCTTTACAGCTCGGTGAGGAGATGCGCGCGGAGACCTTGGCCTACTTCGAGGAAGTCATCTGGAAAAGACAACTTCCCATGTCTGAACTCCTCAATGCGCCGTTCACGATCCTGACTCCCCGACTCGCCCAGCATTATGGCCTGGAGCCGAAAGGCGATGGCGCTGTCCTCTACGACCTGAGTGCTGTGAAAGGCCGCGGTGGACTCCTGACCCACGGCAGCGTCTTGACCATCGGCGGTGACGAAGCGTCCATGGTCGCTCGAGGTCTGTTTGTGCTTCATGACCTTCTTCACGGTGCAGTGAAGGATCCGCCGCCCTGCGTTGATACCACTCCCGTGGCTACCAAGGCCGGACTGACACAGCGAGCCATCGCTCAGGATCGTATCGCCAACAAGAACTGCGGCGGTTGTCACGCCAAGTTTGAGCCCCTCGCCTTTGGACTGGAGAAGTTCGATGGTATCGGGATGTTCCACCAGCAGGACGAACACGGAAACCTGCTTCGCGATGACGGAGAAATCCTCTTTCCCGGAGAGGCAGAGCCGGTTCCCTACCAATCCTCTGAGGAACTGATGAACCTTCTTGCCCAAAGCGACCGGGTGCGGGAATGCATCACCTGGAAGCTCGCCCAGTTTGCTCTCGGCCGCCCGCTCACCGCCCTCGATGCTCCCCTCCTGGACGAGATCCAGGCCAAAGCCGAAGGCGGCACCTATCAAGCTCTGATCAAAGCCCTCATCCTCAGCGATCTCGTTCAGAAAACTCGAACGATCGCGGATCCCTCCTGACACTTCGGCCCGCTCACGAAAATGAAGCACTCCTCTATCAACCGCCGTACGGCCCTCAAGGGACTTGGCTCCATCGCGATTGGCCTGCCTTTCCTGGAAGAAATGCTGGTCACTACAGCCACCGCAGCCCCATCTCCGCAGGTTCCCATCCGGGCATTCAATCTGTTCTTTGGACTCGGCATCCCGAAACCGCTTCAGGAAGAGGGATTTGACGACGTGTTAGCCCCCCTGAAGCCACTGAGTAACAAGTTGCTGATCATGCGCAACGTGGACCAGGTGCGCTGTGACCGGGAAGGGATGAACGCCCACTTCGACGGCGCATCGGGAGCCTTTACCGCAACACCGCCCAATGGCGAAGCTCAGGCCGGTGGCGCTTCGATCGATCAGCTCGTACGACGTACGCATTACCCTGACGGAATGCCTTCTGGCATGGTGCCGACCCTGATCGGCGGCACCTTCTTCCGCCGCAGCCGGGTGAGCCGGTATGTTCACTCCTACAATCCGGACGGCACTGTCGCCGGCGTGATGCAGGAACGTCCGCGCGACCTCTTCGACCGCGTCTTCGGCACCATTGACTTAGGAAAAGAAACGGATGCCCGGGAAGAGCGGCTCAAGCGCAGTGTGCTGGATTCCGTGGTGGGACAATACAAGTACTACACCGGCCAGAACTCGCCACTTGGCAGTGCCTCCAAGAGCCGGATCCGCGATCACCTGGATCGGATCCGCGAACTGGAAGAACGGGCCTACGCGTTGAAGGAGCTCGGGCCCAACGCGCCTGCCATGCCGCCTCGCTCCCAGGTCGCGCACGGCGGCGAAGCGGACCCAGGCGGTGAAGGGATCGACATCACCCTGGAAGAGTTGACCACGGAATGGCATCTCATGGCGGATCTCTATGCCCTGGCGATCCAATTGGATCGCGCCCGGTTTGGTTCCCTCACGTTCCTTGCTGCCGGCGAGCGCATTCGCCTGACCGGCGACTATCACTTTGAGGGGAAGAAGCTCTTCGAGTTCAATGACGCGGCTCACCTCAGCGCTGTGGGATCCAAAGGCTGCAGCCACGAATGGTGGCACAAGTTCAACGAGAACAAGCGGAACGAGCAACTCCGCGCCCACGCCCACATGAAGATGCGGGAAGTGGCCTATTTTCTGAAGCTTCTGGATGAAGGTGAGGATTCGCGAGACGCCAATGGTCGAACGATTCTGGACAACATGCTGCTCACCATCTCCACCGAATCCGGTGACGGTCGCCATTCGGACACCAAGCGGGAACTCAGCGGAGTCTTCCACGCCATTACCGGGGCCAATGGTCGTTTCAAGACGGGGCAGATCATGGATGTGAACGCCGAAGGGCTGGATCTCTACAACACCATGCTGACCGGCATGGGTGTGAAGGAGCGCCTTGGACCGAGTGATCGGGAAAGTCAGGCAGTGGACTCCATTCGCGTCTGATCAGTTCTTGAGTGATGAATGCGACCCTACTGACCCTTCCAGAACTGCGCTTGATCACCGCACTCTCCGAGAGTTTTCCAGACGGAAACCGTGCCGCCTTTGAAGCGATCGAGTCCCGATTGGATACGCTCCATGGGAGAAAATTCTACGCCTTGGTCTACGCTTCGAAAGATGGCATGGAATATCACGCCGGACTGGTTCCAGCGGACGAAACCGAAGAGAAGCAATTTGAGGAGCTGGGTTTTACCATCAAGCGAGTTCCCAAGGGCAGTTGGGCCCGGGTGAAACTGATGGATTGGCAATCGAAGACCAATGAGATTGGCCCGACCATTGGCAAAATGATTGGCACCTACGGCATTGATCCCTCAAGACCCCAGATGGAGTTCTACCGAAGTTCCACTGAACTTCATCTCTTTGTGCCCCTCCCTGAATCTTCCAAGGATTGAACCTTAAGGGTGCCGTACGTGAACAGCAGAAGCGGCAGCATCCAGTGCGAAGTGCGCACCAGGGTCTCCGCGGCCCAGGGATCCAAACCCCACCCCGGCTGCGCCCACCTCACATGGGCCCAAACGCGAGCGAGAGCCGTCGCGAAGCCCCAGAGCACCATGTAGCCAATTCCCCATCGGCGAAGCGGCGCAATCCACAAGAGCACAACCGCAATCAAGTCCAGCCAACCGGCGACCTGAAGAACCACCAGTGCAGTATCGAGGTCGCATCCCAGGATGCGCATCGTCATGGTCTTGAAAACGAGCGGCACTGCGTGAAACCCGAGCGCATAGAGTCCGTGCCCCACGAAGGTCAGCGATGCGGCGATGGCAACGACGAGATACCAGGCTCTGCCACGCCCATGATTCAGTGCGAGCAAAAGCGCAATGGGAGTGATGACCTGGAGCGAATGCTCGATCGCCATGCCCAGTTCCTGATCCACACTTATCCAGCCTCCCAATGCATCCAGAAACAGAAGCCCAGTGGCGGGAGTCAGGAGCCACTTCGTCCAACGCAGTTTCTCCAGCCTTCCCAACCAGGGAACCACGGCCAGCGCCATCATCAGGATCCCGATCCCTTCCAGCACGGAAGTGAGGCCGGGCTCAGAATGCTCGGCAAACTGCGCCCAGGGAATTCCGAACAGGCTCTCCAAGGGCTGACTCCACCAATCTTCCTGCCAGATGAGGGCGCGAATGGGGCTGTCCCAACGCCAGGTCAACCACCCTCTCGCCAGCAGAGTGATGCTGACGGTCGCTCGGAGTAGAAGCAGCCAATTCTGCTGCAACCATTCCTGCCCTCGATCCCACTGGATCCGGCTCTCTGAGGCGAAAGCCTGCCAGGATGTGCTCACGAGTCGGCCGGAATT
>JBHIXE010000340.1:0-6177 GCA_041984905.1 Verrucomicrobiales bacterium | reverse complement strand
GTCGATCGACCCTCGAACTGGTGGATCTTGTGAAAGACTTGCAGGAAGGCATCCTGGCACACCTCTTCCGCATCCTGGGGATTCCCCAACATGTTCATGCAGGTGCCGTAAACGATTCGCTCGTAACGCACCAGAAGCTCTCGGTAGGCGTGCAACGTGTAGGGCAGTTCAGCCTTGCACTTCTCGACGAGCTCAGCGTCGGAAGGGGCCTTGGGCTGCTGGTGGGTGGGTGTTGTAGTGGGTCTTGCCACCATTACGGTGTCTCTGGGTTAGACATGAACCGAAGTATGAAAGTCACGAGCGAGACAGAGAAATCTTAACGATTCCAGATATTCTACACTGCCATCACCCCGCGCCTTTCGCCATTATTTCCTCAATCTCTTCGGCCTCGATTGGGATTTGTGCCATCAAATCAAGGTTCCCATCCCCGCGCACCACGACATCATTCTCCAGGCGAATGCCAAGGCCTTCTTCCCGGA
The DNA here is from genome assembly GCA_041984905.1 of Verrucomicrobiales bacterium. Lineage (GTDB taxonomy): Bacteria > Verrucomicrobiota > Verrucomicrobiia > Verrucomicrobiales > DEV007 > JBHIXE01. The sequence continues at coordinate 5,698 of JBHIXE010000340.1, read as the reverse complement.
TGTAGATCCCCGGTTCAATGGTGCAGACCATGCCCTCCCGGAACCGCTTGTCCGTGGCGGTGACGTCATGGACGTCCAGGCCAAGGCTGTGGGAGGTGCCGTGCATGAAGTATTTCCGATAACTGCGGTTCTCTTCTTTGGTCTCGTTCTCCGTGCCGTCGTCCGCCCTTTCCTTGGCCACCTTGGCAGGATCGAGCAGATCGAGACCGAGCAGCTCTTCCTCCATCAGGCGTCCAACTTGTTTCTGGTAGGTCATGGCGTCGAGATCCGGCTTCAACAATTCCCCCCGGCAGGCCTTGAAGACGTTGAGAACAGCGTCGTAGACAGCTCGCTGGCGGGGAGTGAAGCGTCCATTCACGGGTAACGTTCTAGTTAGATCGGAATTGTAGTTCGCATATTCAGCGGCAACGTCGAGAAGCACCATTTGGCCGTCCTGGCAGATGGCGTTGTTCTCCAGATAATGAAGGACGCAGGCATTGGGCCCGGTTGCGATAATGGGGGCGTAGGCGAACCCGCGGGAGCGATGGCGCAGGAACTCGTGAAGCAATTCCGCCTCGATCTCGTATTCGGCGACGCCGGGCTTCAGAAAATGGAGCACGCGATTGAAGCCCTGGTGGGTGATGTCGCAGGCTTTCTTGATGAGATCGATCTCCGTCTGCGACTTGATGGCGCGCAGGGCGTGGAGCAGGGGCGCGGCGCGTTCGTAGCGATGGCGGGGATAGCGCGCCTGGCAGGCGATCCGGAATCGGTCTTCCTGGGTGGTGACGTCCCGGGTGGCGCGGGGGTGTTCGTTGGCATTGAGGTAGACGGTGTCCACCTGCTTCATGAGGCGACGGAACTCCGCCTCAAAGCGGTTCGTCCATTGGACATTCTCGATCCCGGAGACTTCCCGGGCCCCTTCCTGAGTGAGCTTGTCACCTTCCCAGATGCGGATGAGATCGGAAGTCTCCCGGACAAAGAGCAATTCCCGGTCTTTGGGATCCGGCGCATCAGGGAAGAGGATGAGGATGGTCTCCTCCTGGTCGACTCCTGTGAGCCAGATGAGATCGCTGCTTTGGACGAAACGGAGGGTGCCGTCCGCGCTGGTGGGCAGGACATCGTTAGAGACGAAAACCGCCAGGGAACCTGGTTTGAGTTGGGCTGCCAGTTGGGCCCGGTTATCGCGGAACAGGCTCGAATCAATGGGCGAGTAGCGCATGAGAACCTGATACCAAAGGCGGCTTGCTCATCCGGTCAACCGCGCGTAGTCCTTCGAGGGGATGAAGTGGATCTTTTTTGACTGTGACAGCACCCTGAGTGAGATCGAGGGAGTCGACGAATTGGCGCGTCTGCGTCCGCCGGAGGTATTCGAGAACGTCGTCGCCCTGACCGATCGTGCCATGAATGGGGAGATCGCAATCGATGAGGTCTTTGGGGCTCGCCTGGAAGTGATCCAGCCCTCGCTGAAGGAATGTGAGGACGTGGGGCACATGTATATCGAGCGGGTCGAGCCCTCCGCGTTGGAGACCATCGAGAAGGTGAAAGAGCTGGGCTGGACGCCAGCCATCATCAGCGGCGGCTACTGCCCGGTGATCCGACCTTTCGCCAAGTGGTTAGGGATTGAGACCATCGAAGCGGTGGAGCTCCACTTTGATGAGAAGGGGAATTACACAGGCTTCGATGAGGATCATCCGAATACCCGCAATGGTGGAAAGCCAAAGATCATCGAAGCGCTTCGCAAGGCCGGAAAGGTGGAGCGGGTTGTGATGGTCGGAGATGGGATCAGCGATCTGGAGACCAAGCCCGTGGTGGATTTGTTCGTCGGGTTTGGTGGCTATGTGAGCCGGGAGCGAGTTCGACGGGAGGCGGAGGCCTTTGTGACCCGTCTCAGCGAGGTGATTCCTCTACTTTGAGAGGCGCTCACGATTTTTTTTGTATTTTCGATTTGCATCCCATTTGAAAATGAGGATTGTAGCGCCGCCTTCAACGAAGGCACTGCTGAGGCAGTCCGGTTGAAATACGCTCTTGTGTGAGTTCGGGGGTTTTCTCACAGAGTCTAATCAATCGGGCTGCCTTCATTTTTTTTCTGAATTGGGCTCCAATTTCTCTTCGGGAACACCCTTTTTCACCGCAGGCAGTTGCGATCCACCAAGATGGTTGCATAGCGCTATTGAATGTCCGTATCGTCGGACCATCCAAAGGGGCTGACCACCTTTCATCGAGAGGTTCGGTCCCGCCAACTGCTCCATCCTGATGTCCCAGCCCAAGTATCGCTCCGCTCCGCAGGCCACCTCCAAGATGCCTCCGGGCATTCCCTTCATTGTCGGGAACGAAGCGGCGGAACGATTCAGCTTCTATGGGATGAAGGGGATCCTGGTCGTGTTCATGACCAAGTATCTGCATTTGATGGGTGATTCAGCCGCTCTCCCCATGAGTGATGCGGAGGCGAGACAGTGGTTCCACACCTTCAGCGCTTTTGTTTACCTGACCCCGATTTTGGGCGCCGTCATCGCGGACGCGTTCTGGGGGAAATACCGCACGATTCTCTGGCTCTCCTTCGGCTACTGCATCGGCCATGGACTGTTGGCCCTGATGGGCAGCGACCTGATGTCGGCAGGCTGGCTGCTCTTTCTCGGCCTGTTCTGGATCACCATTGGCGCGGGCGGGATCAAGCCCTGCGTTTCCGCGCACGTAGGGGATCAGTTCGGCAAGACGAATTCCCACCTGCTGACCAAGGTCTTCAACTACTTCTACTGGTCCATCAACTTTGGAGCGTTGCTCTCCCATCTCCTGACTCCCTGGTTGCTGGAATGGTACGGGCCGCACTGGGCGTTTGGGGTTCCTGGAGTGCTCATGGCGATTGCGACCCTGGTCTTTTGGCTGGGCCGCTGGAAGTTCATCCACATTCCGCCGAAGGGAGCGCAGGGATTCCTGAAGGAAACGCTGAGCCGGGAAGGCCTGCAGGCGCTGGGCAAGCTTAGCATCATCTACGTCTTTGTGGCCATGTTCTGGGCGCTCTTTGACCAGACGGCGTCGGCCTGGGTGCAGCAGGCGGATGATATGGACCTGGATTTCCTCGGCATTACCTGGCTGCCGGCCCAGGTCCAGGCGGTCAATCCCATCCTGATTCTGGCCTTCATCCCGCTCTTCACCTTCGTCATCTACCCTCAGATCGATAAGTTCTTCCCGCTGACCGCTCTGCGGAAAATGGCGATTGGCTTCTTCGTGATGACCTTTGGCTTCGGGGTGACCGCCGTGGCCCAGGTTTTGATCGATGCGGGCAACACGCCCTCGATCGGTTGGCAGTTCTTCGCCTGGATTTTCGTCACAGCGGCGGAAATCATGATCTCGATTGTCTGTCTGGAGTTCAGCTATACCCAGGCGCCTCGAGCCATGAAGTCTTTCATCATGGGCGCGTTCTTCTGTTCGGTCTTTATTGGCAACATCATCACTGCGGGTGTGAACCAGGTGATTCAAATTCCCAGTGTGCTGTCGGATCTCGAGGAGCAACACGCGGAGGCGGAAGACCTGAAAGCGCCAGCGACGATTCGGGATGCCGGACCAGATGGCGAGGAGGGAACCGAAGACGATGTCGTGGCGACTTTTAAAGAGGGAACTCTGGATTCCCTGCAGATGGCCAGTCAACCGGTTCTAGACGAGGGCGTCACCCGGATCGAGTCCGCCATCGAAGCGGGAGGCTTCCGCGCTCCCGCTCAGGAGGAAGGCCAGCAATTGCTGGAAGGATTGGAAGATCCCTGGGGCAACCCACTCCGCTATACGCTGGTCACCAGTAAGATCTGCCGGGTGGCTTCCGATGGACCGGACGAAAAGCGGCTCACTCGCTGGGATCAGGGCTACGAAATCCACATCGATATCCCGCAGGAGACATCGGAGAGCGTCTTCAGAGCCTTGGAACCGGAGGAACCCTGGCTGGAGCGCCGGGTGCAGGAACTCAAAGTTGAAGCTGGGAATGCCCCGGCTTCCGGAGAAGAGAGTGGGCCTCCGCAGCCTTCGTTCCAGAGCCATCCCTTCGTCGGCGGATTGACCCGGCTGGAAGGGGCTGGCTACTACTGGTTCTTCACGATCCTGATGGGAATCACCGGGGTGCTCTTTGTAGTGGTGATGAGATTCTATACTCCCAAGGAATACCTTCATGAGGAAGAATCCGTGCTGGAAGCAGAGTCCGAAAGTGAAGCCGCGCTGTGATGACATTGTATGGTCACGGCTTTGACAGAATAACGGGGGCTTGATAAGATGGGGCCTGTGGCTTCTAAGGTTGGACCAGCGTTTCCATGAAAGCGACTCGCACCTGGTTTTTGTTCGCTTGGTTGGCGGTTGGCATCGTTTGCGCCGATCCCGCTGTGAACATCAATCCAAATGATGAGGAGCGACCCAGGGGGGCGGACGACCATATGCTGCCGCCGGATCCTCGGCTCCCGACGCCCCTCCCTCAGAAACTGGAGGTCATTCGGGGCGAGACCATCAAGATCGACCTGAAGACCCTGGGTGATCACGTTTCGCAAAGGGTCGACTACGTGGTGCGGGAAAGGACGGAAGCGGGCACGTTGACGGATCCCAAGGGCAAACCGGACATGCTGTCGCAAATGACCGTGACCTACACCCCGGATCCGGACTCGGAAGCCACCACAGACTTCTTCACGTTTGGTGCTTCCTATCCCAATGGCCGGGTCTCGGCACCCGTGAAAATCGAGCTTACCATCGTTGATTCCAAGCCCGTTTTGGTCTTGCCGCCCAATGTCAATTTTGGCCAGGCCATGGTCGGAGGGCAGTCCGTGCGCGCAATCCCGATCGAGAACACCGGCACTGGCGCCTTCAATGAGAAGATCGAGCTGGAGCCGCCCTGGGCATGGATTCCAGACGATGGTGAGTCCACCTGCCTCATCAAGAGCGGGGAGCGCCGGTTTGTGAGCTTTAGTTTCAACCCGCGGGAGCAGGGGACCAAGACGCTTCGGTTTGGTTGGGGTGAAGAAAACGCGAAGTCACTCTTTGTCGGGGAAGGATTCTTGCCCTTCCAGCTGAGCAGTAATCAGCTGATCCTGACTTATGACCCCAATGATCGCTGCCGAAAGGGGGAGCTGACGCTGGTCTCCAATCATCCCCAGGGGCTTCCTGTCAGGATTGAGAGTGAATCCAACCTGAATGTGAAGTTGCCGGGGAATAACATCCTGCAGCGAGGACAGGCGACCCGGTTACGAATTCAACTGGGCCCGGAGAACGTGGCGGACTTCCAAGGGGAGATGAAAATCTTCATGGGGGAATATGGGGAAACCGTCTCCGTGAGTGGCAAACCGTCGCCGGCCCATCTTTACTTTGGCGATGCCGAACCCGTCTTGGAGTTCGGCTCGGTCCATCCAGGAGAAGTCGCAATGGCTGAACTGACTCTGGGCAATATCGGAGGAGAGGAAATGTCCTTGGAACTCGAGGTGCCGGAACCCTTTTCTATCGAGGAGGGCGAGGCGATGCGGACCCTCCCTCCTCAGACCGCAGCGACGTGGAAGCTCCGATTTCAGCCAACGGAAGCAGGGGATTACACCCGAACCCTCGCTCTGGGGCAGGGCCTGGAGTACCTGGTGCTGACAGGCCTGGCGCGGAAAAAGGCGGAAATGGTCGAGGCCACCTCCAGCGAACCGGACCTCATTCCCACAGTCCTGGGCCCAGCCACGGACGCCATGTCCCTGCCCAACGGCGGCAGCAAGTC
>JBHIXE010000339.1:358-6203 GCA_041984905.1 Verrucomicrobiales bacterium | reverse complement strand
GGCGGCAAAACCTGGACCACGCCTCACGGCATCGGAGTGTGGGGCCTGCCGTCTCACTTGCTTCGCCTCAGGGATGGTCGCTTGCTCATGAGTTATGGCCACCGCCGTCCGCCTTTTGGCAATCAGGCACGGCTCAGCGAAGATGAAGGCGCGACTTGGTCCGAGCCTCTCCTCATTTCCGGTGATGGCATCGGAGGTGATCTCGGGTATCCATCCACGGTCGAACTGGAGAACGGCGAATTGCTCAGCGCCTGGTATGAGAAGCTGGCCGACTCACCCAAAGCCGTCCTGCGCCAGGCTCGGTGGCAATTGGGTTGAGCTTGCCGTTCCTAGACTTTCAAGCGATGCTTTTCCCGTGAACCTGCTCGATCTGCCCGAGGTCCGCTCCCAGCTTCAACCCATTTCCGTGGAGACTTATCACGAGATGGTTGGCAAAGGAGAGTTGGACCGTGTCGAGTTGCTTCAAGGATTTCTAGTCCGAAAAATGTCCAAGTCCCCTCTGCACCGTTACATCGTGCGGACCCTTCACGCTCTCCTTCAAATCTACTGCCCCGGCCGTGATCTCCTCCTTTTCAAGGAAGACCCGCTCACCCTATCCGATTCCGAACCTGAGCCAGATTTGGCTGTCGTTGCTGGACGGGAAGAAGACTACACGTCCAGTCATCCGACGACCGCCGAGCTGGTCGTTGAAGTCTCAATAGCCTCCGTCGCGACGGACCGCGCCAAAGCCGAAATCTATGCGGGAGCCAATATCGAGGAATACTGGCTGGTCCTCCCGGAGAAAGGAGAGATCGTGGTCTACCGTCAACCGGTTGCCGGACACTACACCTCAGAATCCAGCCATAGGGAGTCTGAACCTGTTCAGAGTTCAGTCTTAGAGGGGTTTGAAGTTCGATTGCGCGATCTTCTTCCAGAGACCTGAGACCCAAACAATGCACCGTTTGGCGAATTAGACTTGTGCTTACCGACATTTGTCGTTAAAAGCTCACTTGCCGACAAATGTCGGCACACTCATGAGCAATCCTCGCAAACGCTTGTCCCCTGCTGAAGTCGACCTGATGCAGGCCCTTTGGCAACTCGGCTCCGCCACCGTCACGCAACTGCAGTCCCAGGTAAACGACGACCGCGAAGACCCCGTTTCCCGGAACACGATCCAAGTGCAGCTGCAACGCCTGGAGAACAAGGGATGGGTCACCCATTCACCATCCGGTCGAGTATTTGTCTACGAACCTACGATGTCCGCCGCAGAAGGGAACCAATGGCTGACTCGTGAGTTTCAAGAAAAGGTCTTTGGTGGGTCGGCTGTCGCCATGGTGCGCTGCCTGGTGAATTCCCAACAGCTCTCCGAAGACGAGATGGAAGAACTCAAGAACCTGATCGCCGACAAGGAGGAGGACGCATGAACTGGCTACAAACTCTCGATGCCCCTGCGGAATGGATCCTCCGATGCCTGCTGCTCTCGCTGGCAATCTCAACACTTACACTGGGATGTTCGTACTTATGGAGACGGAAGTCACCTTACTTGAGAAGTCTCTTTCTCAAATCAACCTTGAGCATCCTTGCAGTTCTTCCGCTCGTCTCTCTCAGCGCTATTTACGGGGTCGGTTGGAAGGTTCCTGCGAGCGTGGCGTCCTCTCCAACTGCAAGAGAGGAGATCCTGGAACCCCTTCCAAGCACGAGCGTGGCACTTCAGGGAATCACGGTGAGTCAGGACACCCCTCGATCATCCACGCCTCCATCAAGAATCGTCGTAGATCTCAATGTAGTTCTTCTTGCCACCGGTATCCTCTGGATCATGGGCGCTCTCGTCAGCCTGGCCAGACAATGGCATGGCATCCAGTGGCTGCGAGCGCTCCTCCGTCAGACCCGGCTCCCGTCCCCTACCGAACAGACTCGATTTCAATCCCTCCTTCCGGCTTCGAATTCCTCAATGGAGCTTTGCCTCACCACTACGGAAATCGTCCCCTTTACCACCGGGCTGTGGCGCCAAAAGGTCGTTCTTCCCGCTGGGCTGCTCAGTTCCACCAGCGACGAAGAATTAGAACTGGTCTTGCGGCATGAAGATGTTCACTGGCGGCAGCGAGACCAATGGTGGCTCCTGCTGCAACGCGCGCTCCTCTGCCTCTACTGGTGGAATCCAACGATCCACAAGTTGGACGCGCTCCTCTCTCTGGCCCAGGAAGAGATCTGTGACCATCAAGTGGCCCGAGATGCCTCTCCCGCGCGCATTCGACGCTATCAGCAATTGCTGCTGCGCATCGCTCAAGCCTGTCAGCGTCCACCTCAGCATGTCTGTGCCCTCGCAGTGTCTTCCGGATTCCGCACTCTCAAGAAACGGCTGTTGAGCCTGGATCCGGAAAGCGCCAAGTCCTGGCGGCGTCCAAATCGACGGATCACAGCTTTGGCCATATTAGCCTCCTGCAGTACGGCAATTGCCCTTAGCTTTCAGGCCAATGCCCAAGAAGAGGCCAAACCAGAAGCGGAGGAATCCGAGAGCCCTCACAAGGTGGACGTCACTCTTGCACCTTCCCAGGAGACGAACCGACAGATCTACATCACTTCCAAATTCATCGAGTCTGAAGAGAAGGTTCACACCTTGAGAAACCTAAAAGAAATCCCCCTGGATCTCAGGGAAAAGCCCGTGGAACAGGGAGCGGGATACCACCTACTCACGGATCCACAATTTCAGGTGTTCTTGAGAGCCTTGAACCAGCAGAAGGGCGTGGATCTCCTCACGGCTCCCTCCGTCATGGCGAGAGACGGGCAACAGGCCAAGGTGCAAGTGATCCGGGAGTTCGAGTTGGCACCAAGACCTGATCAAGAGGAGGCGGAGATTCTCAACCTGGGCATCACCCTGGAACTCACGGCTACGACTCAAGGCGACAAGATCCGCCTTCAAGGTAGCGCAATTGTTCGGGAGGCAGACGACACTGTCTTTGTGGAGGGGAACGCCAGGCGGATTCAACAGCCACTCCAGGGCGCCGTGTCATTCAACACCGTCGAGACCTACTTCAACACTACCCTGGAAGACGGGAAAACCCTCCTGCTCCCCTGCCGCAAGAGCGACAAGCAAAAGGGCTCGCTACTCATTGCCATCACGGCCCGGCCAATGGATCCGCCCTCCGCATCAGGGGCCGCCAAGTCGAAGAAGATCCCTCACAACGGCACCGTCACCCTTGAGAGTTTTCAGGTCACCATGGACGAAGCCGCGGCCAGCAAACATGGATTCGAATGGCTCTTGGGCGGCACTAATGATGAAAACCCAGATGCCCCGGTCGGTCCCATCGCTGGAGTCTTTACGGATCCCCAACTGAAAGCCTTGCGCCGAGTGTTGGAGGCCAGCACCGACATCACTATCCAGACTCCTGTCACCGTTTGTATACCGGAGAAGCAGTACACCGAGTTCCAAAGCCATCATCTCTCCCTGGCCGTCAATCCTTCCATCGGGGAAGACGGCTACACGATCGATCTGAACTTCATGACCAGCGCCACGACCGCAATCGATAGCAGGCCCGGCGGAGTGCGAACCTTCAGCCAGACCAATGCCGTCACAATCTGGGATGAACAGTGGGTCGTCCTGGCTCTACCAGCAGAGAATGACTCCAAGAAGAAGGAACTGCTCTTTCTCAAAGTCTCGATCGATCCCGCCAAGTCCCGGGATGTGCCCTGATTCGGCGCCAGTTCTCGCCTTGCCAAGACCAGTCCCGAGCGCTTGAATGAGGGCACCTTATGAAAAAGCCCTCTCTCGTTCTGTTGATGTCCCTTCTCTCTGCTCTGGCACTTCATGCCGATGAGCCCGAACTGACCTCGATCTTCAATGGCAAAGACCTGACTGGATGGACGGCGTCCGATCAAGCCTCCTGCTGGACCGTGGAAGACGGTATCCTCAAGGTGCGCAGCAATGAGGAGAAGAAGGGCTCCATCCTCTGGACGGAGAAAGAATACACGGATTTCGTCGTCGACTTTGAGTTTCGCTTTATAGAGGGAACGATCGATTCCGGCATCTTCATGCGGAAGGATCACGATCAGATCCAGATCGGTATCTCCGGCTCTCTCAAGCGGGACATGACCGGCTCGCCCTACATCCCCAAGAAAGGCTATCCCCAGGAAGCCGAAGGCGTGGCCGAGCTTCTCAAGATGGACGACTGGAACCACATGAAGATCCAGGCCGTGGGCCCCACCTACACCATCTGGCTCAACGGCAAGAAGGTGAACACCTACACCTCGGAAACCGCCCTCGAAACCGGGCCGATCGGGATTCAGCTACACCCCGGCCGGGATATGGCGATCGACTATCGCAATATCCAAGCGGCTGAGATAGAGTAAGGGATCATGTTTCGGATAGCGGCTCTAGTCTTTCTCTTGCCGGTCGCGGTACTGGCTCAAGACTCGCCCGCTCCGCCGGTTCCACAGATCGATCCAAGCGTTGACGCGGCCACGCTCTTCACCACCGTCTGTGCCACCTGCCACGGCGCGGAGGGCGAAGGCCGCAAGGATCTCCTGGCGCCCTCAATCGCGGGCCAGCCGGACTGGTTCCTGCAGTTGCAGCTGGAGAAATTCCGCAAGGGACATCGCGGTGATCCGGATGTTTCCGATGCCTCAGGAGAACTCATGCGGGCGATTGCCCTGGCGCTGACTCCAGAAGCCATTGCCAAGCTGGCGGTCCACATCAGCGACCTGGATCCGGTTCCCACGACAACGGATCTGAAAGGCGATCTCGCAGAGGGCGAGCGACTCTTCATGGAGACCTGCGCCGCCTGCCATCGCTATAACGGCCACGGGGAGAAGGTCTTCCGAAGCGCTCCCCTCACCTCGCTGCCAGACTGGTACATCGTAACTTCGTTGCGCAAGTTTCAGGAAGGTGCGCGCGGGTATCAGCATGGGGATCTGGACGGCCCCAAAATGCGGGAGATCGCCGAATCGATTGGCGAAAAGCAGATTCCTCACCTGGTGAATTACATCGCGCATCTCGCGGAGAAATACCCGCCTGGAGTCAAGCGCCGCGGTCCCCGCCAGGTGCCGCCATTATCCTTTGATCTGGAGGAGGAAGTAGAGGCAGAATAGGCACCGGTCTCCAGTGATACTCTCTCAAGTCCTCAATATCCTCAGCATCCTGTTCATCACCGCAGGCAGCTTTGTCCTGCTCACGCGCCTGCGTAGCGGATTCTTGTGGCTGACCACCATTGGAGCGCTGTTGTGGGTTGGTTCCTGGATATGCCCGTTGCTCCACTATTATCTCGTCAGCCGTGAAGATTTTGTGGATTCGTGGCTCTTCCAATTGAGTAAATGGACTTGGCCGATTGGGTTCCTGTCCTTTCTAGGAGGACTAGCCCTCCTCAGCCTTCGGTTGAACACCAGACGTGACGACGAATGATTGAAGAGCCCCAATTCGGAGCGGTCAGCTTCGCTTACGGAGCGCTCCTTCTTTCGCTCAGCCTGGCGAGGAAGCTGCGCTCCCTTTCGACCAAGGGGATGCTGATCTTTTCCGGGCTCGCTACCCTGACACTCACCTACCAGCTTGGTGCGTCTTATTTCGCTGGAGGGTTCCCCATCTGGGTCTTTACGGTTTCCGCCACCGTGGAGCTCTGCTTTGGGCTGAGTTTCTTTCTCTTTGCCTTGCGCCTCCCCCGTTCCTTAGTGTCCCCTCGTTCATCCACATCATGAAGCTTCAGGACAAACGCATTCTCATCACGGGCGGCACACGTGGGATCGGTCGCGCCATTGCATTCCGGTTGCTGGACGAAGGCGCCTCTCGGATCGTCATCGCGGCCGAGGAAGAGGATCCTTTCGAGTGGGAGGCGTTTGCGAAGACCGGCCAAGCCCACTACATCCGGGCCGATCTCTC
>JBHIXE010000339.1:0-325 GCA_041984905.1 Verrucomicrobiales bacterium | reverse complement strand
GCAGGAAGCGGCTCGTGAACTGGGTGCCCTCGATGGACTGGTGCACTGTGCGGGCGTTTACATCGAAGACAATCCCCAGGGGCGCACTCCCGCCGAGCTTTGGAACATCACGGTCAATATCAAGGCCAGAGGCGGGTATCTGCTCGCCTCGGAGTTCGTCAAGCACGCCACACCTGGCGCCAGTTTTCTGGCCATCACCTCCATCAACGCGGAGCAATCCGAGCCGGATCACCTGGCCTATGATCCCGCCTGCGCGGCGCTCGGCGGCGTGGTCCGGTCCTTTGCCGTGCACTACGCTCCGGACTACCGCTTCAACGCGCTCGCC
>JBHIXE010000338.1:0-6268 GCA_041984905.1 Verrucomicrobiales bacterium | reverse complement strand
AGCTTTCGTCGACCTTCTGGATCTCTTCCCCGGCCTGATGCTCCAGGCGTTGGCGCTGGATCAGGGGATCGTTCAGCTCGGAATATCCGGGTGAGATCTCCTGACCGTTGATGATCAGTTCATAAACGTCCACCACGGAATCATCCTCCGTGTTCTGCTTGGCCAGCGGCACCAGTTCCTTGGGCACGTGGGTCACGAAACAGGGACTGTCCGTCTTTTCCTCGATCAACTTCTCGAAGATCTGCTGGGTCACCTCGTAGTCCTCCATCTCCGGGCTGATCTGCACGCCCAGTTCCTCGCAGCGCTTGCGCCGCTCTTCTGGACTGTAGCTGAACCAGTTGGAGTCGACGCCCTCGATGAGCGAGCGATAGCTGGCCCGCTTCCAGGGTCGATTCAGGTCGATAGTCTTGTAGACTTCCCCTTCGTCATTCTTGTGCTCGATCACGAGGCCCCCGCAGAACTTCTCCGCGAGATGACAGATCATGTCTTCCACGAGATCCGCCATCATCTCAAAGTCCGCATAGGCCCAATAGGCTTCCAGCATGGTGAACTCCGGGTTGTGCCGGGTGCTGATCCCTTCATTCCGGAAGTTCCGGTTCAACTCAAAGACCTTGGTGAATCCACCCACGAGCAGGCGCTTGAGATAGAGCTCGGGAGCGATCCGCATGTAGAGATCCATATCCAGAGCCTTGTGATGAGTCTGGAAAGGCTGGGCGGCCGCGCCGCCGGGAATATCCTGGAGCATGGGGGTTTCCACCTCCAGGAACCCGCGATCCTGCAGATACCGCCGGATCTCCGCGACCATGAGGATCCGCTTACGGAAGACATCCCGGCTCTCCTCCGTGGAGATCAGGTCCAGATAACGCTTCCGATACTGCAGTTCCCGATCCGAGATCCCGTGGAACTTGTCCGGCAAAGGCCGGAGCGACTTGCTCAGCACGGTGATGCTGGTGGCCTTCACGGTGGGTTCGCCGGTCCGGGTGATGAAGGTCTCGCCCTCCACGCCGATCCAGTCGCCCATATCCATGAGCTTGAAGATCTCGAACGCTTCTTCTCCTATGCTCTTGGGATTCAGGAAGCACTGAATCTTGCCGCCAAAATCGGCGACCTCAAAGAACTGGCTCTTGCCCATATCCCGCCAGGCCACGATGCGACCGGCGATCTTGACCTGTTTCTCCTCTTCGAAATTCTCACGCAGTTCCCCAGGAGTGTGGGTCGTCTCATATTTGCCGCCATACGCGTTGACGCCCTTCTCCTGCATTTGGGCGAGCTTATCTTTGCGGATTTGAATGAGCTTATGTTCGCTTACCGGTTCTGCTTCGGACATTTCTTTGAGTTCGATTAACCAAGTCGCACAAAGCCTCGATTCCGCGAAAAAACCACTTCTTTTCCGCCTCAATTTGGGTCTTTGTTATCCTCCATGGCGATTGCGAGGATCCATCCTGACGTGATTCTGGATAGTCGACTGGCCCTGATTCACGAGAGCGAGGGCTGGCTGGCTGTGGCGGACCTGCACTACGGCTACGAGCAGGAACTCCGTCAGGCGGGTGGCTTGTTCCCTCTTTGGGGCAACCAGAAGATCGAGGAACGGCTGGCGGAGTTGATCGCGGACTATCGCCCGCAACAGCTCCTCGTTCTGGGAGACCTGGTCCATGGCCGGGCTTCGCAGCGGATCGTTCGCGAGTTCTGTGCGCGGTTGGAGGCCATGGCTCCGGAAGTGATCCTGATTCAGGGCAACCACGATGTCAGTCTGGCCCGTCATCGGCCGGAGATGCCGGAGTTCCATCGGTGCGGCCAGTTCTTCCTGCACCATGGCCATTTGGACCAGGAAGCGGAGCCGGGCGAGATCGAGATCACCGGCCACTACCACCCCGCCGTCAAATTGAGCGACGGGGCCGGCCTGCGGCTCAAGCTGCCCGCGTTCGTGCAGGAACAATCCGACCAAGGCGAACGCTGGATACTCCCCGCCTTCTCGCCCTGGGCAGCCGGAACACCCTGGAAGCCCCTCCCATCCACGGAGACCTGTCGCTGGGCCTGTGCTCCCGACCGGGTCATCCAGATCGGCGGTGCAGACTCCCGGTTGGAGTTTACGCTTTAGCGTGCGGATCGGTCCTGTGAGGAAAGCTCGCGCAGAGGCGCGGAGACGCAGAGATTTCTTAGCAATCTTGAATGAGCGAGCGGATGGGCTTCGCACACGCTGAAGCGTGAACTCCAACCGGAGTCTGCGCTATCCGTAGTAGATGCGGTCCACGATGAGGCGGATCACGCTCTCTGGAAGGTGAGCGTGGTATTCCAGCTCTTCCTCGCTGTAGTAAGGTCGCCCTTCGATGATGCGCTCGGCCAAGGTCGGGCCGACACCAGGAAGCTGCTGAAGTTCTTCCAGAGTGGCGTGGTTGATATCGATGATACCCATGCCGCCCATGGCATCGTGACCATGGTGATCATGATCCCAATCTTCAGGATGATAAGGATCGTGCTCCGACCCGATGTAATTGCCCTGCTCGTCATGGTGAGGGTCATCGGCATAGCCCCCAGCCTCATATCGAGCGATCTCATCGGCCGCAGCTTCGCGCTTCTCTTCCTCGGTCATTTCATCCGGGGAAGCCGCCTGAGCCTGAGCACGTCGCTCTGCGCGTTCCCGCTCGAGCTTTGCCTCTTCCCTGAGTTTGCCTCGCTCGATGAACCAGGCCAGCCAGATGCACATTTCATAGAGAAGGATAAGCGGCCCCCCCAAAAGCAGGAGGGTCATCGGATCCGGCGGCGTGAAGATGGCTGCGATACAGAGCAGGATCACAATCGCGTAGGAGCGGGAGTCCCGCATGGTGCGGAAGGTGAGCAGCTCCATCTTGACCATCGCCATGACGGCAACCGGCAACTCGAAGCAGAGGCCAAAGACCAGGATCACCTGGGTCACGAACTTGATGTAGTAGCCAATCCGCCAGCCCGGCTTGATCCCGGCATCCAGGGTAAACTCCGCCAGGAAGCGTAACGCAAAGGGCAACCCCACCCGGTAAGCAAAGGCAGCGCCCACCAGGAAGAGGAAAAAGCCGACCGCCAACGCTGGGAAAATCACCTTCTTCTCCGTCTGCCTGAGTCCCGGCAATACGAATTCCGCCACATACCAGATGAGCAAGGGGAAGGCGAGAACGACCCCGGCAAAGAACGCCAGTTTCAGGGTCAGAACCAGCGCTTCATAAGGAGTGAAGGTCTCCATGACCAGGAGCTGGTCATAGTTAAACGTGGATGCCAGCTTCTCCGCCTTGTCCTTCTTCTTATCTTTCTTGAGGAGGGATTCTCCATAGGTGCCGGCAATGGATTGCTCTCGAACCGTCACCGTGAGCCCGTCCGCAATCTCGATCGTGGCCAAATTGGAATCGTCTTCCACCCCTCCCTTGAATTTGCCCACAATTCCGCTTTCCAGGAACACCGTCTCATCCTGCTGAAAGCGCGGTTCGCTCTTCTTCTCCTTATTCTTATCCCGGTTGATGATGATGGAGAGGGCATCGGGGTTGCCGACCTGAGCCCACACCATGGGCATGCGCATCGCATCCAGGATATCGTTGCGGAAGGCAAAGCAGCCGATCATGACCACCACAAGGGTGATGATGATCTTCATGAACATGACCCGCAGATCCTCCAGGTGATCCAGGAACGGCTTTTCGTCCGGATCAAACCCATCATCAGCGCCCTTCGGCAGGCGCCGTTGATGAGCATCCTCCCGGATGCGGAAAAGCTTTCCTAATATAGTATGGAGAATCACTGAAGTTGGGTTTCGAGGGCTTGGAATTTACTCGATCAATCCGAGAGCGCAAAGTCTTGCGAAGGTTGCCAAGGTATTCGCGTCAATTATCTCGTTCTTCGCGACCCGCTCTCGTATCTCATTGATGGTAAACGGCTGGCAATCCAAAATGTTCTCGAATGGATCTGGCTTCAGCGATTCTCCGGTCGGTTCGACGTCCCGAGCGAGGAAGAGATAGGCGTGTTCATCCGTGAAGCCCTGGGAGCTGAAGAAGTAGCCGAGCGGCTGCAATTCGCCCCCGTTCATGAGCTTGTGAGCGGTCTCTTCCTGGAGTTCCCGCTCCGCGGCGGCGAGGATCACGTCCGCTTCTTCTCGGCGCTCCCAATCGTCGATTTGCCCGGCGGGGAATTCCCAGATGGCTCGTTGGATGGGATAACGCTCCTGGCGGATCATGAGAAAGCGCCCATCCGCCAAGCGTGGGGCAACGACCACCGCCGATTTCCGGCGCGCAACCACCCAGGTAATGGTCTTTTCGTGATTCGGAGTGTTGTAGTCCACCTCCTCCACCTGGATGTAACGGTGGTCAAAGAGGCGTTGCTCTCGAAGCCGTCGCCATCCGGGAGACTCTTCGAGTCGATAAACGGGGAAACTCATAAGTTGCTTCCCGCTCCTTCGCCTTGGCTGAAGGGGAATGCAACTATCCAGCGGCCTAAGCCGCGATTCGCTTGATCCAACCCTCCAGTTCGTGAGTATCCGGCAACGCGCTGGTCGAGGAATAGGTGGGATGAATGGAATCGACAAAGCGGCTCGCGATATCCCGGGCCCCGTTCTTCACTTTGGCGATGGCGTAGCGGTGCTCCGTCAACGCCGCGGCCACGCCGGTGGAGCCTTCCTGCATGGATTGACGGATCTTGGTATCGATCCGCTGCTCCCAGTTCTGCATGTTCCGCTGAATGGTCTCCTGATAATAGGAACGCCAGCGCTCTTTGTCCGCGTCTGAGGGCCCCAGGTCATACCCGATCACGAGCACCTTTTGAATCCCCTGCTGCCGCTCCGCTTCCACGGCATGGAGCAGCTCATAGAGTGCCCAATAACTGCTGAGCGCATTCTGCGTGAGCAGAAACAGCACCACATCCGCTTCTTGAACGACTTGCTTGGGATAATCCCGCAGATTACTGCCGGATTCCTGGGTCGGCTGGATGGTGTAGAGAGTAAGATCGGAGGATCGGGAGATCGACTGGATGAAGGGATGGGAAAGACTTTCCGCGTCCAGGTGACTGTGGGCGATGTAAACGGAGATTCCACGGCGGCCTCCACCTGGCATGCCGGAGAGCTGGACGGGCCGCGTGGTCTGTCCCATGGGCACCTGAGCGCTTTGCGTGGCAGGTCTCGATTGCGGATGGGGTGCCGGCCCCGTCTGCTGGGTCGTCGTTCGAGGTGTGGGACCGGTGCGTTCCCCCACTGGATATCTCAGTTGATCAAGCCTCCCAATCAGCTCTGAGGTCAACTCCAGCAGGTCCCCCATGCCATCCACCACCTGAACCCGCGGATTTGCTGGATTGAACAGTTCCTCGAAGCGCTTGCCGCTCATTCCGGACAGGAATCGCACGGCCAGGACGGGGCTCTTCCACCCCATCGGCCCTTTCTCAAGTATCATGAGCCGTTCTGCCTGATAATCTGACATTAGTTCTGGATCTGGTAGTCGCTTTGGTCTTGAGAAACGTGGTTAGAAAAATTCGTCACTGCTATCCCGGCGCGAGCCGATGACATATCCATTCCGCTCCTGCACAAAACCGATCCGGAGACCGACGGTCTTGTTGAGAATCACGCAGACGAGCAGGAAAGGAAAAAAGGTGCAGACAAAGACTGTGATGACTCCCACTGCCTGGATGCCGAGCTGGTGGATCTTCTCAGAGGTGCTGTCCATCCCGACCGCGACCCAGAGAGTTCCCAGTGCGCCACAGGCCCCGTGAACCGGGACGGCACCGACCACGTCATCCCAGCGGAAGCGCAGCATAAGGTCAAAGGCCAGATTGTGGACAATGCCTGCCAGAACGCCGAGCAACACCGCTTGAAACTGGGATACCACATCGCAACAGGCGGTAATCGCAACCAGGCCACCCAGCACCCCTCCCATCATCTTGGGATATACGTTGTGCCGGGAACCGGCCGAGATCCAGGCATGGACAAAAGCGGAAAGCCCGGCGACCGCCGCGCAGATGGAGGTATTGAAGATGATGACGGCGACGTCTTCATTGAATGCGAGGACCGAACCGCCATTGAACCCAAACCATCCGAACCAAAGGATGAAAACCCCCATGGCGGAGTAGTGGAGACTATTGGGCTTGAATCGCTCGTACTGAATCTTCCCGTCGTCCCCGTAGCGTCCCGTCCGGGGACGAATCACAATGACTGCGGCAAGAGCCACCCAGGCGCCCAGCGAGTGCACCACCGTAGAGCCCGCAAAGTCGTGGAATCCAAGTTGTTGGAGGAAAGGCGCGTTGGACTCAATATAGAGATTCCCCCAAC
>JBHIXE010000337.1:0-6298 GCA_041984905.1 Verrucomicrobiales bacterium | reverse complement strand
GGACATGAATCTGGAGCAGATGGATGAGGAGATGGAGATCGCCTACACCACGGAAGTGGAAGCCGTGCAGATGTCCACCGAAGAAGGAACCAACCTTGGTGGTCTCTATAAACTCAAGGCAATCGCGACCTATCTGGGCCCCAACGGGCAGCAGCTTCAGGATACAGCGGAAATGTTGATCTACCGGGAGGAGGAAAATGATCAGTAGCCTCTCCTCCTCTCATCGCCGGCGCGCTGCAGCCGGCTTCACCCTACTGGAGGTAGTCCTGGCAGTGATCATCTTGAGCCTCCTGACCGGCTCCATTTATGGTCTCCTGAGAACAGCCGTGATCACTGCGGCCGACCTGGAAAAGGTCGAGCAACAAGACCGAGCCCTCGATCACTTCGTGGAACTCTGCCGCGCCACCATCGAGACCCTGCCCCCGGAAGCGACCATGACCGCCGTCCAGGTCGAAGGAAACGTGACGATCCAGGAACTGACCTTTGAAGGCGTTTACGATGCCTTCAGCTTCGGCGAGGACCCTGTCTCGGATTCTCCACTCACGATCCGGCTCCAGCCCTACGAGCTGCCTTCCGGTGAAACCACGGACGAACCGCTCTATCAGGTGTCCATCACGCGGGAAGACTTCAGCCCGGAAGCGGAAGATGGCGAGATGGCTTTCCGAGTTGGGCTCGACGATCCCTTTTTCCAAGCCGATGAGGACGGTCGCTACTGGCTGCATTTGCTTCCGGAGATCACCTCGCTGAAGTGGCAGTTCTGGAATGAGGATGAGGAGATTTGGGAGGACACCTGGGAAGACACCACGGTGCGCCCTCCCATGATGGAGATGCAGATCCAGCCTCTGTCTCGCAACACCCCACTTCGAGTGGTTTTTGATGTGCCTCAAATTGCAGCGGCGACAACGACGACCACTCCGGCCACCGGCGGCGGTGGAGGGCCAGGCAACGTGGTTGGCCCAGGCAGTGGCGGCAATGGAGGCGGAAATGGCGGCCCTCAAGGCGGCAACAATGCGGGTCCCGGCGATGGCCGAGGACCGGGCTTTGACCCAGGAGGACGCGGTCCCGGTGGACGAGGTCCAGGATTTGGCCCTCCTGGAGGAGGTCGTGGACCGGGCGGTCCTGGGGGCCCAGGCGGGCGAGGTCCAGGAGGTGGTCCTCCCGGAGGAGGCGGTGGTCCAGGACGCCCCCCCCAAGGCGCGGGCGGCAACAACGGTGGCGGTGGCGGCAATAGTGGTGGAGGCGGAAACAGCGGCGGCGGAACCGGAGGAGGTGGAGGCAACGGATGAAACTGGTCAAGCCAGCCTCACATTCCCGGCAACGCGGAATCGCCCTGATGGTGGTCACTGGCGCCATCATCATGCTGACCTTCGCCATTGCCGGGGTCATCGAGCTCAACCGCCGCGCGCAGCAGGATAGCCTGCGTGCCGCCCAGATCTTTGAAGCGAAGCTCATTGCGGAGTCCGGCATCGCCCTGGGAACCCATCCAGACATGTCCCCTACCGATCCCCTGCTCCATCAAGAATTGGAGGGCGGTTACCAGCTGGATATCACCATGACCAGCGAACAGGGCCGCATCCTCATCAATAACGCTGGCAATACCGGTGTGGTGGAAGCGCTCCAGGATCTCTTCACTTTCTGGGGTCTCAACGGTGACAACGCCCTGATCGCCGCGGAAAGCCTCGCGGATTGGGTCGACGTGGATACGGATACTCGCTCACGAGGTGCAGAGACCGACTACTACACTTCACTGGGTTACGACGACTTTCCCCGCAACGCAGCCTTTACCTCACTGGAAGAGATGCTGCTGGTTCGTGGCATGGATGAGGTCGCCAAGCGCAAGCCGGATTGGCGGGAGTACTTCACTCTCTATGGGGATGGCCAGATCGATATCAATGCGGCTACCGCGGAAGTGATTGCTGCCTTTGCGAGTATCCCTCTGACGGACGCCCAGAGTTTCGTGGCTGCCCGAAATGGTGCAGATGGATTGTTGGGCACGGAAGACGACGAAGTCTATTCCACGGAAAACGCCTCCGATGCCCAAACGCTGCTGGGGATTCCTCAGGAGCGGTTGCAGGAACTAGGTGCCAGTTTCACCCTGGAAGGCACGGCGGTCCGGATCGAGTCCATGGCCACCGTGGGCGACCTGCAATACCGGCTCGTGGTGGTTTCTGATCGTACGTCAGGAGCCCAACTGGCCCGAGCCTGGCGGTGATCAATTGGGCTAGTTCCTTCCGCATCAGAACTGGCCGGTCACCAGCTGAATGTAACGCAACCCGCTGTCCGTGAGGCTGGCGGTCGAACCACTGCCGGAAAGCCGGCCTCGGGTTAGATAGCTGTGGTAGGTGGGCGAATACTTCACCCAGGTTACCGTGGGTTGACCCACTTTGTAGGCTGAAGGCGTGATGGACAGCGGCACCCCAGAGGAACTGAAGGCGATTTCATAAGACGGCGAGTTCCCCGTGACGTTTCCATTCGCCAGGAAGGGGTAACGTCGGAGAATCTCCAGGTCACCGCTTCGAGACACGCGAACCTTGAAGTAGACTTCCATTCCGTCCATGAAAGCGGGAATGGAGATTGAGGGATCCTTTTTGTGCCGCAAATAGAGTCCGGCAATATCCAGGCCAATCAGATTGATCCCGTTGTATTTCCCGTGGTGATTGGGCGAGGTAAAGTGCTTGTTGTGCCACTTCTGGAAGTCATCCTCAATCAGCATGTTCAATTCCAGATGAAGGTGAGAGCGCTCCACATTGATGCCGTTGCCAGTATAGCCCAACCGGCCCAACACCGTTGATGGGGTAACGGTCTGCCCCGTCCGGACACTGGTGGACATCAAGTGAGCGTAGAGGCTGTAGAACGGGCCGTAGCCCCAGTTGTGCTCCACCACCACATAGTTGCCATAACTGGACCGGCTGGCGACGCTATTGACATAGACCACCTTCCCATCAGCAATGGCGCGGACATTATCCAGCGGTTTGTTGGAGGAGTCCCGGCGCACCGGCCGGATATCGACCCCTTCATGAAAGCGGGTGCTGATCAGCCCGGCTGCCGTGCGCTTCTGGTTCCGCACAAATCCATATTGCCCTGCCGTCCAGGGCGTGCTGCTCACCCCCTCGAAGGTCCGGTAGGTGTACATGTAGAAACCCGATGGATCGCTGGAGAAAATGCCGTCATTGTCGGTCGGCAAGTGAAGATTGAGAGGGCGACTCTCCGCGTTCGCCGCAACTGACGAACCGAACCAAGCCATCAGGATACCGAGCGAGAGCAAAGCCAGTTTCTGCATCGCTCTAAAGAAGCAAACAGAAAGGGACCTGGCAACTGCGCGCACCTAACGATTCATCACATCTCGAACGTGAGGCCATTGCTTGGCAAACACGGTGAGATGTTTCTCCGAGAGCCCCTTCCAGATCACAATAATTCCATCCGAGATAGGACGGTCGATCTGGAGATAGGACTGCACCGCTGGTTCCTTTTTTCCCAGAGGCATGACATAGACGGCCATCAATTTGCCGGAATACCCTGGCGTCAGGGAAATGGACTTGAGCATGTCCGTCCCCCGTTTGTTCAGCTTGAATGCCGTTCCATAGGATTTGTCCTCCGCGATGAAGGGATAAAACCAGACGAAGTCGCGATCCGTAAGAACCGGCAAGGTCTGGAAGAAGAATTGCTCCGCCGGATCCCCCATTTTGATGGCATGAGCGAACTTGGGATACTCATCCTTGGAGGTTTCGATGTGCATGGAAACCAAGGAACCGCTTTCTCTCTTTCCCGACCCCATAAGCAGTAAGGCGATGAACGCGAAGGATAAGGAAAGGAACGGGGATCTCATGCTTTCAATTAAAGCGCTTTCAGGGGTTCATTTCAACTTCACACTCCCTAGGAGATTGTATTACCATGGCTTGAGAAGATAAAGATTGCACTTAAAGTCAATTTTTATGGTAATCCCCCCTCTCACGGTTACCGGCAAAAATTCATCATCAGTATTGGACGGATAACAAAATGGCAGAGCAAACCAACGTGATACAACCGAAAGGCTCCGAGGTAATTGGCGAAAGCCAGTTGCCTATGAAACTCCAGTCACTCTGGCAAAAAGGGAAGAGTGCCCTGGAAATGAATAATTATGATTATGTGATCAGCCTTCTCCAGGCCGTTTTGAAGGAAGAGCCGCGCTTTCTCGATGGCCGGAAATTGCTGCGCGAAGCCGCGATCCGTAAGAAAGACACGACCAAGCGCCTGATCCCAGGCGGCAGCAGCGGGCTCGGAACCATGCGGATCCAGCCTCTGGTGAAGAAGGATCCTCAGGCGGCCATTGTCCAGGTGGAGAAGGAAGTCCTGGCCGTGGATCCCTATAATCCACAGGGCAACCAGTTGCTTTTTGATGCCTGCTCCGCTGCAGGATTGCCCATGACGGCCGGGTTTGCCCTGGAAACGCTGGTTCGGGGGAATCCCGAGAACGCCAAGTACATGCACCAGTTGGGTGACTACTACCTGGCCCAAGGGTTCAACGAACAAGCCGCCCTGACTTTCGATAAGATCGTCTCCATCGCTCCTCAGGACCTGGAAGCGGTCCAAAAGGGCAAGAACGCCGCCGCCAAGGCGACCATGGAGAAGACCACCTTTGATAAGGGCATTCGTGGAAACCTTCGGAATGCTGCGGAGGCTGCAGAATTGGAGCGCAAGAACAAAGCGGCGATGACCCCCGAACAGAGGGAACAGCGCATCGCGGATCTTCAGGCGGAATATGCAGCAGACAACGAGAATCTCCAGGTCGTGCGAATGCTCGCAGAGCTCTACGAGGATAAGGATGACTATGAGACAGCGCTCAGCTACTACGATTGGGCCCACCACCTGAGCAAGGGAGATGTGGCCCTGGAACGGAAAGCGCTGGAAGTCCGCGAAGCTCTTCGCGACCGGAAGATCCGGGAACTGTCCCAGTGGCTTGCCGAGAATGAAGGGCATGAGGACTATGACCGCGTAAAAGCCGAATTGTCTGAGTTCACGAAGCAGCACTACGAGACCCAGGCCGCGGAATACAAAACCCAGGTGCAGCGGAACCCCACCGACACCGACTTGCGCTTCAAATACGGAGAGGCGCTCTACCAGTCCGGCAACTATCGCGAAGCGATTCCCGAACTGCAACGGGCGCAGAGTAGCCCCAACCTGCGGGTGAAATCCATGATGATGCTCGGCAAGTGCTACGAAGGCACCGGCATGAACGACATGGCGATTGACCAGCTAAAGTCTGCCGCAGACGAGATCAGCATGATGGATGACACCAAGAAGGAGGCGCTCTACGCGCTTGGGCTCATCTACGAGAAGGTGGGTGATAAGGAAAACCACATTGCCTGCATGAAGCAGATTGCTCAGTCCGACTGGGGTTATAAAGACGTCGCGGACCGAGTTCAGAACTCCTACGGTTAGGCCCTCCTTCGCCTGCCAATTCTTTGCCGACCCCGATGCAAATGCATCGGGGTTTTGGCTGTACGGGAATCAGAAAAGCGCAAACGCGCAGTTGAGTTTGCGAAAAATGATGTGAAATTTCACATGTGGAGAAAGAGCCCCCCCAGCCGCCGCGAAAGACCATCTATCGCCTTTCGATCTACCAGCGATGTCTCCAACGGCTGCGAGATAACAAGATTGAGACGGTTTCCAGCGAAGCCCTTGCCAAGGCCGCTGGAGTCAAGTCCACCCAACTGCGCAAAGACCTCGCCTACTTTGGCCAATTAGGCACGCGTGGGTTAGGTTACAAAGTCGAAACACTTTGGTCGGTCCTTGATGAGGTGCTGGGACGCGCACGGCTTCAGCCAGTAATCCTGGTCGGAGTCGGCAATCTGGGAGCGGCGCTGCTCCGCTATAGCGGGTTCCAGAAGGAAGGCTTCGAAATCGCCGCGGCATTCGACATGCAACCGCAACAGGCCAACAATCGACGGGTGCCGCAGCGGGTGTATCCCATGGAGGAAGCGCCCCAGTTCATTCGGGAGCAGAACGTAAAAATGGCGATCCTGGCCGTTCCAGCCACGGCCGCCCAAGTGGTGACCAACCAGCTTCTCCAGTGTGGGATCCAGGGCATTCTCAATTTCTCCCCCACCGTTTTGGAAGTCCCCGGACACATCACCGTGAACAACGTGGATCTGGCCCTGGAACTGGAGAACCTGAGTTACTTCATCCAGTAGCCTGTCTCAGGCGCCCATTCAGCTGCTGAGCGTTTTCTGCAGGAAGGCTACATCCTCTTCAGAAAGATCCTTGAAGAAGATTTTCACATCACCGCTGCCATCTTCTTTGCGGAAGATGCCGTGATCCC
>JBHIXE010000336.1:5789-6316 GCA_041984905.1 Verrucomicrobiales bacterium | reverse complement strand
GTCCTGCATTATTGCAGGTTCCCCAGGGGAGTCTCTTGAGCTGGGACCGGCAGAAGAAGCTGGATGCCAAGGTGGTGCTGCTCCAGCATCAATTTCTCGTCGCGGAACTGGATGCCTATCGGCCTGGGGTGGGAGAGACGATTCGGAAGTCTGTCTTCAATGAAGAGGCGACCCGGGTGACGGTTGCGCCTCTCGGGGAAGGGGATCGGATCTGGGTGGACTCGATTCAACGGCCTCCAGTTCAGGGGATGGCCTCCCATTTCTGGTTTCGGGCGAAGGTGCAGGAGATGCTGGCGCTGCAAGCCTTTCCAGGAGGCAAACCGGAGCAGGAATTCTTCTGTTCCCGACAGCGCCGACTCGCGGGAGAACGCGTCACAAAGGTAAAGTGGCTCTTGGGGCAGCGTCTGGATGAACCTCTGGACCTGAAAGCGCTCGCCAAAGAAGTGGGGTGCAGCACGCACTATCTTTGTCGCACCTTCTCGGCGGAAACGGGGATTACGATCAGCCGTTATCTGCGGTCTGTGAGA
>JBHIXE010000336.1:0-5779 GCA_041984905.1 Verrucomicrobiales bacterium | reverse complement strand
TTTGCTTCGAAGCGGCCGGTTCAATGTCTCCGAAGCGGCGGTGGAAGTCGGCTACAATAGCATGAGCCACTTCAGCAAAGCCTTCCAGGAAGAGAAAGGCTGCCCGCCATCTCAGTATGTGGCCGCTGCGTAAGCGCTACGTTATCTGGCAATCCGGCGCGGGTTCTTGAGCAACCACAGTTCCTCGTCTTCCACCACGTGGATGGACTTGCCCTGGCGGATGCCTTTCAAGCGACGCTTGATGTTGTCTCGCACCCGGCGCTGAAAACCGATGCTCGCCGAAAAGAGGCTCAGCAGATCCTGGAACTTGGTGTCTTCCGCGAGCGAAGGCTCGTAGATATGGATCATCGAGTCCGTGCCCAGCGCAAAGAGCCGGCCGTCAATCTTGCCGATCTTGCGGCCCTGAGCCTCGATCGAGTAGTCGATCCCCAGCGACACCCAGTAGCACTTCAGATCGATATACCACATCCGGTCGTTCTTCTCGTCATAGTAGGCGAAGGAGAACACCGGTGGAATGCGCCAGATCCGGCGATTCTGCTGGATCTTGATCATGTAATCGTAGCCGGAAAGGATCACGGCAAAGGTCGCGAGAGGGCGAGCTGACCCAATGGAATTGTGGATTTCCGTGACGGAGAGTTCCTCCAGGGTGCCACGCCAGTCGATGCGCTTGCCTGTCGAGCGGAACATCTTGATGACCAGCCGGCTCTTGTCCACGTCGGCGGCGTCCAGGGACATGGTCTCATCTTCCATGAGCCGCTGTTCCAGTTCTGCTTTCTCTTCCTTGGTCAGACGGCCGTTGCTCTTGATGGACTTGCGATGTTCCGTGGTCTTCTGCTTCTGGATTGCTGCGAGAGCGCGTTTCCGGTCCTTTTTTGAGGGCCGCCAGATGTCCGAGCGAATGCCGATGATATGAGATTCTCCGCGCGAACGTTCTTCGCGATCTTCATCGATGATCTTGCCCGTCACCCGCATATTGGAAGAGAACTGACGGTCCTCGGCGGATTTGAGCTTGTTGAGGATATCGATGTTGGTGGGGTGGATGCCCGGAGCCACCCACATATCGACGAGGCGCCGGTATCGCTTTTGGCGTTCACCTGTTAGAGTAGCTCCAGTTGCCATACTCTAACAAACACAGAAGCCGCTCTCTAGTCAATTAAGATGTGTTAAATAAACGCCATGTGAAGGCTTCTTGAGGCCCGCTCAATGGCCAACCATCTGCTAGTCCAGGGAGTCCAGCACGGTGGCCAGTTTGTTGTAGCTGGATTCCATTCCGGAGTCCATGCCCGACTTAAGGGCTGCATCCCGGGCATCCTGGGTATTGTAGAGCACGGAGATGGTGAGCTTGGTCTCGTCTCCCTGTTCCGTGAGGGCGTTGGTGACGAGGGTTTCACCGCCGGTCCAATCCTCATCAAAGAGCTCGGTATGGATCAATTTGTCCGGAGGAGATATCTCCCTGTAGGTGCCGGACAAACCCATCATCCGCCCATCCTCATGTTTCCAGACAAAGCGCAGGGCGCCGCCAGGTTGGAGGTCGCACTCGCAAGTCTCGAGAGACCAGCCTTCAGGACCGGTCATCCACCGTTGAATCAGATCCGGCTCGGTGAGTGCACGGAAGACCTTTTCCCGGGAAGCGGAAAAGCGGCGGGTGATCACGATCTCCTGATTGGTGGGAGTGGTGATTTGGAGTGAGTTATGGTTGGGCATGGGGAAGGGGCGCTTGAAGAGAGAGGGAGGGGCGCGGATCGCAGGATTGTAGAGGATACGAAGCTGGGGAGCCCATCAGTTGACAGTTGTTGATCAGAAAAGCTCGTTCCGAAGCAAACAATGCAGATTTCCAGTTGCACCGTTCCACGGCTGTGGCAGTTTCTTGCCCCACCAATTTCTGCGGGGTGGAGCAGCCCGGTAGCTCGTCAGGCTCATAACCTGAAGGTCGCTGGTTCAAATCCAGCCCCCGCGTCCAATTTCCAAAAACCCGGTCCCATAGGGCCGGGTTTTTCTTTTGTCGTGGGAGGGAAAGTTGACCGGCGGGCAACTAGGCTCTCTAATGCGCCGTTCCCCGTTCCTGACGGGGAGCGTATTTGCATGAGGTCACTCATTCACTCGCCGCGCTGCTTTGCTGTCTGCGGAGTTCCTTGATGTCTGGTCACCGCACGCACTATGAAGCAAATATTATCGCGCCTGCTGAGGAAGATCGATCCATCCTTCTGGGAGTTGTTCACTCCCAAGTTGGTAACCGTCCTGAAAGAAGGATATCACCTCTCCCATTTCCGGTCGGACGCCATGGCAGGATTGACGGTGGCGGTTGTGGCCATGCCTCTTTCCATGGCCATCGCGATTGCTTCCGGAGCGACGCCCACTCAGGGACTCTACACGGCCATCTTTGGAGGGTTCCTCGTATCTGCTCTGGGCGGTAGCCGCTTCCAAATCGGTGGACCGGCGGGCGCCTTTATTGTGTTGGTCGCCTCGACGGTGGAGGCCCATGGAATGGACGGGCTCATCCTGGCGACGTTCCTGGCGGGGATCATGCTGGTAATCGCCGGATTTCTGAAGTTTGGGACCTATATCAAGTTCATTCCTTACCCGGTCACCGTGGGGTTCACGGCAGGAATCGCAGTGATCATTTTCTTTAGCCAGGTCAAAGAGCTCCTGGGACTGACTCTGGAAGAGAAAGAGCCGGGAGAATTGTTGGAGAAGATTCCCGTCCTCTGGAAGGCACTTCCCTCCGTGGATGTGGTCACCGTGGGGATTTCCGTCAGCACCATTGCATTGATCGTGGTCATCAAACGCCTGCGTTCCAATTGGCCGGGAATGCTAATCGCAGTGGCAGGCGTTTCCCTGGTGGTGGCGTTGCTCAAGCTGCCCGTGGAAACAATTGGAACGAGATTCGGCGGGATTGAAGGAGGGTTTCCCATGCCGTCCATGCCGGAATTGAGCTGGCAGAAAGTCCAGGCGGTCTTGCCGAGCGCATTTGCCTTCGTCCTCTTGGGCTCCATTGAGTCGCTCTTGTCCGCCGTGGTCGCGGATGGGATGACAGGGCGCCGTCATCGCTCCAACTGCGAACTGGTGGCTCAAGGCTTTGCCAATGTGGCCTCGGGCCTGGTGGGCGGCATCTGTGTCACCGGCACCATTGCCCGGACCGCGACCAACGTGAGGGCGGGAGCCCATGGACCCATCGCCGGAATGATGCATTCCTTGTTCCTTCTGGCCTTTCTATTGATTGCATCACCGCTGGCCAGTGCGATTCCGCTGGCTTGTCTGGCTGGGGTGCTGGCCGTGGTGGCCTGGAACATGATCGAGAAGCACGCCTTCTACACGCTGCTCCGTGCGTCGTGGGGAGATGCCACGATCTTGGGGGTGACGTTTCTACTAACCATTTTCCGGGATCTCACGGAAGCAATCATCGCCGGGGTTTCACTGGGGGCGGTGCTTTTCATCCACAGGATGTCGCAGACCACTGCGGTGGAAACGCATCTGCCCTTTGTGGTTGAAGATGTGCCCGATGCCAAAGTGGAGGATCGCCTTCCCTATGAGGGAGCCATGGCCTCGAACCCGAACATCGTGATTTACCGGATTTCGGGAGCGTTCTTCTTTGGTGCGGCTTCGGGAATCGGGTCTGTCCTAGATCGAATTTCTGACCATTACCGCGTGTTGATCATCGACCTGAGCGCGGTGCCATTCATCGATTCCACGGCAACTCACACCATTGAAGGGTTGGTGGAAAAAGCGGCTCGAAAAGGGAGACAAGTGTATCTGACGGGGGCTTCCAAGGTGGTCTTGCGGGATCTGCGGGCCCATCACTTGAAGCCTCCCAGAGTTGAGCTCTTTGCCAGTGTCGAAGAGGCCCTGACTCATGCGAACGGTGTTTCCGGCGAAGAGGGGAGCTAAGAGAGAATCATCGCCGGATTCCAAATTGGGGGACAGACTCCTTGCCTCCCGGCCAAAAACCCTCTTGCATGGTGAAATGGGCAATTTTAGCTTGGCGCGTTTTTTGTCCAACGGGTCACCCTACCCGGAAAACTCCCTGTACAATCTACCCCGTTAGTCCATGAAGCACCCCCAGGATCGCTTTCCTATGCGCAACCCCATCGTCTCTCTCTCTCTATCACTGTCTTTTCTCATATTGCTGGGATGCTCCGGCGAGTCGGAAGCTGTTTCACAGCCTGACGAAAACAAGGCGGTGGAAGAAACCAAAACCGAAGCCGTAACCGAGGCTCCCAAGCCGGTAGAGCCCACCGAATTGGCCGCCAAGCCCGAGGAGAAAGCGGAAGCTGCTGAGCCCGCTGAGAATGTGCATCACGGCAACTGGATGAACTGGCGTGGCCCGCTTCAGAATGGCGTGAGTCTGGAGCACTACAAGAACGGTCAATTCAATCCCGAGCCGGTTTGGTCCTATGACATGGAAGGTCGAGGCACTCCAGTGATCCATGATGGTCAGCTCTATTCCTGGGGCTACCGGGGTGCGGGTCCTGACTTGCAGGAAGTTCTGACTGCCCATGATGCCAAGACGGGCAAGGTGCTCTGGGAACGGTCCTTCAGTGACTTCATTTCCGATACGGTCTACAACCGTTATTCTGTCGGTGCTCCCGCAGTGGATCCAGAGACGGGCAACGTTTACCTGGCCACCACCTATGGTCTCTTCATGTGTTTCGACCGGGACGGAAACACCATCTTTGAAATCTCCATGCAGGAGCGTTACGGACGATTGACCTTCCCGAACGGTCGCGCCGGGGCTCCGGTGGTGGACGGAGATCTGGTCATCATTCGCGCTGTCACCAGTTACTGGGGCGCTGATGGTCCGGCACGCGACCGTTTCTTTGGTTTTGATAAGAGCACCGGCGAACTGGTGTGGTCCTCCGCTCCTGGAGTTGGCCCGCCATTCCTGAAAGACACCTCTTTCTCCAATCCCACGCTGGAAACGCGTGGCGGCCGTCGTGTGTTCTACGCCGGCACCGGCTGTGGCAACGTGGTCTGTGTCAATGTGGCGGACGGCACGCCATTGTGGCGCTTCCAAGTGGCCATCGGCGGCGTGAATTCCACCCCGCTGATCTACAAAGACACCGTGATCGGTATCCATGGAGTGGAAAACATCGATACCACGGAGACGGGCCGGATGTTCGCCATCAAGATGCCCGCAGATCTGGATAACACCGGTGGAGTCGTGGACCCTGCTCAGAAGGGTGCTCCTCAGTTGCCCGCAAGTGCGGAAGCATGGCGGAACCGGCTCAACATGTTCACCAGCTCACCCATCCTCGTGGGAGACACCGTCTATCAGGTGGTTCACGAAGGGGAACTCCACGCCGTGGACGCTGCCACTGGAAAGCTCAAATGGCATCAGAAACTGGGCACGGGCCAACTTCACGCCTCTCCGGCTTACGTGGATGGAATGCTTGTGGTTCCCATGAGCCAGGGCTTTGTCTACGTGATCAAGCCCGGCGAGGAGGGATGTGAGATTCTCCACAAGATCAAGGTGGAAGACGAGTGCCTCGGTTCACCAGCCGTCTGCGATGGCATGGTCTACGTTCACACCAAGGCCAAGCTCTACGCCTTTCAGATTGAAAACGAAGGCATCACCTATGACGAGATGCCGGCGGAAGAAGCCGTGGAGACCGGTGAGGCGACAGGGTTCACCAGTGTTCCTGCGGATGTGCTGCTCGCTCCTGGTGAAGGCGCCACCTTGCGACTCTTCAAGACGGACGCTCATGGCAATCAAGTTGGTTCCATCGATCCCGCAACCGTCGCTTGGGAGTCATTCGTGCCGCCCACTGCCAAAGTGCAGGCC
>JBHIXE010000335.1:303-6317 GCA_041984905.1 Verrucomicrobiales bacterium | reverse complement strand
GTCACGGATTTGACCAACGCCCTGAAGGCCGGAGATCTCGCCACCTTTATCCAACTGGTAGGCCCCAGTGGACTCCCTGAAGGAACCGTCACCAAGCTGCGCTCCCTCATCGTCGACAAAAAGTTCACCGTCGACCCCAGCGCGCCATTTACTCAAGTCAATGGGACTGAATGGGTTATCAACCTCGTTCCTCCGAGCGATCTCTCCAAGCTCGGCAAGCAACAAGTCAGTCTCTCCCTCGCCAAAGATCCCGCCAAAGGTTGGGCCGTGGAGAAGGTGGGAGCACCGGACATCAACTCTCTCATTGCCAACATGAAAGAAAGCCAGGAAGGCGCTCCCATGCAGATCGCCCAAAGTTTCCTGGATGCGGTCGTGGCCCGGGATTTCAAATCGGCCAAGACGCTCGTTAACAGCGACAAGCTGAGCGATGAGAAGCTGGCCGCCCTGTTCATTGTGGTGGAAGAAGGCACCTTTCAGAAGCGGGCCGACAAGCCGTTGATCCCCACGATCGTTCAGGACACCACCGCTTGGGTCATCGCCCGGCTCCAGTCCGCGGAGAAGAAGTCCGAGTTTGGAATCGAGATGGCTCGCGAGGGTGCTGGCCAAGAATGGAAGGTGGCCGGACTGAACTTTGACCAGCTCATGACGACCGTCGCCATGGAATCGGGAGCGGGAGACATCGCCTATGCACCCCTCGTCACGGACATGAAGTCGGGTGATTCACTGGTGCTCTTCTTCGAGTTCGACGATTCCGGAGTCAACACCCGGGCCAGCAAGCAACTCGAGATCATCGCCAGCATCCTTAAGGAAGATCCCAAGCGTGTGCTCCACATCAATGGGCACGCCGATGCCAAGGGAGATGAGAACTACAATGAGCAGTTGAGCAATTTTCGCGCCGCCAGCGTGCGCTCTGCCCTGGTCAGCATGGGAGTTCCCGACAAGCAGATTGAGACCAAGGCATTCGGCGAAAGTGCTCCCAAGGCTCCCAACCTCAATCCCGACGGCACGGACAACCCGAGTGGACGGGCTCAGAACCGCCGTGCGGAGGTCTATCTCCAGTTCTAGGCCTCAGCCGGTCTTCATCCTCACTGCTTCAGTAGAGATCATACCGAGCACGAATCCAGGAGGCTTCACGTTGTCCTTAGGAGCATCGTGAATGGCAACCTCTTCGTCGCCGGACATTTCAACTGACCACTGAAGACAGAAGACCGAACCCTTCCCGGTCACCCATCAGCCAGAAACCGCGCCTTTGCGGCGACGTTGGCGATCTTCTTCCAGTCCTCCTTGGCGATCAAATCCCGAGGCGCCAACCAGGATCCTCCGATGGCGGTGACGAAGGGTGACGCGAGATAATCCGCCATATTCTTCTCCGACAACCCACCCAGTGGGAGGAACCCAATATCCAGATGCTCGAAGGGACTGGCAATGTTCGTCAGGTGCTTCAGACCTCCAGAAGACTCCGCCGGGAAAAACTTCATCAGCCGACAGCCTAAAGCGATGCTTTGATCGACATCCGTGGGGGTCATGACTCCGGGACCAAAGGGCAATTTTTTCGTCTTGGCATAGCGCACCACGGTGGGATTCAGACCTGGGGCAACGCCGAAGTGCGCTCCCGCGTCCAGCACTTCGTCCACCTGCTGCTTCTTCAGAATCGTGCCCGCACCAATGAGCATGTCCGGCACCTGGGAACGGATCTTCTCCAGAGCCGGCAAGGCAGCCGGCGTGCGTAAGGTCAGTTCCAAGGCATCGATACCGACGCTCAGGAGAGATTCCGCCAGAGGAACACCGTGCTCGGCATCATCCAACACTACCACGGCCATCACTTTCGATTTGGCGATGCGTTTCCCGATTTTGGAAGCAGGGGTCATGCTCATGTCTCGGCGAGGATACGTTGTTGGGGAAAGAATTCAAATGATCCCGGACTTTGTTAGGGACGAGCTCACCAATTGAACTTAATCGAGAACAAGATCTTCCGCTGCCACTACCGTGAAGTAACGATTGGGTCCAAGAACCCCTGCGAAGCGACAAGTGTAAGGAGAAAAGTTCCGCTCCTCACGGGGATGCGACCTGCGCTACGCTGGCACTTCAACTGCCCCCTTCTGTAGAATCCATGAATCGACTCCTACTCCATATCCTAGTTGGCACGTCGCTGGCCACCTCACTTGCTCAGGCCCAGATCGAACGCCCCAACATTCTCTTCTGCATCGCCGATGACGCGACCTGGATGCACTTTGGCGCCTATGGCTGCGACTGGATCTCCACGCCCGGGTTTGACCAAGTGGCCGAACAAGGATTGCTCTTCAATCGCGCCTACACCCCCAATGCCAAGTGCGCGCCATCCCGCTCCTGCATCATCACCGGACGCAATAGCTGGGAACTGAAAGAGGCGGCTAATCACATGGGATTCTTCCCACCTGAGTTCAAATCCTACGTGGAAGCTCTGGGTGAGAACGGCTACTTCGTCGGCAAGACCGGCAAAGGCTGGGGACCCGGCGTGGCCAAGGATGAAGCTGGCAAGAATCGCGATCTGGTGGGCCGTGGCTTCGACAAGCAGAAGACCAAGCCTCCGGCCCAATTTATCAATGGGACCGACTACGCCGGGAATTTCGAGGCCTTTCTAGAGGCGAAACCTGAGGATCAGCCCTTCTGCTTCTGGTACGGCGGAACCGAACCGCACCGCGCCTATGAATATGGAGCCGGCGCTACCAAGGGCGGCCGGGACATCACCGAGATTGATCACGTCCCCTCTTTTTGGCCGGATACGGAGGTCATCCGCAATGACATGCTGGATTACGGGTTTGAGATCGAGTATTTCGACCAGCACCTGGTCAAGATGCTGGAGCTCCTTCGGGAATCAGGAGAGTTGGACAATACCCTCATTCTGGTAACCGCGGACAACGGGATGCCTTTTCCCCGGATTAAGGGTCAGGTGTATGAGTATTCCAATCACCTGCCGCTGGCGATTATGTGGCCGCGCGGCATCATGAATCCCGGTCGCAAGATCGATGACTACGTCAGCTTTATCGACTTTGCGCCCACCTTCCTGGAGATCGCCGGTCTCAGCGCCGACGAAGTGGGCATGGCTCCAACGACGGGACGAAGCCTGGTGGATATATTCAGTTCGGACAAAGCCGGACAGGTCAATCCGGAGCGGGACTTTGTCCTGATCGGCAAGGAGCGCCATGACGTGGGGCGTCCGGATTCCGTGGGTTACCCGGTTCGGGGCATCATCCGGGATGGCGTGATGTTCCTGCGCAACTATGAAACGTCCCGTTGGCCAGGCGGGAACCCCGAGACGGGTTACCTAAACTGCGATGGCAGCCCCACAAAAACGGCGATTCTGGATCTGCGCCGGGAAGGCTCCAAGCCTGAGTATTGGCAACAGGCATTCGGAAAACGGCCGGAGACGGAAATGTATCAGGTGGAGAAAGACCCGGATTGCGTTGTGAATCTCGCTGGCAACCCTGAGTATGCCGCCAAGGCCGCTGAACTGGAGAAAGAAATGGAGGAGCGGCTGAAAGCTCAAAAAGACCCGAGGATGTTCGGGGAAGGCGCCATCTTCGATCAGTATCCGTTTAGCTCCGATTACTGGGATGACTTCTACACCCGCAAAGTTAATGGAGACCCGGACCTGAAAACCGGTTGGGTGAACGACACCGATCTGGATCCCGATCTCAAGGAATAGGAACGGGAATCGTCTGGGCGCCCAACCCTCCGCTCACCTATTTTTCGCTCTGGCCCGCGGGTAACTCCGTTTGGGAGCAATATCATTGGAAACAGAGTCTTGACACCAATCGCGCTTCTCGTCCATTTTGCGGAAGTTACGATTTTTCGTAATCAATCACGCTAATTCTTCTGAATTTGGAGAACACAGAAGCGTGATTTAACCTGTAAATGTATTGAGCATTCCGCTTTGTTGCGAAAATTATTAGATTTAGTTTGCTCATTTGTATAATAGTTATAAAAGTAGGGGCCATTAGCAAATAAGCCCCGTTTCCCTAAGCACAATGGAACATGATGATCTTCCAGAATTGATGTCGGTCAAAGAGACCGCGGAATACCTGCGTTCTCCCCAGCCGAGCATCTATTTCCTGATTAAGCACGGCAAGATCCCTGCCTTCCGCATCGGAGGGCGCTGGAAGATCAAGCGCAAGGAACTCGATGAAATGTATGGTTTGACCGAGGACACTCCTCTGGCATCCGTGCTGGCCGTTGAGGATGATCCAGGCGCCCAGAATTTCCTGATGAAGACCTTGAATCAATGCCGGGTGAGCCATCAGGTAGTGGATACGGGAGCAGAGGCTCTGGCCTTGGCGCAACGCCGGAAGTTCGACCTGATCCTTCTGGATCTGAAGCTTCCCGATATGAGCGGAGACGATCTCTACACCAAGCTGGTGGAGCTTCAGCCGGACGTTCCCGTAGTGGTGACGACGGCCTATCCGGACAGCGAGATTCTGAGCAAGATCCTTTCTGTGGGCCCCATCGTGGTGCTGAAAAAGCCCGTGGACGCCAAGCAGTTGGAGAACGTGATCGGCTTCCTCAAAGGAGCTAACCAGAACGAAGACAAAGCCTCCCGCGCCTAGAGCCGGAAGGAACCTGTCCCCTTTTCGTCTTTGTTTCCCCTCCCAAAATTGGAAGGGGAGGCTCTGCGTCAGAGCCGCCGGAGCACGGTATCGGTGTGAAAGCGCTTATCGTCCGCTTCAGGGAAATCCAGCGTGTAGTGAAGCCCGCGGCTCTCGTTTCGCCGCGTGGCGCATTCCACCACGAGTGCTGCGGTTTCCAATAGGTTGCGGAGCTCCAGCAGTTCCGTGCAGATCTTGAAGTTCCAGTAGAACTCCTGCACCTCACGCCGCAGATTGTGAAGTCGCGTAGCCGCGCGCTGCAGCCGCTTGCTGGTCCGCACGATGGAGACGTAGTCCCACATGAGCCGGCGAATCTCGTCCCAGTTGTGGTAGATCACGACCAGTTCATCCACATCGCTGGCGTCACCCGTCTGCCAATCCGGCACGTCGAAGTCCTGAGGCGCGGTCCGATTGAGCGGGAGCTTCTTGAGCACATCCTCCACGGCACGGCGAGCCACCACGGCTCCCTCCAGCAGAGAGTTGCTGGCGAGTCGATTGGCGCCGTGCAGGCCCGTGCAGGCCACTTCACCAATCGCATAAAGTCCCCGCAGGCTGGTCGCGCCATTGACGTCCGTTCTCACGCCTCCGCACTGATAGTGCGCCGCCGGAACCACTGGTATGGGATCCGTCTCCGCGTCGATTCCCAGCTTCAGGCAAGTCTCGTAGATATTCGGGAAGCGTTCCGCCACGAATCCCTTGGGCTTGTGGCTGATGTCCAGATACACGCAGGGACCGCCGGTCCGCTTGATTTCCGAGTCGATCGCACGGGCCACAATGTCCCGGGGAGCCAGGCTCTTGCGTTTGTCATACTTCTCCATGAAGGAGTTGCCGTGCTTATCGATAAGCACGCCGCCTTCCCCCCGTACCGCTTCTGAGATGAGGAACGACTTCAACTCCGGATGATAAAGGCAGGTGGGGTGAAACTGAACGAACTCCATGTTGGCGATCTCCGCCCCGGCTCGCCAGGCCATTGCGACACCGTCTCCCGTGGCGATCTTGGGGTTCGTCGTGAACAGGTAGACACGTCCCGAGCCACCGGTGCAGAGCATCACTCTGGGGCAGCGCAGGGTGATCACTCGATTGGAGTCCTGGTCAAAAACGTAGATTCCCAGGCATCGGTCTTCGGCCGCATACCCCAACTTGGCGGTGGTGATCAGGTCGATCGCGAAATGGTGCTCCAGGAGGTCGACATTCTTGGTTTCTCGTAGCCGCGCGACCAGTTTCGTTTCGATCTCCCGGCCCGTCTTCGCCGCCTTCTTCAGGCGCTTGTCGAGCGCGGCACAGGCAAACTCGCTGACAAGAGCGGGCGCCTTCGCCTTCACGGCCCAGCCGCCTTCGGCGAGGAAAAGACCATATTCGAGCAGGAAGCGCGTATAGCGGCGGGAACCGATC
>JBHIXE010000335.1:0-293 GCA_041984905.1 Verrucomicrobiales bacterium | reverse complement strand
CCTCCCCGTCTTCCCGCACGCGCTTGTCAAAGATCACGCCCTGATCCATGAGATCCTGAATCGCGTGAGGCGCTTCCGTTACGATGGTGCGCACGACGTCTTCGCGGCAGAGCCCGGCACCTGCGTCCATGGTGTCCGCCACGTGACGCTCAAAGGTATCCTCAGGACTCCATACACAAGAGATCCCTCCCTGGGCCCAAGCGGTATTGGTATCACTGGCGGTGCGCTTGGTCACCACACAGACACGACCATGTTGAGCCGCGTTGAGCGCGAAGGTCAGTCCGGCGATTCCC
>JBHIXE010000334.1:3188-6363 GCA_041984905.1 Verrucomicrobiales bacterium | reverse complement strand
CTCTTCGTTGAAGTAGCGATCCTTCTCGAAGCCCAGGTCTCGCGGTTGCCGGAACACATCAAAACCCTGACCGAGGGGCGTCGTGGGGCCTTGACTGCCTCGCCCCAGATTCCACATGCCAAACATAGCCGTGGCATACCCTCCTTGCTTCAGGGCTTCAGCCACCGTCACGGTCTCTGTGGCGAGTTCCGCACGACTCTCGGCCGCCAGAACCTTATGATGAGCCGAACCGGGAGCGTGCCGATCATCCACCACGGTATAAACGCCATGACGTGGGACGTACTGGCCGCTCATAAGGCATGCTCTGGTGGGTGCACAGTTCGGCGCGCTGGCATAGGCTTGGGTAAAGACCATTCCTCTCTCGGCCATGGCATCCGTGCGCGGCGTCTCAATGAAGCCATTCCCTGAAAACCCCATGCCGTTCCAGCCAAGGTCATCGACCAGAAACAGTACAACGTTAGGAGCATTCAAGGGCCGAGGGGCGATGCTAGACTTCATGCGTTCTGGGAACCGGGGCACAGTCGTTTCAGCAGGCGGCCCTCCATTGGAGACATCTTTACGTTTGCCCTTACCCTTCCCCTTGCGCTCCTCTTTGCCCTTCTTCATAGGCGGCTCGTTGGCGGGATTGTAGTCTGGATTAGGCTTCGGCATCTCCGCTCCTACCTCCTTCAGATAGACCGCTAGTTTGCCTGCCAGTTCTTTCGCCTTTTCAGGTCTTTGAGAGGCCAGATTAGTCGATTCTCCGAGATCTTCCGATAGATCAAACAGCAGGGTCTCTCCGGTCTCGTAGAAGTGCATCGCCTTATACGGCCCTTCGAAGATCGCTGAGTGTGGCCGTTCACCCTGATAGTGAGGAAAATGGAAGACCAGTTCTTCGCGGGCTCGCTTCACCGGAGCCGGCGAACCGATCCAGAGATGGGAGATGTCCCCTCCCTCAAGTCCGGGAGGCAGCTGTTCGTCCAGTCCTGCCAGATGACAAAAGGTCGGGAACAGGTCGTAGCCCACAATCCGCTCGTGACACCAGGAATTTGGCTTGATGCCGGGCCCCCGCACAATGAAGGGCACACGAATGCCCCCTTCCCAGACTCCGCCTTTGCCTCCCTGGATGGGTCGCGGGCTGCCAGGCTTTCCTCCCCCTGCGCCATTATCAGACATGTAGACCACGTACGTGTTGTCTCGCAGGCCCAGCTCATCGATGCGTTGCAGCAGCCTGCCTACCCCTGTATCCAAATCCGTGGTTATGGCGGCGCGAGCGGGATCCCGATGCATCCGGCCGGGAGGCTGGCTATCGTAGAACTCTCGCGTGCTCTTCAGCGCGTTCTCCGGACGGTGCAAGGCATGATAGGACATCTGGATGAAGAAGGGTCGGCCTGCCGCCTGCTGTTGTTTCATGAACGCGGCAGCCCGTTCTCCCATGCCAAAGATGTCCACGGGATTGGGGTCTACGAAAGGATCGGCGTCCCCATTGCTGGTATCGCCATCACTCTCCAGGTAGCCATGGGATTCAGGACCTCCACCGGCAAGGTGCCATTTGCCATAGTGCGCCGTGGCATAGCCAGCTTTTCCAAGCACTTCGGCAATGGTCACTTCGTCGTCGCGAATGGCCCGACGATTGGCGCCCTCAATCAATGGGCGTCCTGACTCCGGAGGCGCCGCTTTCGTCCAACCCAACTTGGCGGGACTCATCCCTGTTTGCAGACTGATCCGCGTTGGCGAACACACCGGTGCAGGAGAGTAGGCCGCGCTGAATCGCATCCCCTCTCCGGCAAACTTTTCGAGATTGGGCGTACGGTAGAAGTCGCTCTTCGAGTTTGGCAAGTCCGGATGCATCTGGGCCGAGAGCCCAGTCCAGTCCTGGTCATCGGACAGGAGGAGAACAAAGTTAGGCATCTGCTGCGCGTTGGCTGAACCAAAGATTACGATGGTGAATATAAGATAGATCAGAGCTTTCATGATGGTTGGTTAGTTCTCATTAAACGCTCCCATTCTTTCCGCCCGGTTACCGGTTCATTACAGCGATGTAATGGATTGTTAGCGAGGTAAAGTAACCTTTAGAATCGTGCGGTCTGACGAGTTCTCGGCCCGAATCCACCCGCCATGAGCCTGGACGATCTCTCGGGCCAGACTCAAGCCCAACCCCAGCCCCCCATCCAGAGAGGCGTTCGGCGACCGATAGAAGCGATCAAAGATTCGCTCTCTATCTTCATCCACTAAGGGGTCCCCTGTGTTGGCAATGGTCAAAATGGCCTCGGAAGCTCCCGTCTCCAGGCAACACTCAATCGATCCCCCATCCCAGTTGTAACGCACGGCGTTAGAGAAGAGGTTGTGAGCCACACGCTGCAACAATATTGGGTCAGCCTCGATCCATACTTCTGGCTCGATCGAACTATGCACCTGGATGTCCCGTGCCTCGGCGAGCAGACTTGCATCTTCCCTCCATGTCTGGAGTAGTTCGCTCAGGTTCACTCGTTGCTTACTCAAGCGCAGCTTCCCTGCATCGGCACGGGAGAGAAGCAGCAGGCTCTCCAAAATCGCTCGTTGCCGCCCTGTCTGTTCCAAAAGATCCATCAACACCTCTTGAACGCGCTCGTCATCTGCGAATTGGTTAAGAGCCCGCTCCAGACTGCCCTGCATTATAGCCAGGGGTGTCTTCAACTCATGAGAGGCATCCGCACTGAACCGAGTGGCTTGGTGAAAACTGCGCTCCAGCCGCTCAAGCATCGCATTGTAGGCATCGATGATTCTGGCAAACTCCTGATCTGTTACACCGACCTGCAGCCTCTGGTCTAGTTCCTGAGCAGAGATACGTTCCATATTTGCGCCCAGCTCCTCGATCGGTCTCAAGGCCCGCCAGACCACAAAAGCCGCTCCCAGGGCCACAATTCCCAACGCCCCGGGAACGGCCGCCAGAAACGCCAACCGCAGTTCCCTCATATCCTGCGCTACCTGATTGAGATTGGCTCCGAGCACAATGGTTACATCCGGATTGGCAAATGTCCCTATGCGATAACGTGCTCCCCGTGAAGTCACTTTGTAGAAGCGCGGATGCATCACAATACGCGGCTTTGGCAACGGAAGGTCACGCTCTTTGGAGCCTCGTACGTCATCCAGCCGAGGCTGCGGGCGAAGGGGCTGTTTGGTGCCGGGAAACGATGCCGGTGCCAGCTCCTTGGGC
>JBHIXE010000334.1:0-3178 GCA_041984905.1 Verrucomicrobiales bacterium | reverse complement strand
AGTATCTCGCCATTGGAAGTATCGAGCAGGGAGAAAAATCGATCCGCAGCCTTCTCCGCGCCATAGACGTCAATCAACGAGCCTTCCAGGCGATTCAGGTCGACATTGCGGCCCGTACGAACGGCGACTCGATTTCCAAAATGCTGAAGTTCGTCATCAACCAACTCAAGCCGGGAGCGGCTCAATGACCACCAAGCAACCGTGCCAAAGGCGAGCAACACCAATCCGGAGATCAGTGCGGAAGCCAGGGCCAGCCGGACTCGAAATGAACGGAGCGCCAGCATACCGGGATCAGGGTTGTTTGAGCCGGTATCCAACACCGCGAACGGTCTCAATCAGCTTGGACTCCCCCGGTTCCTCGATCTTCTTTCGCAAGCGCGTTACCGCCACGTCGACCATATTCGTGCCAGTATCAAAGTGTGTGTTCCACACATGTTCGCTGATTTGTGAGCGAGAGAATACTCGGCCCGGCGATCGCATCAGATACTCCAACAGTGCAAATTCACGCTGGCTTAGTTCGATTTCACGTTCGGCCCGCCGTACATCTCTGGTTATCAGATCCATAGTGAGATCGCCCGCTTGAAGTATGTTTAGGGCATGGCCTGTATTTCTACGGATGAGCGCTTGGAGACGGGCCACCAGTTCCTCTACAAAGAAGGGCTTGGTAAGATAGTCGTCTGCACCCAGATTCAGGCCTTCTACCCGCTCATTGAGCTCACTACGGGCAGTCAGCAGGATAACGGGCAGCGTCACGTGCCGTTCCCGGAGCGAGCGCAGCACACTGAGCCCGTCTCTGCCCGGCAACATAATATCCAGAACCATGGCGTCGTAACTCTCCTGAGTGGCCATTTCGAATCCCGCTTCACCTGTGCGACACCATTCCACAGTGAATCCGCTCTCCTCAAGCCCGGACTGGATGAAGCCGGCAATCTTTGCCTGATCCTCTACAACGAGAATACGCATAAGTTCATCCTGGCTTTTTCCCACCTTTTCCGCCACTTCCTTTTTGCTCATCCGGAGGACGCCGGTCTCCCCCTTTCCCTCGGCCACTAGAGCGCCGCTCGTAGGTCTCCCTTCTCACTCGACCACCTGGTCCTTGAAAGACCATCTCCACACCACCGCTTTCCTGGACCTGGTAGGCAATGGTGGATTCCTCACTCCCCACTTCATAGCGGAGTTGGAAGCCTTCCTGGAGACTTCCGCTGAAGCCGGTGATCGCGGCACCTCGCAAAGGCTGCAAGTGCGGTCGCACGCCTTGCGTCCGGGGACGACTTTCTAGATCCGCTTCTCCCCGAAACCCACTCATGACATAGGGCGGCTTCAGGTCGCCTACATACCGATAGTTCCCTTCATCATCAAAGTAGCCGTGACATTCATCCAGCGGCTTGTCCTTTGCCGGGTCCGCAACGTAAATCGGCAGTCCATCCAGGGCAAAGGCGACCGGATTCCCCTTCCCCACGATGGCCTCCAGATGAGCAGGAGCGATGTGATAGTGGTAGTCATCCGCCCTGCCGCAGTGACCGCCCCACTCATCCAACTCGCCCCCCGCGTAGGCGTCCTTGCCGCTTTGGGTCAATGCGTGAAAAATAGGGATCCCATTCACTGCAATCGCGAGTGGACCGAAAAGAGTTAACTCTGCTGGCTCCTCCAGAATCTTAGGTTGAAGGGGAATACGGAAGGCGTTGGGTCCCGTAAAGTCGTGGGGTAAGGGAACCTGCTGTTGCCACGCTGTGATGCCCTTCATCATGGCATGGTCTGGCAAGCCGTTCCCCTCCAGGTAGAGATATTCGTCATCCCAGGATATCCCCACCTGATCCTTCATCTTCGAGAAGGCTTGGGCCTGAGGGGGCGGGGTAGAACCATCACCGAAGGTGTGGGCGCCTGGATACTTCGGCTCATACAAGCCCCGATTCGAAACCGCAGCAGCCGCAAAACCCAAGGTGGTGAGGAGGAGATAGATCAGAGTTCTCATCTTCTACGAAAGTCTTAGTTGGAGAAACGGTTGGCAGCATCAATGTGCCCTCGAGGCCACAATGGTGGAAGCGGGGCTCCATTCGGTGGCTGCTCCACGTGAAACCGGAACAACACGAGGTTGTCCAAAGCCAGATCTTCCGTCCAGATCCACTTGGCTCCTTCAAAGTCGTACTCGTAATAGGGTTCCTTAGGGCCTACAGCCTGCTCCGAATGTTCCGTGGCCGTGCCCCAGTTGCGGTCGTCGAAATCCGGAAGAAACCACCCGTCGGGAATCGCGAGATCCGTCACCTCAGGGTTGGCAAGATCCTCCGGACCTCGGGAAAAGCCCTTTGCCTTCCAGGCGGCACTGGTCACGGTACCATCTCCGAATTTCAGGATAAAACCCCCGTCACCGACATTGGTGTTGTTGTATTCCATACCAGTCACCGGGTCCGCGTTGTCCCGAGCCATTACTGCGATCGTCATCGGGTAATCGGGGAGGACGTCTACACTGACCACGTTGTGAGGGATGAAAGAGATGGAATCAACGGCTACAAGATTGCCGTTGAGGTAAAGTTTGAACCAGTTATCCGCATAGATATTGGCACGAACGGTATCAGTGATACGCGGCTTCTGAATTTTGAGACCGTTCTGCTTTTGCCCTTGGGCAGGTTCTGGGTGCAAGCACATGGCGGCCACCCCCAAAACAAGGATGGTGGAACTGAAATAGATGAATCGTTTCATGGGTTTGATGGGAATTGGCTTTCTCATCAAACCACCGCAGCATTTCCGGAGGGTTACACCTGCATTACAACTCCGTAATGATGAGCACCTACTCCCTCACATCCGCTCCAAGAACGGCGTATTGCCCTGAAACCTTCTTGGCGATGATGCTCTCGGCGAAGTGTTCGCTGGCCTTGTGCTCTTCAAAGGCGGATTGATCTTTGTAGATCTCGTAGATCGCGAACTGGTTCTCGTCGGAGATGTGGCGGGACCATTCCCATTTCAGACAACCGGGTTCCTGACGGGCGCCGTGGGCGTTGGCTTCCAGGGCAGCGATGAGAGAACCAGATTGCCCCGGGACGGCTTCGATGGTGACGATAACAGCGAACATGGGCGCTACAGGAGCCCAGAGCTGCCTACATTTCCAGTTCCATTTGCTCATCGCCAAGGGGCACGAAGCGAACTCCGGCGCCAATCAGACGCACGCTTCGCCCTTCCCTCC
>JBHIXE010000333.1:0-6387 GCA_041984905.1 Verrucomicrobiales bacterium | reverse complement strand
AAGTATCGAGAGGCCTATTCCAATCTCCAGGGAGCCAGTGACCGCCATCGCCTGCATGGCCTTCTGGATCGCTACTTCCGCCGCCCCTCAGAAGTGCTCGATCAAGGGCATCGCTTCACCGAGCATGCGGGCGTGCTTCATGAAGACTTGGCGGTGGCGGCTAGGGAGCTTTCTTCCGACCATGGGTTGCCGGAGCCTTACGGCACGGAATTGCTCCGTGGCCTGGACGAGCCCAGTGAGGACTTCCTGGCCCGCGTGCATCAGCAACTGAGCTTCTCCCTGTTTCAAGGGATGCCGCCGGTAATCGCTCTTCGATCTCAATATGCGGATCAGGACTCGCGCTCAGGAAAGTGGCGGTGGAAGACGTTGCGAGATCACTTCGTCGTGGTGGTTCGCGTGCCCAGTGCCCTGCGAAAAGGTGAAATGGGGTTCGCCTTTGATTACATTGACCCCGATGGGGGACGGCTTGCGACGGGATTCGTCTTTGCGGAGCGTCGCCAGAACTTCGCCGGATTTCAGGGAAACAGCCACGCGGGAGGATGGCTGCCGGGAAACCGCTTTCTGCTCATCACGGCTCCGACGGCCTATTCCATGATCCCGGAAGACAAGGCGGATTGGCATGCTCGCACTTTGACCACCTTGAGCTATTATGTGGGCCTTTAACCCGACAGGAGGGCCAACGACCAGAGTTTGCGGATCGATATTCTGACCATATTTCCCGAGATGTGCCGGGTGCCGCTTCAGGAAAGCATCATGAAGCGGGCGGGCGAGGCGGGCCACGTGGAGATTCACGTGCACGATCTGCGAGATTGGGCCACGGACCGGCATCGCAAGGTGGATGACGAACCCTATGGTGGCGGACCAGGCATGGTGATGAAGCCGGAACCGTTTTTCGCGGCGGTGGAAGAGCTGCGACGGCAGGAAACCGTGGTGGTGCTGATGACACCTCAAGGCCAGCGGCTAGAGCAGAGAATCGTGGAAAGCTACGTCGGCGCCGAGCACCTCATCATCCTCTGTGGGCATTATGAAGGGGTCGATCACCGGGTGGTGGAGGCGTTAGTCGACCGGGAGATCTCGATAGGCGACTACGTACTGACCAACGGCGCCATTGCTGCGGTCGTCTTCGTGGATGCGGTGGTACGGCTGATCCCGGGTGTGTTGGGTGACGAGCGCTCCCCTCAGGACGAATCCTTCTCAGACCGCAATCTTCTCGAAGCACCTCACTACACACGGCCGGCGGAGTATCAAGGGATGGCGGTTCCGGAAGTGCTCCTGTCAGGAAACCACGCCAAGATTGAAGAGTGGCGAGCGGAAAGAGCCTTGGAGCGGACTCGAGAGAATCGTCCGGATTTGCTGGTGGATTGAAGAGGGCGAAATTTTGGGCTCGACATTGAGTGCGAATTCTTTCGTAATGGGGATCCAGACCGGGATACACATTATGAGACAAGCTGTTGGTATCGTTGTGGTT
The DNA here is from genome assembly GCA_041984905.1 of Verrucomicrobiales bacterium. Taxonomy (GTDB): domain Bacteria; phylum Verrucomicrobiota; class Verrucomicrobiia; order Verrucomicrobiales; family DEV007; genus JBHIXE01. Next base: position 4,919 of record JBHIXE010000333.1, on the reverse strand, counting down.
GCGTTGCTCGCGCAGCAGTGCCTTTGGGCCGAGCCGGAGAGCCGGAAATACTACCTCACCGAGCACCACTGGAACCATCTGGTGGAGTCGACTCTCAAGAAAGAGGGCGCAGCAGACCCCTTTGAGGGCGAGGAAGAGAAGGATGCGATGTCCACCGCGGAATCCGTCATGGGATCGCGTTTGACCGCGGCAGGACTCAAGATTTCAAACCTCAAGCTTTTGAATCGATGGGAGGCAGAAATCTCCGCCGAGCCCGATCAGCATGAGCGTTTGACCAAGCTATTCGAGTTCTTCGATCAGGAACTCTATGTCTACATCCAGGTGAAGACCTACTCGGTAGGCGCCGAGAGTTTGAAGGAGGTAGGATTGAAGGAAGCGCCCAATCCTTACGTTCTTCCCATCGCCAATCGCGAGAAATACGAAGAGCTGATTCGAAGGGTCAACAGCACTCTAGGATCGGAGATCCTTTCGACGCCTTCCGTCGTGGCTCACGGCGGCCAGACCTCTCGAATTGAGCTGGTTAGGGAGTTCATCTATCCGTCGGCCTACGATCCACCCAAGTTCCCATCTGGCGAAGACGTTCCCGTGGAGCAGAAAGAAAATGCTCCGCCCACGGAAGTATCGTCATTTCCCGTGACGCCCTCATCCCCGAATTCGTTTGAGATCCGGAACCTGGGGTTGGCGATGGAGTTCCTGCCGATCCTCAAGCTGGATGGCACGGTGGAGTTGGGCCTGGATATTGAGAACGTGCTCTTTGAGGGATTCGTGAACTATGGAAGCCCCATTCAAACTCCGGTGAAGACTGGCCTCTTCAAGAAGAAGGTCGTTCCAGTAACCCTTACGGAGAATCGTATGGAGATGCCTATCTTCAATCGGGAGTCCTACAAAGGCAGTGTGGACATTCCCCAGGAGACCTATTTTGTCGTGGGCGGATTGAACCGGCAGAAAGAGGAAGTGGTGGAAGAGAAGAAACTGTTCAAGAGGAAAACGGTGACTGTCCAGACCACCAAGCCCACGTTTTACATCGTCTCTGCCAGGATCATCGACAAAGAGGGGAAGGATGCAGAGGTTGACGTTGCCATGCTAGGGGACTAAGAAAGACGGGTCTTCCCACCCGCTTTCTTCATCCGCATGAGTCCCTTTGACATCCAGGTAAACGGTTACGCAGGGGTCAACTTCAACGCGGAGAACGTCTCCACAGAATCCATTCGCGAGGCCTGCGATGCGTTGCGGGAGGATGGGGTCCACCAGATCCTCGCCACCGTGATCACGGATCACATTCCCGCGATGTGCGGCAAGTTAGAGGCGATTGTGAGAGCCTGCGATGCGGATCCTGTGTGTGGCGACGTCATCGCCGGGATCCACATTGAAGGGCCCTTTATCTCACCGGCGGATGGATACCGGGGCGCCCATCCCCTGGCAGCGATTCAACAGGCAACGCCAGAGGCCATGCAGCCTCTCCTGGAGGCTTGCGATGGGCTTTGCAAGCTGGTGACTCTGGCCCCCGAACAGGATGGGACCGGGGCGGTGACCCAGTTGCTCAGTGATCAAGGCATCACCGTTTCGGCGGGACACACCGACGCTTCGTTGGATCAGCTAAAATGCGGCATTGATCATGGGCTCTCCATGGTGACGCATCTGGGCAACGGTTGTCCGCTCACGATGCATCGGCATGACAACATCGTGCAGCGATCCCTCAGCCTTTCCGATCAGCTCTGGCTCTGCTTCATTCCAGACGGTGTGCATGTGGAGTTTTTCGCGCTGGCCAACTACCTGCGATGTGCAGGGATCGATCGCTGTATTGCCGTGACGGATGCCATGCACGCAGCCCGTCTTGGCCCAGGAACCTATGAATTGGCCGGCTGGGAATTGCAGATCGGTGAGGACCTCGTGGCCCGCATTCCCAATGGCAATCTGGCGGGGTCCACAGTGACCGTGCCTCGCATGATCGACAACCTGCGAGAGCATCTTCAACTGGATGATGCAGCCATCGAGACTCTCGTCGATGGCAACCCGCGCCGGGCGTTGGGTTGGTGAGACTCAGTCTCAATAAGTGCTTGCGTCGAGCTCGTTCCCTTACGATGGGTACCGCCGTCAAGTCCCGCAGTGATGCGCAATCTTGATTTTCGAATACCCCCAGTTTCGTAGAATGAAAGCTCCCGATCCCTTCGATAGGTTCCTCAATCCAGCCGTGGTTACAAGCGTGGCTGTAATCCTCCTCATGGCCAATGCGGTGGGCCAGAATCAAACTCCTCGTCGGGGTGGGCCACCGGATCTCCCGGAAGCGGTCACCAGCTTTGGCGCTGCCGTGCTGGGGGAGCATCTCTATGTCTACAGTGGTCACACCGGCAAGGCTCACGACCACAGCAGGGAGAACTACTCGGAAGGATTCTACCGGGTCAACCTCCACTGGAGCGGAGATTGGGAGAAACTGGAGATGCAGGATCCCGCTCAAGGTCTTGCCCTGGTGCCTTGGAACGGAGCGGTCTACCGGGTCGGCGGGGTGTATTCCCGCAATGCACCTGAGGAGGCCGAGGATATGCATTCGACGGATACCTTTGCCAAGTACGATCCGGAGTCGGGCAAATGGACGTCCCTGACACCACTTCCCAAACCCGTCTCGTCTCTAGATGCCGCGGTTCTTAATGGGAAGATCTATGTGATCGGAGGCTGGCAATTGGCAGGGGAGCCTGACGATGCCGAGTGGGCCACCCAATATTACATGGCGGATCTCAGCGCTGACCCCATTCAGTGGGAAGCTTTGCCAGAGGCGCCCTTTACCCACCGCGCTCTCGCCGTTGCAACCACCGAGAATTTTGTCTATGCGATTGGCGGAATGGACGAAGACGATTCGACGACAAGAGAAGTGTTCATTTACGATCCCAAGGGGAAGTCCTGGTCTCAGGGGCCGGACCTTCCGGAAGAGGGGCGACTGAAGGGATTTGGAGCTTCTGCCTTTGGCGTGGAGAAGACCGTCTGGGCCAGTGCCCGTTCGGGGCGTGTGTATGCCCTGACCGAAGGTGCTGACGCCTGGCGGGACACAGGCTACGATTTGGAGAAACCGCGCTTCTTTCATCGGCTCGTGCCTGATCACATGGGCAACCTTTTGTTTATCGGGGGAACCGGAAAAGGAGGTTATGAACCGTCCATCGAACGGGCTGACCTGACGATGCTCCAGGCCGAAGTTGCTGCGGCCAAGCCCAAGGATGAAGGGAAGAATGCCGCCGACCTGAAGGGGCAGGCTTCATGGACCGGATTCCGGGGGGCTGGCGAAAGCCATTCGGAGGCGCGGAACTTGCCGCTTCGATGGTCTGATGACGAGAATCTCGCCTGGTCGCTGGAACTCGCGGGGATCGGCCAATCCAGTCCCGTTGTCTGGAAGGATCGGGTCTTTGTCACCAGTGTGGAGGGGGAGCAGAAGGAAACGAATCGCATCATCTGTATCGCACTCGAGAACGGGGAGAAACTCTGGGAGAAGGAGTTTGAAGCGTCGCAGAAGATCAAGAGCAGCCAATATGTTTCGCTGGCAGCACCTACACCCGTGGTCGATGAGAATCACCTGTATGCGTTCTTTGAAAGTGGCGATGTGATCGCATTGAGCCACGATGGGGAAGAGAAGTGGGCCCGTTCGTTGACCGGCGAGTATGGCAACTTTGGTGGCAATCACGGGGTGGGTTCCTCGCCAGCACTTTCCTCTGCAGGTCTGATCATTCTGGTCGAGCATGATGGCCCCTCCTACTTGCTCTGTCTGGACCCGAAGACTGGAGAGAATATTTGGAAGCAGGATCGGGAAAAGCGCGTCTCCTGGAGTTCTCCAATCGTGACGGGTTCAGGAGAGGATGAGCAGATCCTGATCAGTTCGAATGGAGTGGCAGAGTCGTACGACGCCAAGACGGGAGCCCAGAACTGGGTCGTTGAAGGGATCTCTGACAATACCGTGGCTTCGCCCTCCACAGATGGTAAGGTCGTGATCGTGGGAAGCTCCGGGAAGCGTCAATCCCAGGCGATCCGGCTCGGTGGCCATGGAAACATTACGGAGAGTCATATTGCCTGGGTGGCGGAGGATGCCTCATCCAGTTTTGGGTCTCCCCTGGTGCATGATGGCAGCGTCTACTTTGTGAACAAGGCAGGAGTGGCCTTCTGCAATGACTTAGAGACGGGGAAGTTGAACTGGTCACTACGGTTGCCGGCATCTTGCTGGGCCTCTCCCATTGCCAACGGAGACCGCATCTACTTCTTCTCTACCAACGGAGTAACGACGATTCTCCAGGCGAATCCCGAAGAACCGGTTGAGCTTGGGACCAACTCTCTGAGCACCGAGAGCCGGATCTACGGGGTCAGCGCGGTCGATGAGAACCTGATCTTCCGAATGGAGTCTCGCGTCGTTTGTGTGCGGGAATAGGTGCTGCTCTCCTGACTCAGAGAACGCTCGCTCCCCCTGTGGAGCGATGGGCGTCGGCCTGTTGCGAACTCGTCCTGTTATTCCTTACTCTAAACCAGGTTTCCCAGCCTTTTTGTTCCTTCTTAAGTTCCGCATGTCTTCATCGGTCGGCAGGACAAACTCCGCCCTCCGAGGGCTGTTCGATAGGAGAGGCTGGTCATCACCATAGCGGACCTGTTTTTCCGCGAGGAGTTTCATCAAGCGGTCGACCTGTCCGGTATACTCTGGATTGGCGGCGAGGTTGGTCTTCTCCCAGGGATCGTTCTCCATGTCAAAGAGTTGGGTGCGATTGATCTCCGTATATTGAATCAGCTTCCAGCGTCCGTCTCGAATGGCGCGTTGCGTTGTGCCGTAGGCAAACATGAGGTGGTCACGGATGCTCTCCCTGGCGCCATTGATGACTGGAGCAAAGCTCACGCCATCAATTCCCTGAGGCATCCTGGCTCCCACCAGCTCGCAAACCGTGGGATAGACGTCA
>JBHIXE010000332.1:0-6435 GCA_041984905.1 Verrucomicrobiales bacterium | reverse complement strand
CAGGCTTCCCCAAGATAAAACCCGGTGAAACTGGTCGCGGCGAGGGATCGCTCGTCAGGATAAGCTTCGTCGTAGTCTCCGGAGTCCCGCTGGATTCCGGCCCAGAAATCAAAGCCACCGGCTATCCACTCCAGCAGTTTCGGATTTCTGTAGTACGCATTGTCCCGGAAATCCGTTGCATAAAGAAAGCTCAGGTAGCAGAGCCCCTCCTGAAACCGTGCGCCTGGAAAGTCCACGAACTTCCAGGCCCAGAACGTCCGATCCATGCACCCATAAGTCGGGCTGTGAGATTCCCGGTCCAAAAGACTGAGAATCCTCACGGCTTCCCGGCGCAATGCGCCGAGATAGACTTCTTCCGAATAGGCGGGAGTTTGCATAGCCAGAGTACGCTTGGGCCCGAAAGTTCGGGCAGGGTTAGTGGGTTACTCCTTTGAAAACGGTTTGAGGCGGGCCACTTCTTCCCGCAGCCGCCAGAGCTCGGTCTGCAGCATGTTTCCCTGCCGGGTCAGCACACCGAAGATGAAGAGCGTCAGCGAAATGATGGCCAGGGCCAATGACATGATCACCACGAAGATGGAATCCACATTGGGCACGAAGAGGAAGGCAACACCTGCGCCGAGGAATCCGGCGGACAGGATGCCGGCAAAGATGGCCAGCGGCCAGATGTAGCGGATGGGTTGCGCAAACAGGCTGAAGAGACTGTGGGTCACCATCAGCTTGTTGACCTTGGACGAGCTCTTGCGCTTCACGCGTTGGCCCTGGTGCTTGTATTGCTTCCACTCCAGGATGGAGGGAATTTCCGTGATGCGATAGCCAAGAGCGGTCGCTTTCAGGATGACTTCCAGGTGAAACTCTTTGCGGTCTTCATCCAAGGGGAGACTCTGGATGGCTTCGCGGCGGTAAGCCCGGGTCATACCCGTATTCATGCTCACGGCATCCGTCATCAGCGCGCGAATCACGTGGTTGCCGAACTGGCTCAGGAAGACGCGCTTGGCCGGAACGTTTTTGTAGCCACCGCCGGGAAGGTGCGGGCTCGCCACTACGATGTCGGCGTCGGGATTGTCCCGCATGGCCTGAACCAATCGCTCCACGATATCTTCCCCCCAGGAGAGGTCAATTTCCGTGGTCACGATGATCTCACCGCGAGCCTGTTGAATCCCGGTGCGAAGCGCGTGTCCGCGCCCCCGATTGTGCTCGTACCCCACGTAGCGGAGGTTGGCATGTTCCTTGGCGATCCGAGATGCGATCTCGCCGGAATCATCCTTGCTTCCATCATTCACCACAATGAGTTCCCAGTTGCCCTGCAGGTGCATTTCCAAGCGTCCCAGCAGAGTCAGGATCGCAGTCTCGACAATCTGTCCTTCGTTGAAGAACGGGCACACGATCGATACGTCGATATCGTCGGCAGCGTGTTCGATGCCGTTGGTAAAGGGAATGACGTCACCGAGAATGGGCTGCTTGATCCGGCCCCGGCTCGGCTTCGGAAGATGGAGAGGAGCGGAGCTCCCCCGATCCGATGGATTGTTCATGATTTCGTAGGTTCTTGGGTTTCTTTGAGCGAGAAAGCTTCAGGACGTGCCGGGATGCGGCGCGGTGGGATAGCTCGATAGAGACGGAGTAGGTCTTCGCTGAGGCCCTGATAAGAGAAATGGGTCTGGGCCCGCTCTTGACCTGCTGCACCAAGCTTGCCGCAGAGCACTGGATCCATGAGCAGGCGCTGGATGGCATCCGCCAATCCGCCCGCGTCGTTGCGGTCCACCACCAGGCCAGTCTCCTCGTGCAGCACGGTCTCCGTCATCCCTCCGGAACGGGTCACGATCACGGGCATACCCATGGCCATGCCTTCCACCGGAGGAATCCCGAAGGGCTCTTCCCACACCGAGGGAAAGACGAGCATCGCCGCCTGCCGCAGTTTGTCCTGCAGCTCGGAGTTCGGCACGTTGCCGACAAAGTCCACATTCTTCTCTAAATTCTGCTCCTGAATCTGGGCCTTCAACGCGGCCTCATACTCTCCGCTTCCTTCCGGCCCATAGAACCGGCTCAGATCAAGCACAAGAGGATCGTCAGAAACGTCCACCACGTATTCCGCCGGCACATTCTGCACCTGGCCAATCACCTCCAGCCTGGCTTCCGGCATCGCCTTCACGACCTGCGCCATGGCGTCCAGCAGGACGTGAACTCCTTTCTCGGGGGAAACCCGGCCTACAAACATGACCAGCGGCTCTCTCTTTCCCCTCTCTGATCCCGAGGTGCAGAATCGCTCTGCGTCAATGCCGTTGAAAATGGTGTCGCAGCGATCGCGAAACATGGGGAAGCGCTCCTGGATACGCCGGGTGACGAACTCGCTACAGCCGAGCACAAGGTCCGTCTTCTCGATTCGGGACTCCATCAGAGGCGCGCTCAACTGGCTGAGCCACTCGCATTCCATATGAAGCACGATCTTGACTTCCGGATTCAGCGCCCGGATCAGGGGCACAAACTCCGAACAATTGATGATCTGGACCACGTCTATCCGCTGTCTCCGGATCTGACGGGCAATTCTCCACGCATACATCGGGCTAGCCCACGGAGATGCATAGTACGGAGCTCTCGGGTCACTCCCCTTTCGGAACCTCTGCAGCAGCTTCTTGCACCAGTTGTCCAGGAATACCGGCAAATGGTAGTAGCGCACCCCTTCCTGCTCGACCGTCTTGCCCCGAAATCTGTTCCCATAGCAGAACACGGACACGGCATCCACCTGTCCGGCCAGTTTCCGGGCGAACTCATAGATAATGATACCGATCGAGTTCTTCGGCGGCGGCAGTTTCCCATCCAGGGGCTGACAGACAAAGGCGACTCTCATCCAGTGGTAGCGTTTGCGTTTCTAGCGCGAGACAAACCAGCCATGCCCTGCAGAGCCTGGGCAATCTCCGCTAAAACTGGCCGGTTAATATAATAACTTACTCCCAGATAGAGCACTGCGCCAATAATCACAGAAGCTATTAATAATATAGCATGCAGAACTACCCCTTCGACCTGACTCGAGAACTGCACCAACACCTGGACCCCAGCAAACATGACTACCGCCGCGATTGTCGGGCGAACCACGGGCATCATCAGCTCCCAGAACGGGTATTTCAGGTAACGCATGACCAGGATAAAGGCCATCCCCGAGGAGATCACCATGGGAATCAACACCGCGTAGCAGATACCAATCACCCCGTAACCCTGTAACGCGATCAGGAGTGCTATCTTGGTGGCGTGATGGATGATGCTTGTATAGAAAAGAACCTTCGGCTTTCCAATCGCATTCAACGCTGGTCCCGTGACGGCCGCCACGGACAAGATCAGCCCATAATAGCATAATACGCCGACCAGCGGAATCATGGGCGCCCACTTCTCCTGCAGCACCACTCCAACGAACAAGGGCGCCACTGCGGCGATCCCAAGCGATGCGGGAATCGCCAAGACAGACACATGCGCCAGCGCCTTGCCCAGCGCGGCTCGCAACTCCGCCCTATTTGCCTGCATCCTGCTGAAGAGCGGAAAGGTCAACCGATTGATCAGAGCGGTAATGTTCGTGGAAGGCAAGGTCGCCAGCAAGAACGCCATCGAGTAGAGCCCTAACTGGGTTTCACCATAGTAACGGCCCACCACGAGCTTATCCAAGGCGTCCCCGATGCCTGACAACACCACAAACGCCCATATATACTTGCCGAACTTGAAGAGTTCTCTGGCAATCTGAGGGCAGAACTCCAGGCGCGGTCGCCAGGGCGATGCCATGAGCAGCGCCCCCATGAAGACAAACTTGGAAGCGAGCTGTCCCCAGACAAGACTCCAAACTCCAAAGCCACTGAGGGCCAGGACGATGGCGATCACCGCATAGGACACGGACTGAGCCACCTCACAGAGCGTTAAATTGCGAAAGTCGAGCCGCTTCTGGAGATCCAGAGACGGAACCGAGATGAGGATATCGATGAGGAAACTGATACAAAGGACCTGGAGGACCGGGACAGCCGCTTCCGAGCGGAAGAAAGCACCAATGGCGGGAGCGGCCAGCACTGCGGAAACGAAGAGAAGGATGTTGATCCCCGCTCCCATCCAGAAGGTGGTATTGGCAGCAACACGTTCCCGGTCTGGGTCGGTTTCCTGACGCTGAATGTAGGCCTGACCAAAGCCCATCTCCCGGATCTTCTGGAGAATCTCCAGGGTGACATAAGCCATGCCGATAATGCCGAACATCTCTGGCGCCAACAATCGAGCCAGCACCAGCGTGGTCAGCAACCGGCTGATGCGAGTGACCATCATCGACACGGAGATCCACTTCACTCCGGACTGCACTTGAGCGCTGTCACTCATGGTTTCTGCCCCTCCACTAAGGTGATGGTTTCACTGCTCGAAGGCTGAGTCTGGCCCATGCCCAGCTTCTGCTTGATGGCACCCGTCAGGTCCCCTTTGAGAAACTCACGATGTCGCCAGATCCAGGGAAGCAGGACACCGCCACAACGCATCTGATCCAATGGCGAGCGGCCGCTACGTTGAATGGATCGCAGTAGTTCCGCGAGGCAACGCCAATGCGGCAATACCGTCTTCCCCTTCAATGCCACATTGAACCAGGCGCCGCGTTCCCGGATCTTCATGGAACGGATCGAGCGTTCCTGGTGATCGCGAGATTGGAAGAGAGGTTCCAGCACGCGGTAGAACTTGCCCTTGAGCCCCAGCTCCGCGAGCAGGACGCGGTCAGAACCGATATAGCTTCCGATGAGCGGCGTACCGACCAGGGCCGAGTGGCGAATGAGTCCGAAGATATCGATGCAATAGTGATCGCTCAGCACCAGATTCCGAAAGCGGGCCACTCGCGATTCGGAACCAATCTCCGGCAGATCAGGATCGTAGTGACGCAGGAACGTTCCCTTCTCATCGATCCACTCGACATCGGTATGGCAAAGTACGGCATCCACCTGCGATTCCAGAATCTCCACGCAACGAGCCAGGAAGTCAGGCTTACAAAGGTCATCATGGGCCGCCCACTTGAAGTATTTCCCCCGAGCCAGATCAAAGGCGCGATTGAAGTTCGGCGCGGCACCCAGATTGGTCTCCGAGCGACTGTAGCGCACACGCTCATCCGCTTCAGCCGCAGCCCGGCAGATTTCCTCCGTGCGATCCGTCGAAGCGTTATCGCACAGAATCAGTTCCAGATCCGTGAAGCTTTGATCCAGGATGCAGTGAATCGCTTCCTCCAGGTAGTTCTCCCCGTTGTAAACAGGCAAGGCCACACTGACGAGCGGCCGATCCCCCCTGCATTCATCATCCGAAGCGGGCTCCACCTCCTCCCGGCCAAACAACGTACGGCCCATTCCATCGAGCAGGCGACGTGGAGAGGTTCCAGCGGCTTTCAGACCGTTCTGCACGGCGAGATCCCATCTTCCTTCGCGACAGGCGATGTGTCCCAGAGCCAAGTAAGCGGAGGCCAACCGGTAGCGAAGAGTTTCGCGATGCCTTGAGGACAAGTGGGGAAAGGCGCGCAAGAGATCGCGATACAGGATCTCTGTGTGCCTCCAGTAACTGTAGGAGTCACCATGCAGTTGCTTGGTGAGGCGCTCCTGCTCCGCATCGGAAGTCATCACGGCACCGCAGGAGTTCACCGCACAGACGGGTCTGCCGAAGGCCATTTTGAAGAATAGCTGGGTGTCTTCCCGGACTTCAAAATTGGGATCGAGTCCACCACACGCCAGGTAAGCGCTCCTGCGAAATGCAGAGGACTGCAGCATCATGGGTTGGAGGCTGCGCATCGCCCAATCCGTTCCGTCCGCGGCCAGGGAGTGCGGCCCAAAGATCCCAAACTCTCCCGCGTTCCAGAGGAGCCCTCCACCGGATTCGCTCGTACGACGCAGATCCGCGAAGTAGAGATCCGCCTGTCCTTGAGTCGCCTCGATGGCTTTGGCAATCTCGGCAAGATGATCCTCTGTCCAGTAATCGTCGGAGTCCAAGAACGCCACAAAGGGTTGGGTAGCCCGCTGGACACCGAGATTGCGAGCCGCAGAGGCGCCAGCATTGGGCTGGAAGAGGTAGGTGACCTTGTCCCCGAACGCCTGGATCAACTCCGCGCTCCGATCCGTGGATCCATCGTCAATCACAAGGACCTCACGAGCCGGGTAGGATTGGTTGAGCACGCTTTCAATAGCGCGCTGAATGGTCCGCTCGCGGTTGTAGACCGGGATGATGGCGGTGAAGCCCGGATTCGTGTAATCGAGGTCGGTTTCCATGACGAATTCAGGCGGTAACGGGTTGCTGCTGCCGATGGCGCTGCTTCCACAGGCGATAGTTCTCCAGAGCCCCAAGCGGGATCAGGCAGAAGATCAGGGGTTTATAGTAGTAGGGATCTGTGGCGTGGAGCCGCAGGCACTGCCCCGCCGTCAGCAAGGCTTCCCCCAGCCGACCGGCCTGCTTCAGATT
>JBHIXE010000331.1:0-6438 GCA_041984905.1 Verrucomicrobiales bacterium | reverse complement strand
AGCTTGCCGCTCGCTTTCAGGAACTGGATGCCAACCAGGATGGTGTCGTCACCAAGGAAGAGATGCCGCGGCCCTTGCTCTTCAAGAAGCTGGATGCCGATGGGAATGGCTCGATCACGCTGGAAGAAGCCAAGGCCAATTTCACGGGCCAACCCGGATCGGCCGAGCCGGAACTCGTCATCAAGAAAGACGTCGCCTATGGCGAGCATGACGCTCAGAAGCTCGACCTCTACGCGCCGCAGAACGCCGAGAACGCGCCGGTCATGATCTACATCCACGGTGGTGGCTGGATGAAAGGGGACAAGAAAGCCGTGGGTGAGAAGCCGGAATTTTTCAGTAAGCAAGGCTGGCTCTTCATCAGCGCGAACTACCGCCTGCTACCGGACGGACGTCACCCGGCCAATGCGGAGGACGTGGCCGCGGCGATCGCCTGGGTCCATGACAACGTCACCAAGGTCGGAGGCAATCCGGACCAGATCTTCATCATGGGGCACTCCGCCGGGTGTCACCTGGTCTCGCTCGTGGCCACGGATGGCCGGCATCTTGAGAAGGCAGGCAAGTCGCTCGACGTGGTGAAAGGCGTGATCGCACTGGATACCCAGGGCTACGACATCCCTGCCTTGATGGCTGGCGACTTTGATTCCGAGATCTACAAGCAAGTCTTCACTGAGGATCCCGAGAAGCAGAAGGATGCCTCTCCCGCGCACTTCATCGCGCCTGACAAAGGCATCCCGCCGTTCTTCATCACTTACTCCGGAGGGATGGGGCAACGGGCCAATAGCCAGCGCGGCGAGATCGCGGAAGCCTTTGCCGCTAAGCTACGGGAAGCCGGCGTCCAAGCGGAAGTCGCCGATGGCAGCGATCGCAATCACGGCCAGATCAACCAGTGGTTCGGTAAACCGGACGATGCCAAGGTGACCGGCAAGGCGCTGGCCTTCCTCAAGGGGATTCTGGTAGAAGGAGGCAAAGAGTCATGAAATCTATCGTTTACGTTCTATTCCTGGGTGTTGCCACTACAGCACTTCTCCACGCGCAGAAGAGCCGTTTCGATGAGTTCGATGCCAATCAGGATGGCAAGATCACACCGGAGGAAATGCCCAATCCGCAGGTCTTCGGGAAGTTGGATAGTGACCAGAATGGGGTGATCGAACTCAAGGAAATCGCGGAAGTCATCAAGCGAGGGAAGGGAACGGCGCAAGTGAAACTGGCGATGCCAGAGGAACCTGCCTTCGATGCCTATCGGGACGTGCCCTATGCGGAGATTGAGGGCGTGGATCCCAAGTTCCTCAGCCTGGATATTTACTCACCGGAGGGCGCTGCCAAGGCGGGTGAGAAGCACCCGGTCATGATCATGATTCACGGAGGTGGCTGGCGCAACGGGGACAAGGCCGGGCTAGGCGCCAAACGCGCGCACTTTGTTGGGGCCGGCTATGTGTATGTGAGTATCAATTACCGGCTCTCGCCTCAGCAACCACAGGAGGGCGGCATCACCCATCCCACGCATGCGGAAGACTGCGCCCGTGCCCTGGCCTGGTTGCACGACCACATCTCAGAATACGGTGGCGACCCGGATCAACTGCACCTCATGGGACACTCTGCAGGTGGACACCTGGCTGGTTTGCTGGGGACGAACGACCGGTTCTTGAAAGCGCAGGGGAAGGACCTCTCCATCCTCAAGAGCAACGTCCTGCTCGATCCTGCCGGGCTCGATATCCCCCGCTTCATGAGCATCTTTACCGAAGACCGGAGGCCGGATCTGTTTCTCCACATCTTTGGCGATGAGGAAGCCGGTTGGATCGATGCTTCGCCGCAACAGCACGTGGCATCGGGCAAGTCGATCCCGCCCACCCTGATTTTCCACGCGGGCGAACGCATGGTGCTGGATCTGATGGGCCCTGACCTTGCCCAGGCGATTACGGAGACCGGTGCCCCCTCCAAGGCCGTGGATACAGTCACGCTGAGTCACAGCCAGATCAACCAGCTCATCGGCCGGGTCGATGATCCCATGACGGCCCTGATCATGCGCTTACACGCCGGAGAGGACGCCTCCCAGTTTCCAGAGAAGCTTCAGTACTAGGCCTGCCGCAGCCTCAGCTCCCCTCCTCGTAAAGCGGCGGAGCTGAACGGAGCCCAGGGTTGGAGTTCACGCTTCAGCGTGCGCGAAGTCTATTCGTCTCCACTTGGGAGAGGTCGCGCTCGCGAAACAGCTCTTTCATGCGCTTCACTCTACTGCACGGGGATCTTCAGCTCCACTGTCTTTCCGCCGCGCAGCACTTTGGCAGGTACCTTCTCGCCGGGCTTGTACTCGCGAATGAGATCGCCCATGTGTTTGCTCTCGCAGTAAGGGCGGGGGATTCGTAGAAGGTGGACGTAAATCTGCGTTTGGGCTATTTGGGTGGGAATTCCTTGAAGAGAAAACGATACTGGGGAGGAATCTTGTTGATGGCCATTAGCGTGAAGGGGCCAATGACTTCTCCGGTTACCGGGTCTGTAAGTGCCTCATAGTATCGCACCGTTTTGGTTTTGGAGGACTGCCAGGCGCCTTCGAAGGTGAGATCGAGGGAGTATCGCCCAAAACCACGGATAATTGGGTGCTGCTCTAAGCTGCTTTCAATTGCAGACCACAGGAGATCTGAGCGCTGTGAACCTAGTATCTCATTCAGGCTCAGTTTGAGACGGGCGGAAATCTCAGTGCTTCCTTCAACCGGCGGAAGATAGAATGCGGACCCGCCTGGAAGCATCGACTCATTCTGTCTAAGGTAGGGACGTTCCTGGATGGAACTGGAAGCGATTTGTTCGAACTCTTGGCGCACTGAATCCAATTCCATTTCGATTGTGGCGCGCTCTTCTTCGCTCAAATGGAGCCTCTTGACTAAGGCGTCCGCCAATCGAAGTGGAGCCGCCCGGCCTCCCGCCATTAGCTTGTCAACATACTTGAGCTCCTCAATTGAAGGCAGGGCAGGGAGGGAGACAGGTGGCGGAGCGGGGTTCTCTGACTCCGCAGCTGAGGTGGTGACCTTTTCTGCGTCCAGCTCCGTTGGTCTTTGGCCTCCAGTGGGAGGATGAGAAAGGAGGAGTGCGGCGACTATGGTTCCCAGGAGGAGAATTCCAATGAGGGGAAGAATTCTTGCATTCATCACTTCGACCTAGCTGGATGGATGTGAGGAGAATGTAAGCATTATGAGGAGATCCACTCTACTGTACTGGGATCTTCAGCTCCAATGTCTTTCCTCCGCGTAGCACTTTGGCAGGCACCTTCTCGCCGGGCTTGTGCTCGCGTATGAGATCGCCCATGAGTTTGCTCTCGCTTTTGGCGGTGCGGTCGCCATCGACCTCGATGAGGAGATCTCCCTCCCGGAATCCCTCTTTGCGGGCGGCGCCGTGCTTGTTGAATTTGCCCACGTGAAGCGCTTCGAGCGCCATGACATCCTCCGCGATGCCCCTTTCCTCGCGTTGTTCGGGAGTGAGTTCTTCCAGTTTCATGCCGCCAAATGCCATGGCGCGCATCGGCCAACTGCCCACGCGGCGTCCAATGAAGGATTCCCGGCGCCAGCCAGAAGGAAGGGGGAGTGTCACGGTCGCAGTTCGGTCATCTCTTGCCACTTCCACCGGGATGCTGCCAGCGTCCGGCGCATTGTGCAGGGCCCAGCTCACGTCCGCCACGGAGATGATCGGTTGACCATCGAGGGCCACTACCCGGTCGCCGGGCCGGAGACCGAGTCCATCGGCCGGAGAACCCTTCTCAATCGCCTCGATCTTTCTGCAATCCTCATTCGAAAACGTGAGCCCTACCGTCTCTGGGGCCGGGAATGGATAGATCCACTGATCCGGAATGGCCTGACGTTTGTCCCGATAGCTCTCCCGAATCGAATCGCCGATGTGATGACAGTGAACGCAACTCTTCACGAGTTGGGGACTATTCCACTCCAACTCCAGGTCAAACCGGTCCTTCAGAGCCGGCATCTCCACCGGTTTTTCGTAGGCGATCGGCTTGCCCTGTTTCCCGGCCAGCGCGGCCTTGTTCCCGGGATAGCCAGCATGCAGCTTCAACGCGCCTTCCATCGCCTGTTTATAGCTGGTCAGGGTTTGCAACTCGGAATCCTTCTGGTGTTCCCAGGATCCAAATCGCCCGTAGATGGTCCCGTCCCCATTGAAGAAGAGGGTGGTGAATGAGAGATCGTAGTCGAACTGGAACAGAGACATGTCCAGGGCGTTGGCGTTGATGACGCGCACCGTCACAAATTGATCCATGAGAGGCGAGAGGTCATCCGCCTCCATCAAGACCTGGGTATCGATGCCCATACAGGCCATGCAAGGCACACAGCGCAGGACTACCATGAGCGGTTTGCCAGTCTCGCGAGCCTTGGCGAACCCAGCCTCGATATCGTTGTAGACCCAGCGTTCCTGCTGCTCCATCTTCGCCTTGTCCTCTCGCACTGCGCCTTCCCGGTCCTTGACGGTTTCGGCGTGGGTGAATGCGAGAGCGACTGAGAGTGCAGTAAGGGCAAGCCAGGGTGTTTTCATAGAGAAGCAGGCGCAACAAAAGAAACGTTTCTGGATCTATGATCTTTGATAATTCACTGGTGGCACCAGCATTTCTTCAGTCTAGAAAACCAACGAGGAGATGATTAACGAGATGCAAAGCGAATGTTAGTGCTTGAAAAGCTTTAACTCCGTAATTATAGGGTTGCTTATGAGAAGTCTTAGTCTTGGTTTCACCCTATTTGTATTTCTCGTTTCCATCCTAAACGCACAAATGTGCGCAATGCACGGGGGAATGGCGCCTCCTACAAGCAGGGCCCTTCCCGATCACGGTGCTGCTCAGCAAGAAGTCGCTGCGATATGTGCAAATTGGGGGGCTCAGCCCATACCTGTGTTCCAGCAACATGGAATTCAGAACGCATTCGCAGCAAGAGATGGATACATCATCTACGATCCCGCGTTTTTTAACCAAATCGTTCTGCGGTTTGGTCGTTCGGCAACTATCATATTTCTCGCCCACGAGTGTGGGCACATATTGCGACCGAATGTTGCTGGAGCAAATCCTGGAGTTCCCCCACAGTGGTCTGAAGAGTGGAAGGCAGATTTTTTTGCTGGTCAGACTGCATTTAGGATGGGGATTGACCCGAGAGGCTTTGCTGCACTCCTAACTAATTTTCCACCAAGTTGGAGTCATCCAAACTCCTATTCTCGCAGTGTTGCGATTCATCAAGGTTGGGTTGCTGCAGGGGGACGGCCTCTCTTCTGAGCTGCTTAGCAACCTAGGAGCCTGACTTCATGGCCGATTACTTAGGGTTGATTAGGGAATCGACGAAAGTCTCGACCAGTTCCAGATTCGCTTCTGTGTTGGTGACCGTGAGCAGAGACGTCTCGCTCTCATAAGTGGCGTTGGTGCCCTTGGGAAAGCGAATTCCAGCCTTGGTTAGAATTGCCTGAGCCTCTTGCGTAGCGTCTTGGAAGTCTGGAGGAACTCGAAAGGTCTGGGTCATGAGTGGGGAGTCGTTGCCAGAATTGGATCCTTGCTTGGCTCGCTCGATTTGGTCGAGGTCTTCGAGTGCTCCCTCGGCGTTGTGCTCTAACCAGAGGGGCAAGGCGCGTTGGAGTAGGGCTTCCGCCTCCTCTGCATTGCCATTCTCCAAGTGTTGCCTGGCAAGTTCAGTGGCGGCTCGCAGCAGTTGCTGCGCATAGGACTTGCGACGTGGAATCGTTAGCTCCCAGTCGGGTAGGTCGATCAAGGCGGTGCGGAGGTTTTCGATCGCACCTTCCAGGTCTCCGTGTTGGAGTTGCCACTGGGCCCGAAGCGCACCCTCGTCTGCATGGCTAACGCGCTCCTGGTATTCCTGGATTTGCTCCGGACTGAGAGGTTGAGCGGAAACGAGGGTGATCCCGGCCAACGAAACCACCAAGGACGCAAACATACGAAAGGTGTTCATGTGTGAGCTTTTCGCAGATTGAGGCTTGGGTGTCAATCCTAACTGCATCTACCTGAGTTTCGACGCCAGGATTCCCTGTTTACGCCACGTCGGTACAACATGGACAGGGCTGCACCCAGTGCCCGGGACTGATCTCCTTGAGACTGAGATCCATGCCCACGCTGTCTTTCCACTTGGGATGACCGATCCGCTTGCCGAAGGCGCAGCCTTTGGGAGGATTGATCGGGGAGGGGACGTCGCCAGGGATTGGGGCTTGCGTGCGCTCCGCCTTGGGATCGGGGATCGGGATCGCCCGGTCGCTGGTGAGGTCGAGCCCCGCGGCCTGGCGCGCCTCGGCCACCTCGTCGGACAGCCGCACCGGGCGAAGGTCCGGCACGGGGATCTCGTCGACATACTGGCCGGCCAGCAGGATCGCCGACATGGAGGCGCCCTGCGCGCCGCCGGTGTAGATCGTCATCGTCGCCGGCTCGCGCGTCAGCGGATGCAGGTTGGGCGAGGCGAACTG
>JBHIXE010000330.1:0-6446 GCA_041984905.1 Verrucomicrobiales bacterium | reverse complement strand
ATCTGGATAATAAGAGATGGCACCGCATTGATGGGGGGCCAACAATTCCGAAGTATTCTCATATAAAGAAGGATCTTTTGCGGTTTTGTGCACATATCGATAGTCGGAAAGAGGACGGTGACGATGATGCGCTGCCCAGTGATGGCGTCAAGAAGCTGACTAGTACTTGGGACGAGACTACGCCGCTCAATTACGTCAATGCAACGGCGTTGGATGCATTGCTTAATAAGGCATATCCTCTGATTGATGAAGAGAACAGTGATGAGGAGGCGCGTTATGACCTCTTGGTTTCAAAATGTGCACTTGCTTCTGAGCGCCGAGTTGCACTGAGCCACCTAGAACAGCGAGTTCCTCTATTCGTGCTATTCAACAACTATTTCCGCGTTCGGCCTCGCATTCACCTCGAGCATCTAGCTCAGCGCTCGAAGAAGAACTTGCTAGATGACGAACACTACGATTACGGAAACCTATGCCTGTTGAAATTCCTGGGCTTCACAGCTCAAGGCCTCGCAGATATTGGCAACACCCCAAAGCCCGGCGCCGACGATGAGAACGCATTGAAAGAATATCGAGACAGACTTGATACGCGGGCCTACCAATTGAATTCCGCAAGTGTCACCTTAACGAAGGAGATTGTATCGGTTTGGAACCCAAATCCAGATCGTCCTGAGGCTAGCAAGCTTCGCATACTGGCGGATGGGCAATACCTCAAGGTGGTAGTCGAAGACGAACTAGGCGTGGAGGTAGAGTTAGACCAGCGATCTGAGGGCTTTCAGTGGCTGGTTTCTTTCTTCGTTGTTTTCTTTGCTGAAGCGGCTGATACCCATAAGAATGCCATCCTGTTGCTTGACGAGCCTGGACTCAATCTTCACGGCCTAAAGCAAAGAGACTTTCGGGAAACCATCTCGCGCCTTGCAGCAAAGAACCAAACTCTCTACACCACTCATTCGCCATTTCTCGTTGGGCCCAGTGAACTGGACGCTGTTCGCGTTGTAGATATGCCAAGTCGTGAGGTGGGAACAAAGGTGCACGGCACGCTTTCATCCGGTGATCCTGCAGCACTCCTTCCCCTCCAAGAAGCGCTAGGTTACGACCTTGCCCAGAGTTTGTTCTCCCAAACCCGAAACCTTGTATTAGAAGGGCTGACTGACTACTGGTACATTGATTCTATGGCGCAGCTTTTGAGGGAAGCCAACGGCGCCAACCTTGACGATAGAATTGCTCTGGTGTTTGCAAACAGCGCAGGAAAGGTTGTCTACTACGCCACAATCTTACATGCCCACAAGCTTAAAGTGGCCGCTCTCCTCGATTCTGATGCGGCCGGTAATCAAGCTGCTCAGCAAGAGACGCTTGTGAATACTCTGGGTAACAAAAAGATCCTCCGGACGAAAGATGCCTACACAGGAGGCGTCACTAAGCCAGAGATTGAGGACCTTTTGCGAGAAACTCTAGTGACAGTTGGAAAAGAACAACAGGGTTGGGACGTATCGGCGACCGCAGCTTCTCAGCCAAATCGTCCAATCGTAGAGATTTTTGCCGCCGAAATCGCGCAATTTTCAAAATACAAATTGGCAAAAGCATTTGTGCGGTGGGCTCGCGATCACAAAGCTTCTGACCTGGTACCTATTGAGGTCACCCAATGGGAATCACTTATCGAGGCGATCAATAAGGCTCTGAAGTAGAGTTCAAACGTCTTGCGTGCTTTTCTTGACTATTCGCTGCCGGGTGTCGACAAACCCACGAATAGAGGAAGAACTTCCTGCCGAGGCCCTGGACTGCACCTGATCAGTTCGATGCTGGGGTCAATAGGGGGAGAAGAGGAACTAGTTGAGGCTGACAGGTTTCTGAGATTTGCGGAAATAAGCCCAGGATGTCCCTGAGACTTCTAGCGTTGGATTGTCCGTCTCATCTCACGCATTCCTATAGGCGATGAGTGAGATGAGACGAAATGCACCAAGCCACGTATCTACCCGCCGCTTCACAAAGTCACCACAATCCTTCCGGTGCATCCCCACAGCCTTCACCCCCCAACCCTACCGGCGCTTCACAAAGCTCAGCACCGTCGCGAGCAACGCCGGCAAGAACGTCAGCGTGATCAGCGCGGTAAACCCTAGGCCGAACAACACGATGACCCCGAGGCCGCGGTAGAGCTCGGTGCCGGCTCCGGGGAGGAAGACGAGGGGCGACAGACCCATGAGCGTGGTGCTGGTGGTCATGAGAATGGGGCGCAGGCGCGATTTGACGGCTTCGAGGATCGAATCCAGCGCGCTCAGGCCCTGGTCCCGGAAGTTCTGCATGGTGCGCTCCACAATGAGAATGGGGTTGTTCACCGCGGTGCCGAGCAAAATGAGGAACCCAAGCATGGTGATCATGTCAAAGGGTTGACGGATCGGCGCGAGGCCAATCGCGGGCAGCAGACCGCCCACATAGTTGAGCAGCCAAAGCCCAATGACCCCGCCACTGATGCCGATGGGCACGGTGACGAGGATGAGGAAGGGATAGCCCCAATGCCGGTAGATGATGACGAGCTGCAGGTAACAGAGCACCACGGCGATCCACATGTTCTGCCCCAGCGAATGCCGGGTGGAATCCAGCTGATCACTGGCGCCTGTCAGGTCGATGGTGACGCCGGGCGGCAGCCCACCCTCCGTGCGCAAGGGACGCAGGATCTTCTCCCGCACCATCTGGACGGCGGTCTCCAGGGGGACGGATCTCGGAGGAATGACGTAGAGCGTGACGGTGCGTCGCCCATCGACGCGACGGATCTCGGCGGTGTCCACGGTCTCGCGGATATCGGCGAGCGCGCCTAGGGGCAGCACGGTGCCTTGCGGCGTGTAGATGGGCAGGCTCTCCACCTGCGAGAGGTCCTGGCGATCGGCGGCTTCACTGAAGAGGAAGATATCGATCTTGTCATCGTTCAGGTAGAACTCATCGACAAAGGCGCCATCGGTCAGCGCGGAGGTGGCGAAACCGAAGTCGCCCGTGGAGAAGCCGAGTTCCTCCAGCCGTTCCCAGTGTGGGTGAATCTCCAGCAGCGGTTGGCCGAGGGTGAGGGAGGAAGGTACTGAGTTGATCTGGGAGTTCTCGATGAGTTCATCGGCCATGCGATAGACCTCGATGGCGGTCTGGTAGATCTCCGGGAGACTGCGCCCGCTCACGTCCAGGGCCACGGCGCGAGTGCCGCCGTCATTGCTGGAGATGATGGAGCCGCGCGCGGAGAAGGCGCGCATGCCGGGGTAAGCGCGGATCCGCTCGTTGATGATGTCCATGAAGGCGTCGATATGCTTGGGATTGGTGGGCACGGCGATGACGCGCATGGATTCCGGGCTGACGATGAAGGCGATGCGATCCAAAGCGGGAATGTCCGAATCGCCGGAATCGAACTTGGCGGGATCATCCTTGAGTGAGGGCAGGATCTCCGCCTGCAGATCCTGGGCGATGCGATCCATCTCCTGCAGGCTGTAGCCCGGCGGCGCGATCATGGAGGAGAAGCTCTTGGCTTCCTCGCCTTCTGGCAGGTATTCGGCAGGCGGCGTGAGGAAGATGAAGGCGGCCACGGTGCCAGCGAGGATGACGCCCATGCAGGCGAGTCGCGTCACGGGATTGGCGACGATCCAGCGGATCGGCTTGAGCAGGAAGGGATCGCGCGGCGTCTCAATCGTCTCGACCTTGCGCTTGCCGGGCAAGTGGGTGAAGGCGACGGGCACCACGGTGATGGCCACGAGCATGGACACCAGGATGGAGGCGGAGATGGCGATGCCGATATCCGAGAAGAGCTGACCGGCTTCCTCCTTCACAAAGAGGATGGGCAGGAAGACGAGCACGGTGGTCATCGTACCAGAGAGCACGGCGGTCCACACGGCCAAGGTGCCGTCTCGCGCGGCCTCGAACCGGCTCTTCCCTTTCTGCCGCTCCTGGGCAATGCTCTCCAGCACCACGATGGTGTTATCGATGGTCATGCCGATGGCAAAGGCGATCCCCGCCAGGGAGATGACATTGATGGTGCGCCCCATGGCGAGCAGGCCAATGAATCCCGCCACGACACAGACGGGCATGCCGATGATGCCGATGAGCGTGGTGGAGGCGGAGCGCAGGAAGAGGAAGAGCACGAGGGCGGCGAGCACCGCGCCGAGAACCATGTTCTGCACGACGTTGGCGATGGAGTTCTCCACGTATCGCACGTCGTCATTGCTGAGAGACATCTCCAGGCCCGCGGGATGGAGCACGTCTTCATTGAGCTGATCGACAATGGGCAGGACGGCTTTCTTGATGGAGATGACGTTCGAGCCGGTCTGACGCACCAGGCTGAGGCGGATGTTGGACTCGCCATCGGCATAGGACATACGGCGCAGCTCGGAGTGCTCCAGGGAGACATCGGCGATATCCCCCAGCCGCGTGATGGCGTCGCCGCGCCTTGCGATGATGAGGTCTTCCAGCTCTTCCAGGGTATGGAAACGACCCACGGTGCGCATGAGATAACGCCGCTTCCCGCTGTCCACATCGCCCGCGGAGATGTCCACATTGCGATTGCGAATGGCCTGGCGCACATCGCTCAGGGAGAGGTTGCGCTCGGCGACTTTGGCCGCGTCCAGCCGAATGCGGATCTGGCGTTCCGCACCACCGCTGAGCTGCGCCTGGGAGACGCCCTCGACCCGCTCGACGACGGTGCGCACGTTGTCATCCACGAAGTCGAGCATCATGTTGATGTCCAGGTTCTTGGGATTGCCGGGGAGCAGGCCGATCCGGAAGGACATGAAGGGGTTGTAGGAGAAGGAATCCGTCCGCAGCACGGGCTCATCCACGTTCTCGGGATAGGAAGGCACCTGGCTGAGGGCGTTGTTCACCTCCAGCAGCGCCTCGTTGGTATCCGTGCCGAAGGGGAACTCCAGCTCGATCTCCGCGCTGCCGGTGGAGGCCAGGGAAATCATGCGCTTGAGGTTGGGCAGGCTGCGCAGGTATTCCTCCTGCTCAATGAGGATCTCTTTCTCGACGTCTTGAGGCGTGGCGCCCGGCCAGCGAGTCTCAATGGAGATGATGCGGGTGTCCAGGTCCGGGATCATCTGGACCGGCACGCGGGTCGCGGCGACGATCCCCAGCAGGAGGAGCATCGCCATCATCACGGTGACCAGGGTACCGCGTTTGAGCAGGGCCTCGATCATGGCTCAGCTGGAAGTGGAGGACTTAGAGGTTGGGGAAGGGGTAGCCTGCACGGTCTGGCCTTCCTGGAGGCTCTCGTTGCCTCTTAGTACGATGGTCTCCCCACCGTTCAACCCGCTCAGGATCTGGGCGCGTTCGCCGAGCAATCCGGCAGTCTGGACGTCGCGAGCCTGAACCACGGATTCATCGCCGGACTGGGTGACCACCCACACCTTGGTGCTGCCATCGGGATAACGCATCACCGCATCGCGGGGCACCATGAGTCCGGCTTCGCCCTTCATCTGGGCGTGGATCAATGCTCGACCGGACATGCCAGGCGCCATGACGCCCTTGGGATCTTCCACGGTGAGCCTGGTGAGGAAAGTGCGGGAGACGGGATCCTTCACGGGCACCTGGACATCCACCCGGGCAGCGAAGCGCTCGCGCGGGAAGGCGTCCAAGATGATCTGGATGTCTCCGGCGTTCTGGAGCACGGCGTAGTATTCCTGAGGCACCTGGAGGTCAAAGCGGAGGTTCGTGATTTCGACAAGCTCCAGTACGGCGTCGCCCGTATCGACCCATTCGCCCGCTTCGGTGTGCTTGGTGTAGATGACCCCGTCAAAGGGAGCGAGCAGCTCGTGCCGGGCGATGATCTCCTTTTGCTGGCGCAGGCGCGCTTCCAGCCGTTTCACGTTTACCTTCGCGATGCTGGCCGAAGCTTTGCGGGTGTCCTGCTCGGACTTGGAGAACCCGCCGGACGCGGCCAGTTCCCGTACTTCCTCCACCTTGCGCTCGGCGTCTTCGAGCTCGATCTGGGCCTGCTCCAGCTCTGCCTGCATGGATTCCAGGGCGATCCGGGCGAGATCGGTATCCAGCGAGAGGAGCACATCGCCCTTCTTGACCTCGCTCCCGGCATCCACCTGGAGGTCCGCGACCAGTCCGGAGGTGCGGGAGGAAAGCTCGGCCCGGCGCATCGTATTGACCGTGCCGGTGAGGGAGAGTTCCCGCGTGACGCCCTCCGCCTCAGCCACCACCACGGTCTCGACCTTGGCCGGCCCGTGTTGGGCGAAGGTGGCAGAGGTCGCGAGCCAGGCCAGGAGCGAGAAGGCCAGACCACCACGGAGGAATCGGGATCGCGCGGGAGGTGGGGGTTGAGAGGAAGAATGCTTCAAGATCATCTGGGAAAAGTGGGGGAGCGTTCGCTTCCAGCATTGCTGGATTGGAGGAAAAATGAAGGCTTTGAACGAAAAAAAAGAGAAAATCATAAAAACAGGCATCCATTTATTTGCCAAAAAAGGGTTTTCTTCAAC
>JBHIXE010000329.1:411-6465 GCA_041984905.1 Verrucomicrobiales bacterium | reverse complement strand
GATGTATATCGCGGAAATCTTCCACTCCATCCAGGGCGAGGGCGAACTCACTGGTGTTCCCTCCGTGTTTGTTCGTACGTCAGGTTGCAACCTGCGCTGCGCCTGGTGCGATACGCCCTATGCCTCCTGGAAACCGGAAGGCACCAAGATGCCCCTCGAAGCCGTGCTGGAACAGATCCGCCAATATCCCGCCAGACACTGCGTCATCACTGGCGGCGAACCCATGATCGCCCAGGAAGTTCGAGAACTCACCTCCGCCCTCAAGGATCAAGGCTACCACATCACCATCGAGACCGCAGGCACGATCGCCCCCGATGGCATTGCCTGTGACCTGGCCTCCATCAGCCCTAAACTCGCCAATTCCACGCCGAAGCCCGGCACCATTTCCGAGGAGTGGATTGCGCGCCACGAAGCTACCCGCCTGCAGCCAGAGGTTCTCCGTCAATGGATTGATAGCTACGACTATCAGCTCAAGTTCGTGATCTCCGAAGAGGCCGATCTCCAGGACATCCTCGAACTGATCGCCTTGATCGACCGCGACATCCCGCCCCACAAGATCCTCCTCATGCCTGAAGGGATCACTCCGGATGCGCTCCGTTCCCGGCGCGATTCGCTGGTTGAGCTCTGCAAGAAACACGGTTACCGCTTCTGCGAACGGCTTCACATCGAGCTGTTCGGAAACACCCCGGGCACCTGACCCTTCCCCTATTCATGCCTTACCGGATCAACAAATCCATCGAGATCGAGAACGGCCACATGCTGTCCAAGCACCCGGACAAGTGCCAGTTCCCCCATGGACATACCCGGAAGGTCGAGTTCGTCATTGAAGCCGATGATCTCGATGAGAACGAGATGGTCTGCGACTTCAAGATCGTGAAGGAAGTGATCGAGGATTACCTGGACGGTCTGGACCATTCCCTCTGCATGAATACCGCGGATCCCATGTATGCCCAATTCAAGAAGGCCTACGGCGACCGCGTCATTGGCTTCGAGAACCAGGATCCCACCACGGAAGTCATCGCCAAGACGATCTTCGATGCTTTCCAAGCGAATCTGGCGACCTATGCCAAGAAGCCGAACCCCAAGTATCCCCTGCGTCCCGGTCTACGGATCGTCAGTGTGCGGGTCTGGGAAACCAGCAGTTCCTGGGCGGAATACTTCGCGTAGGCAGGCTCAGCTCAGATCCTTCCAGAAGAACCTCGAGTTCCGGCCGCTGTCGCGCCACTTCTCGAACCGCACGGGTGGGATCCAGGCCAACTCCCGCTCCTCCGTGTAGCCGCACTTGTCGATAAAGAAGTCCGCAGCCTGAGTCGTAAAAACGAAGACGCGCTCCATGCCCTGTTGCTTGGCGCGTTTCTCCAGATGCTGCATCAGCAACTGGCCATAGCCACGGCCCACGTGAGAGCGGCGCACAAAGAGGTTGTTGATCTCCGCACAACGATCATCCCAGAAGATGTGCAGCGCCGCACAACCTAAGAGATTGCCATCGACCTCGACCACCCAGAAGTCTTCAAGCCGTTCCTGAATCTCATCCCGTGACCGCGCCACAATCTGGCCGCTTTCCGTCGCGCGCCGAGTCATGGTCACCATGGTGTCCACGTCTTGCTGGTTAGCCTTGCGGATCTCCTGGTAGGTATCGGAATACACCATGGTTCCAATCCCCTCACTGCTGAAGAGTTCCGCCAGGAGCGCCTCCTCATGAAACCCGGGGATCAGGTGCACGCGCGTGACGCCTTCCCGGCAGGCGTTCATGGCATTGCGCAGTTTGGAAACTGCCGCTGCGCCAAGGCCGTTCTTGGAATTGGCGAGCGTCTCCTGAATCTCGCTGACCGAATATTGTCGCGGGTTGTCTTCCGGAAAGATGTAGTCCCGTTCATCGGTCAAGAACAGCACCTTGGAAGCGCCCAGTGTGATCCCGATCTCGGCGGCCACCGCATCGGAGTTCAGGTACAGGGTGTTGCCCTTGGCGTCGTAGCCCAGGGGCGCCACGACGGGCAGTAGATTCTCGTTCATCAGCGCCCGCAGGCTTTCTGCCTCCACTCCATCCACCCGTCCGGAATTCAGTTGGTCTTCCCCACCGACAATGCCGGCTGCTCGCACGGTCAACACGTTGGCGCTCGCGGCTCGGATCCCGACCCGGCTGAAATTCTGCATGAGGAGGCTATTCATCCGGCCCACCGCATCGATGCATAGCTCCAGGGACAAGGCATCGGTCGGGCCATTGGCGCCGGCATCGGGCGAACTCAACGTCACACCTCGTTCCGCGGCCAGCATGCGGACCTGAGTCGCCGCGCCAAAAACGACCACAATCTGCAGGCCCAGCGACCGAAGCACCGCCAGATCCAGGAGCAGATTTGAGTAATGGGATGAGGCGATCACCCCGCTATCCAGGCACACAATGAAGATACGCCCCTGAAATTGAGGCACATACTTCAAGATGGTGCGGAGATCGCCAGGCTTCATTTGCATCGACGTGATGGAGAAACGGAAAGGTTCCACGGTTCAATCACTGGGGCAACCTCGGCTTTTGAACTGCTTTGAAAGGAAAGTGATGAAAAAGAGGAAAACGTCCCGCCACGAGCGGAATACGGAATAGAATAGACTTCAAAGGCAATTTTTAATAGGACCTTGGAGGAATTGTCACCTTTCTCTCTCCAACCTATGCGACATTTCCTCCTCCTTATCGGTTTGATGGCGCTGCAGGGGATCTCTGCCCAGGACAAGGCCCCCACTCCTTTGGAGAAAGCCGTGACAGAAGGCAAGGTCCAGTGGCTGAACGCGGACAATCCGAAGGCTACAGGCGCCATTCTCTCTGTGAACGAGCTCAGCGACCTGGACAAGGAAGTCATTGAGTACCTCCGGGAAAACAAAGAGATGACCTATCTGGTGAAGGTGACCTCTGGAAAGGCGACTCGGATCCACGAGGAGTTCTTCAGCGGTGACAATATCTACATCATCAATCCCGCTGGCATTCTGGTCGGCCCCAAGGCCGTCATTCATAGAGAGACGAACGCGAGCGGGTCCCAGTTTTTGCTCCCTCCTCCAGCCATGATTGTTCCCTCGGCTGCTGAGGTCCCTGAAGTGAGCTTTCCCAAAGGCAGCAGAATCATCCTGAAGGCGGACGGCACTGCGAACTTGGTTTCGCCGTCACCTCCTCCTTCGAAAGCAGAAACCAGTGGAGCCTTGCCTCCTTTCAGGCTCGATTTGACTCCGCATGGCGATTCGCTCGATTCAGATTGAAGGCTACCGCTCGCTGTTGAACTTCCGGCTGCGGCTTGCCCAGATCACTGTGGTCACTGGCCCGAACGGCACCGGCAAGAGCAACCTCTATCGCTCCCTCAACCTGCTGCACCATGCCGCGGAAGGCAGCTTCGCCCGGGGAATCGCCGATGAGGGAGGCATGCATTCGGCCATGTGGTCGGGCGCCAAGTCTGCCAGCAAGAAGCGCCGAGAAATAGCGCTCACGATCCATTCGGATCCACTCTCTTACAAGCTTGTGGCTGGTCTCCCGCCTCAAGCTCCGGGAGATCCGTCCATGTTTCTGCGGGATCCCGATATCAAGGAAGAGCTGATCTGGGCGGGTGAAGTTCCCCGTCCTTCGGCGACCTTGCTCAATCGCCAGGGGGCACATGCGACGGTCATGGATGCGGAGGCCATCAAAGGATCCATTCCAATGGCCTTGAATCCCGCGGAATCCATTCTCTCCCAAATCCGCGAACCAGCCCAATATCCTCAGTTGACCAACTTTCAGCACCGCCTCAGCAACTGGCGCTTCTACCATCAGTTCCGCTCAGATGCAGGCGCACCTATGCGACGTCCTCAAGTCGGTTGCCGAACCCCGGTACTAAGTCACGACGGCCACGATCTCGCAGCAGCGCTGCAGACGATCAAAGAGTCTGGCCGCGATCAGACGCTGCACGACATTCTTGAGCAGGCGTTTCCAGACGCTCAACTCCTGATCGAAGAACGGGATGGCTGGTTCACCGTCGCCATGGACACATCGCTGACACGGCCTCTCGAAGCGCATGAACTCTCCGATGGCACGCTGCGGTTTCTCTGTCTCGCCGCCGCTCTCCTCAGTCCAGCTCCACCAGAACTCCTCATCCTCAACGAACCAGAAACGAGCCTCAATCCCTCGCTGATTCCTCCCCTCGCCCAGCTCATCCTGGAAGCATCCGCCGAATCCCAGATCTGGGTCTGCACCCACTCCGACCTGCTGGTGGAAATGCTGGAGCATTACGCCCACGACCTACGCCTGGCGCGACTCACCATGGTGAACGGCCAGACGAGAATCGAAGGCAAAGAAGATCTGGTTTTCGACGCTGACGAGCTCTAACGTTGCCATCAAGCAGTCACGATCCGCAGATGCAACTCGATGTCATCATTAACGAGATGACCGCCGAGCCGGCTGAAGAATCGACCGGATCCGTAGAGGACATTCCACTCGGTGCGATCGATGGTCACGGAAGCCTGGGCTGCCGGCTTACCATCCAGGGTCGGCCCGGCACTGGCCTTGAATTCGATCGGCTTGGTCACACCCTTCAAGGTCAACTCGCCACGCACCGCCAGGTTCTTGCCTCCTGGAGCCACGTCCTTAATGCGGCTTGAGGTTTGGATGTTGAACCGGGCCTCTGGGAAGCGTTCCACGTCAAAGAAATCGTCACTCTTGAGGTGCTCGATGAGCACGTCATGCAGTGGGTTCCCGTGAAGATCACCACAGGAGAGAGCCTGCATATCTAGTACGACGTCACCACCAGTGAGTCGTCCCCGGGTAAAATTCAGGTGCCCTGACCTCACTCCCACATATCCCCAATGCTTGTTGAGGAGGTTCCTTCCGATCCACTCCACCCGGCTCTCCGAAAGATCGAGCGGATAGTCGCCGTCAAAATCCAGGGCCGGACCGGTGGGTAGATCTCCGGCGCGTTCCACCGGAAGCTCCTCCGCGAGCCATTCCTGCAATCCGCCCCGAAAGTCGAGGACCGAGTCATAGCCGGCTCGTTGGAGTTTCTCCGCGGCTAAGCGGGATTCATAACTGTTCTTGGCGCCATAAACGCACAAGGGTGAATGCTGGTCCTGAACCGAGTCGCGGACCCGGTTGAGGAATTCCACTTCAAACACACAGTTGTTCACTGCTCGCGGCAGGTGGACTGCGTCGTAATCTTCCTTCAAGCGGACATCAAGAAGCTGAAGGTCGGATCCAAGGAGGTTTTCAAGGTCGGAAGCGCCGACGATTTGGATACTCATCAACGCGGAGTATAACAGAATTGGTTATACCAAGACAAGCTTTTGACGGGATCGAAATCAAATATTTGCCGTACGATAGGGCTTTCCTAACGCAGCCACAAGAGTCAAGCACAAACGTCCCCTCAAACTCCGTTGGCCACGCGTTTTGACGCATCCCGATTCTGCCTTATTCGACGGATTAGGGCAAGCCTCAACCCCGACCTTGAAATCAAGGCTTCAACAAGGCCCCAGAGACTGGACTAAGTTCCCTGCTCGCGAGTAGGAATGCTACTCCTCGCCGGCGAAGTGCCGGGCATGGAACTGCATGAGCTTCAACCCCTCGCGATCGTAGATGTCCCGCCCACTATGAGCGACATCCGGCACGATGAGCTTCTCATATGGGACGCCCAACTGGTCCATGTATTCCATGAACTTCAGGTTGAACTCGTAGTTGAACCCCTTGGTGCCAACCCAGAACATGATGTTCAGTTCCGGCCGGTCCTTGCGCTCGGCGTAGACTTTAGCCAGATCCCAGGCGTTGTAGCCGGTGGGCAAAAACTGGATCGATTCACTCTCCCAGCCTTCGTTCTCCTGGATCCGCTTTTCCGGTTCGTAGCCGGACCCACCCGGCGCGACGGAACTCCAGAGCTCCGGATACTTGAACATGATCCGAGTGGTCCCGCGACCTCCCTGGCTGAATCCTTCCAAAGCTCGCCCCTTGGCTCCGCCGACCGTCCGGTAGGTCTCGTCGATGTGCGGCAACAGTTCCTTCACGAAGACGTCTTCGCCCATTCCGTTCTCCTCCTTGGGGTAGTTGTACCAACTCATGGG
>JBHIXE010000329.1:0-401 GCA_041984905.1 Verrucomicrobiales bacterium | reverse complement strand
TTGGGGAACACGTAGATGGTGGGCGGAATGTCTCCGGCGCGAATCGCAGCATCCACGTACGAAGACAAGGTCACGCTCTTGGATTCCGAACCTGGCCGCCCCCCATGAAGATGGTAGACGACCGGATACCGGTCTTCAGAAGACTCGTAGCCCGGAGGCAGGTAGATGTAATACCCGACATCGATCCCCATGGAGGGGCTCTTGAAGGTGGCGTGCTTCACGCCTTCCACAAACTGCTTGGCGCGAGCTTCCGACGCCGGACTCACCCAACTGAATGGCGGAGTCTTCTTCTTCGGCTGCGGTTTCGCATCTTGAGCAAAGCTCTGACAAGGCGCCAGGCTCAGAAGAGCAAGGGCAAGGAACCAGGGGGTCTTCATCTTGGCTGAGGTAACGGCTTGGAG
>JBHIXE010000328.1:0-6506 GCA_041984905.1 Verrucomicrobiales bacterium | reverse complement strand
CTCTTGATCATCCCGATCATCCTGTTGCTGACGGGGTTGACTCTGTTTGCCTATTTCACGGCGGATTTGAACCCGGTGATCGGCCTGGCTTGGGATTGTGGAGCGGTCACGACAGGTCCCGTTACGGTTCCGCTCGTACTGGCTCTAGGCATCGGTGTCTGCCGGATTGTCGGGGATGAGGACAACGGCAGTGCCGGGTTTGGCATTGTCACGCTGGCATCACTCTTCCCAATCATGGCCGTGCTGTTCCTGGCGCTTTACCACTATTCCGCAAAGGACTACTACGGCGCCGATAACTACAAGGGAGAACCGATCGAAGTGATCGAGGCGGAGGTTACGGTTGTCACTGAGGAGAAGGAGGAAGATGAAGGGGAGACGGATGAACTTCGATTCACGGAAGAAGAGTTTGCCGAGTATCTGAAGTCCGGCGGCGCGCCCGGGGAATCCAGTGACTACCGTACGGTCTACCGCGGGGGAGAAGTCACGCTGGAGGATGGGCGCATCGTCCACCGGAACATGGAGATCGTTCTGGAGAAGGTGGAGTCGCGCAACAAGCTTGAGGCGTTCTTTGTCGAGCAAACCAAGAAGCCCTGGGATCCGCAGATCCAGGTGTTGCGGGAATTTCTGGCCTCCGCGCGGATGGCCGCCCAGGCAATTCTGCCCCTGTGCGCCTTTCTCTTCCTGACTCTGCTCGTTGTCCTGCGGGAACGTCTGAGGCGAGCGGATGAAATCGCCATCGGTGTCATCTTTGCCGTGGTCGGCATGGGGCTCTTTGGCCTGGGATTAACCTTGGGACTCACGCCGTTGGGAGCGCAGTTGGGCAGCAATATTCCAGCGACCTTTGCCACCATCACGCCATGGGGGCTGGATGGGGCGATTCCTCCGATCTTCGACAATCCGGTGGTTGGCAAAGTTATTGCCATTTTGTTCGCGTTCTTCCTGGGATACGGGGCCACGCTGGCTGAACCAGCCCTCAACGCATTGGGCCAGACGGTGGAGCACAATACCGTGGGCGTATTCAAGAAGAGCCTGCTTATGCAGACGGTTGCCATTGGGGTGGGCCTGGGGATCGCCGCGGGAGTGGCGCAAATGGCATTTGCCTCCCTGCAATTGACCTGGCTCCTGATTCCTCCCTACCTGCTCCTCATCTTCCTGACGCTGATTTCCTCAGAAGAATTCGTGAACTTCGCCTGGGATAGCGCAGGAGTGACGACGGGGCCAATTACGGTGCCCCTCGTTTTGGCCATGGGACTGGGAATTGGCGCCAATATTCCTGGGGTGACGGATGGTTTTGGCATCCTGGCCCTGGCATCGGTGGGGCCTATCATTACTGTGATCACCGTAGGCTTGATCGTCAACCGTGCCCGGGCACAAGAGGAACTACCCGCTCTGGAAAATGAATTTTGAGCAGCACTCCCATTACTGTCTCGTCACGGCGATCCTTCCCAGGCAAAGCACCCACGGAGTCCTGGAAGCCGTGCTGGGATCCGGAGTGCCCAATGCGCTGACCCAAAACGCCCGGGGCACCTTGATCAAGGACCGCTGGTTCCAGTCTTTCCTGCCCAGTCTCTCGCCGGAGCAGGAGGTGCTGCAGTTTCTAGTCCCGCGGGAAGACTCCAACCATCTCATGGAGCAGATCGTGATGGTGGGTAAGCTGCGGCTCTATGGATCAGGCGCCATTTTCTCCACGCCTTGTCAGAGCCTAGTTTGCAGCGAGGATTTCCCGCTCTGGACTTTGGGCGACTACACCTTCGAGTCGGTCTCTTTTGACATCCATTTTAAGAAGGATCTCGTCGCGCTCTTCCACGTCACGGACAAGGGGCAGGCAGAGCCCATCACCAAGGCGGCCATCCGCGCAGGAGCCCAGGGACCGACTGTCTCGTACATCCGCGGGTTTGGCTTGAGAGATCGCTTGGGTCTGCTGCGGATCACCAAGAAGCATGAGAAGGAACTCATCATGGTGGTCGTGGATCGCTATGACGTCGACGCCGTGTTCCAGGCGATGGCGGTGGCCGGGCGCGTGGATCAGCCTGGGCGGGGGATCATCTACCAGGTGCCGATTTCCAAGGGCCTCACGAACCTGGCGAGCGTCTTTCATGCCCAGAAACACTCCGCCAGCATCCAGCAGATCATCCAGGCGATCGATCAGATGCAGGGCAGTCCCAACTGGCGCGCCAAAGGACTTCACATACACGATCCCAAAGCGGATGAATTTCGCGAGAGCCGCCGAGGAGTGGTGAAGGATCAGGTGGTGCTCAACATTCTCTGTCACCGCAAGGACCTCGACACCCTGTTGTTCGCGGCGTTGGACCTGGGTATTCCCGGAGCCAGCGCGGGCAACTTGCGCTTTGCCGGAGCCCAGGCCGAGCAGACTACCGGGGGCTTGAGACTGTGCCGGGAGTTTGGTTGCCTCACCATGATCCTCAGTCCGGACCAAGCCCCGCGAGTTATCGAGCCGCTTCAAGACGTCATTCGGGAACATGAGATGAGGGAGACTTGCTTTTTCACCTGTGCAGTGCCGGAATTGCGGCGGTATTCCTCCGGTGGATCCAAGGCGAAAAGCATGGCTACTACCTGATCTGCTTGCCAAGACAGTTTCCTCTGGAGAGATTTGCTCTATGCAAACCTCCCATCGATTCCTGCTCCTTCTCACCCTGACGCTTCCATGGCTGGGGTGGGCCGA
This sequence comes from Verrucomicrobiales bacterium, assembly GCA_041984905.1. Lineage (GTDB taxonomy): Bacteria > Verrucomicrobiota > Verrucomicrobiia > Verrucomicrobiales > DEV007 > JBHIXE01. The sequence goes on along the minus strand of JBHIXE010000328.1, from coordinate 3,823 downwards.
GGAGAGCGTGAAGCCCGGTATCAACGAGAAGTTCCTCGATCCCAAGCTCAAGGTCGAAGAATGGCTGACCCGGTTTGAGACGGAGAGCCGAGAGATCTTCCATTCTCGCGACAAGGTGCTGAAAGCTTGTCAGGTTCAGCCGGGAAGCGTCGTTGCGGATGTTGGCGCGGGGACCGGTCTCTACACGCAGCTTTTTGCTGAAGCAACTGGCGCGGAAGGCTGGGTTTACGCGGTGGATATCAACCCGCGGTTTCTGGAGCACATTCAGAAGCAGGCCAAGGAAGTGGGGCATGCCAACGTAACTCCCGTGCTGTGTCCTGAAGACTCCGTGGCCCTGCCTCGCGAGTCCGTGGATCTGCTCTTCATCTGCGATACCTACCACCACTTTGAGTATCCCAAGTCCAGCCTCGCCTCCATCCTGACGGCTCTGCGTCCCGGCGGCTCGCTGGTCGTGATCGACTTCGAGCGCATCCCGGGAGTGACGGACGAATGGATCCTCAATCACGTGCGAGCCGGGAAGGACGTTTTCAAGCAGGAGATCCTGGATGCGGGCTTTTCGTTTGTTGAAGAGGTCGACGTGGATGGACTGGAAGAGAACTACTTTATAAGGTTCAAGAAGCCGGAGTGAGGTGAAAGCTTCCGGCGAGTGGGCGAGTGAATCATTGCACAAACCCCATTTGCTCCTTTCATCATGAATCGCGCCCCCAAGATCCTCAGGATCTGTCTTGTCATTGCTAGTTGTCTCTTTGGAAGCGTTCCCCTCCATGCCGAGCTAATCCTGGTTGAGAAAGGTGTCAGCAAGGCGCCGATCATCCTGATCAAGGATGCGCCAGCCTTCACCCGGCAAGCGGCGGAAGAGTTGGCGACTTACATTGAAAAGACGAGTGGGGGAAAGCCGGAGATTCTTGTAGGTGCGCCTGCGACTTTGCCGGAACACGCCATCTGGGTGGGGAATCATCCGGAACTCAAGGATGCGTTTCCGGATCTGGATCTGCAGTATCAGCATCCCGAAGAGATCCTGGTGGCGGCCAATGCCAATCATCTCCTCATCGCGGGTAGCGACCGTTGGGATCCCGAGAACCTCGTCGTGGAAGGGGTGGATGAGAAGATCGAGGGCCGCCAGCTGGAATACGGGACCGTCAATGCGGTCTATACCTTCCTGCAGGATCAACTGGGCGTTCGCTGGTTGTGGCCGGGTGACCTGGGCGTGGATATCCAGAAACGGGAAGCCATCGCGCTGGAACCATTCGTGCATCGATACCATCCTCAAATCCGCTCGCGAGGTGGGGTCTTCAACTTCTCCTCACTGAGCAACAAGGGATATGGGCGCGCTCACGATTGGACCCGGCTCCAGCGACTCCAACTCGGTTCCCTGGAGATGAGTGGCGGTCATGGATTTGCCGAATGGTGGGACAAGCATCATGAGGCGCATCCCGAATATTTTGCCCTCCAACCGGATGGAACTCGAAGTGGGCACCCGAATCCGCGCACGGCCAAGCTCTGCCAGTCCAATCCAGCAGTCTGGGAACAGTGGCTCCGGGACGTCGAGGAACAGCTGGAGAAGGATCCGAACCAGCGGGTCTTCAATGGCTCGCCCAACGATGGCTGGTCCAGCGGTCACTGTGTCTGTGAGAATTGCCGTGCCTGGGATCATCCTAAAGGCGAGCCGCGCCTCATGCACTGGTATCACTACCGGGAAGAACGGCCCGCTCTTTCGGACCGTCATGTCACCTTTGCCAATCACCTGGGAGCGCTTCTGAAGGAGCGATATCCTGAGGAAGACTACTACGTCATGATGCTCTCGTACGGTCATTCCCGTCCAGCACCGATTGAAGCGCGCCCCGCGGACAACGTCATCATGGCGAGTGTGGCCAACTTCTTTGGCCGCAGGGACCTGGTGGACCGTGGCTCAACCTGGGGCACCAAGCATCGGGATCAGTTTGCCGCATGGGGCAAGCTGGCTTCCAACATCATGTGGCGGCCCAATACCGGGAGCCCGGCGGGTTGGCGTCAGGGACTTCCGGATATCTGCATTGAGCAGACGGTCGAGGACCTGAAGTTCGTGGCGGAGAATCACTGCCTCGGTATCTACGTCGACGGAGTGTGGGAACACTGGGCCATGCAGGGACCGCAGTACTATGTGATGGCGCAGTTGGTCTGGGATTCCACCCAGGATGCAGCCGCGATTCTTGATGATTACTACGCTCGGGCTTTCGGACCCGCAGCCGGGGATGTAAGGTCTTTCTTTGAGACCATGGAGAAGGCGCGAATGGCCTATGTGGAGGACTTTGGCGGGGAAGGGGATCTCTTCACGCTTCCCCATTTTCTGACGCCGGAACTTCAGAAGGAGGGAAGCGCCTTCCTGGAAAGCGCAGCCAAAAAGGTTGAGGGAAGCGAACTCTTCGCCGCCCGGGTGGCCTTTGTGAACGCCGGCTGGGAATTCTCGAAACTGGTCGTCGAGAATGCCGTACTCATGAAGGGGTATTGGTCCAGCAAAGATGCCGCTGTGGCGGAAAAGGTGAATGCGAATTGGGCCAAAATGGAGCAGCTCTGCCTGGACTATCCCTACTCCGTCAACTGGGGCCCGGTGCGCCCGTCGACTTCCCGCATGATCGGCCTGCACCCGGACTATCCCAATCCCAAGTGGAAACCGGAAAAGAAGAGCAATCAACCCGATGACCTTGATCTGAACTGATCCCTCTACTACTGGAACCTTATGAATCCCCTTCGCTTGATCCTCGTTTCGCTGCTTGCAGCATTCACCACTGCTTCCTTTGCGGCCAATCCCGCCGAAGAGAAGGAGACCTTGGAAGTGCTCTTCATCGGCAATAGCTACACCGCCCGGCATGATCTGGCCAAGATGGTCAAGTCTATGGCGGAAGCCGGCAATCCGGACCTGACCATGAACGTGACCCAGGTGATCTATGGCGGTCGCCGGCTAGTCGATCACTGGCGTTTGGGAACGGCGAATTTCGTTCGGCTTCACGAACTGACGGAAGAAGAGGAGAAAGCCACGATCACGGACTTGGAGGCACAACTGGCTAAGGATCCGGAGGACAAATACGCCAAGAACGCTCTGAGCACTCACCGGGATCTCCTCAAGAATCTGGAGAAGAAACGTACGACCTGGGACGTGATTGTCCTCCAGTCCTACAAGGATGACTTGGACGGGGCGAAATCCCTCTATGTCCAGTATGCGCCCCGGTATGCGGAGCTGGCCAAGGCTCAGGGCGCCCGCGTGATCCTCTACGAGACCACCCCGGAAACCCAGAATGCAGAAGCGCTGACCGAGGCTCCCGATCCTGCGCCGATCCTGGAGAAGGAGAAGGCCATTGCCGCGTTGGCGGACGAGATTGGGGCCGCCGTGGCGCCGATGTCCATGGTGGCTCTGCGCTGCCAGACCGAGCGCCCGGATCTCACCCTGCGCTTCATCAACGATGCGCACCTTAATCACACCATGTCTTACATGACCGCCTGCGCCATCTACGCCGCTTTGTTCGATCGCAGCCCGGAAGGCTTGCCCAACAATTCCGTGACGGACATCCGGTACTGGCAGAACACGGACAAGACCAAGGATCGCGATGGTCAACCCATCACCCGCACCTTCGGTGACAAGGACCGGGCTGACATGCAGCGCATCGTCTGGGAAAGCATCCAGGAGTTCAAGAAGCTGCGCGCCGCGAACTAGAGCATCTTTAGTTGAGATATTCCCTTGTCATAGGGGCGGGCGCGGTGAGGAGGGCATGCTTGATCGAACCATTCTCAAGGCCGAACTTATAGGCCTCCGGCCTGGAGAATGGTCTTTCATCCGGCATATCATCCG
>JBHIXE010000327.1:276-6551 GCA_041984905.1 Verrucomicrobiales bacterium | reverse complement strand
TGTTCCTGTTTCAGCTCTGTGAGGCGGTTCTTGAGATCCTGCCGCTCCTTGGCAACATCGGGAGCAAGGGGCAAATCCATCTTGGGACCATAAAAGTCGAAGCTCACTCCCTTGCCGCTGGGATTGCGGACTTCAACGGGCGTGTTGTTGAAGAAGGCGAAGATGGAGTAGTAATCCTCCATCGTAACGGGGTCATACTTGTGGTCATGGCATTGGGCACAACCAAGAGTGGTCCCGAGCCAGACGGTCCCCGTGGTATTCACGCGATCCACCACCTGGTTGACCCGGTTTTCTTCCGGGTGCACGCCCGCTTCCACGTTGCAGGGCACGGTGCGATGAAATCCGGTCGCGATCTGTTGATCGAGGGTCGCGTTCGGCAGGAGGTCGCCTGCCAACTGCTCGATGGTGAACTGGTCATAGGGCATGTTGGCGTTGAGCGCGTTGATGACCCAGTCCCGGTAAGCCCAGCTATCGCGAAGCTGATCCGCCTGAAACCCGTTGGAGTCAGCGTAGCGAGCCAGGTCCAGCCAGGGGCGGGCCCAGCGTTCGCCGAATCGGGGAGAGGCCAGAAGCCGGTCGATGGTCTTCTCGTAGGCCTTCTCCGGATCGGCTTCGTATGCCTGGAGAAAGGCGCGTACCTCTTCTGGTGACGGAGGAAGACCAATCAGGTCCAGGGAAAGGCGGCGCAGGAGGAGATTGGGACTGGCTTCCGGAGAAGGTGTCAGGCCCTGGTCCTGGAGCGTCTTCAGCACATAGGCGTCGATGGCGTTGCGTTGCGGAAATCCTGGTTTCTCCACCTTGGGAGCTTCGGAACGGACCGGGGCGACGTAGGCCCAGTGTTCCGCATAAGGCGCCCCCTGTTCGATCCAGCGTTTCAGGACTTCCTTGGCCTCGGGAGTCAGCTCCTTCTTGGATTTCGGTGGAGGCATGATCTCACTGCGGTCCTCACTCTGGATGCGCAGCCAGATTTCACTATCGCCGGGATTGTTGGGCACAATGGCCGCATAACCGCCCAGATCCGCCTTGGCGTGTTCTTCCAGGTCGAGCCGCAGGTCTGCGTCCCGCGTTTCGGCATCTGGTCCATGACAGGCGAAGCAATACTCCGACAACAGGGGCCGGACATCGCGGTTGAAATCAATGGGGGCATTTTCCGTGGCCGAAAGGGAGGCCGTTGCGACTGCCCAAAGGATTGGGAGTGTGCGTTTCATCATATCCTGTGCCAATACACGTCCAAGAGGCGCGCACCTTACGGAATCCCGAAACAGTTGACCAGGGTTTTAGGCGCCTGTTCAGGGCGTCCGGAATTGCAGTTGTGTCGCATCGACTCGCAGATCGAGGACGTCACCGTAGCTCAGATCGGTCAATCGCGGTGCTAGAACCTCTAATACGTCGGGAGGCTGGAAATGCTCCGGCTTGGTGTCCGGATGAGGAAAGTAAATGAGTCCCGCGACAAACTCCTTCTGGTGGGCCGGGCGAATCTCACAGTCAAAGAAGGAGAAATCTTCGGCCGGTTCCGTGGCGCACCACTTCACCTGGCGGAACGTCAGCTTGGGCGACACCACTTCATACTGCAAAGGCGCGATGGAGAGGTTCAACGTGCCGGGATAATAGGGGGACAGATCCAGGCCCCTCTCTTGGAAGTGCGGTAATTGCATCCGCAGGGTTCCCCCGGGAAATCGCGGATCACCACCTTGACCGGACGCGACCTTGTGACCGGCGACGATCTGGGCCGGAACCGTGATGTCGCTCATCGCTTCCCGAAAATGCGGTCTGCGACCCGCCGCACCACGATCTTCTGCTCCAGGCGATCCAGGTTTCTGCCGGTGTAGGAAATGAAGGCAATCTGCTGATCGGTCTCCTGATCCAGCACCAGGAACTCGATGCTACTGAGCTTCTCCGTGTTCCCGATGACCGGTTCGGTGGGCTCTTCCTTGCTGGGAAGCCCTGGGATGGCGGGAATACTGGGGATCTTCAGCTGGAGAGATTTCTGGGTCGTCTCCGAGTTCTGCAGATGAAGAATCATGCTGGTGGAGCTCTCTTCAGTAGGTTCGCCCAAGACCGCCAGGATATGACGGCGCTCCAATTCCTGGGTGAGCACCTGAACGATGGAGTGGTTTGCCATCCAGATCTCCTCGAAGGTGATGTAGACCTTGTCATACTGACTGAAGTCCGTTCCCGGAGTGAGATCCACCTGGCCGTGTTCCCCGACGCACGAGACAAGAGCGAGGGAGGACCCAATCAGCAGCAACCAGAGAGCGCCCATCTTAAAGGGGGCCCAAGTTCCTGAATTGGCCCGGCCTGGCTTATGCTCAGTCCTTTGACAATTCAAATCACTCCTTGTCGAAGATCAACTTGCCGGAAAACGTCGTGCTTCCGTCAGTATCAATAATAGAAAAGGTCGCATGATATTTTCCATCGGCGATCTTTTTCTCCAGCTCAATGCGTGGATCCCCGGAAACGCCCGATGTTTGGGAGACTCGAGCGGTCAGATTGGCCTCATCAATCGCGGCGTCGAAGAGCGTTTCCTGTCCATCCGAGTTGATGAACTTGCCGGAATACATGCCCTCGATGGAGTGCTTGGTGTATTCCCAGCGATACTCCATCTCATGAGTGTCCACGAGCATCTTCCCTTTGATGGTGAACATGGAACCATCCGAACTGAAGCTCGCCGCGATGGTGTTTGAAGCGGCATTGATGACTCCCTTGTTGTCTTCCACTTCGCCCTGACCCACCCAAGTGCCTTCAAGAGCCTTGAAAAAGGCATTGTTTCTGAGATCCTGAGCCCATCCCGCGCTTGGAATTGCGACTAGCGCCAGAAAGAAAGAGAGGCAACGCACTGAAACGGAGGGATTCATTTTTGATTCGAACGATTCATCTTACCATGGAGTTGCTAACCGCAGAACTAGAATCTATCCCCAAAGTCCTCTATTTCATGGTGGTCGGCTTGATCGCCGGAGGTTTGGCCAAGTTTATCATGCCGGGAAAGGACCCGGGCGGGATCCTCGTGACCATGCTCCTGGGAATCGCCGGATCCGTCATCGGAGGTCTGGTCGCGGACCAGACGGGACTGACGGGTAATTCCATCCCCAGCGAGATTCTCATCGCCACGGCGGGAGCCTTCACACTACTCTTGATCTACCGCATCTTCATCCGGAAAGGATAGGCAGATTCGGTTCAGGGATTGTCTTCGGTGGTATAGTCCGGACCTATGGGACTCGCATTGCGCGGATCCGGTTCCCGAAGTTTCTCCCGGAATTCACCCCAGAAGGACCGGATCTTCTCCCGCTCTTCCCGGGCTTTCTCTTCGCCAATGGCCGGCACGGTGCGTTCCTTGAGGGACGTGCGCATCTCGGGCTCTTCGGCTCGGGCAAAGGTTCGCTCCTTGAGCAGATCATTCTTGGCGAGCACGGTCCGGAGTTCCTCATCCAGGATGGGGGCCGGGATCTCGTTCTCATCGGGGACGCGGGGCATGGAGGTGAGAGCGGGGCCCTTGCGATAATTCAGGGCGCCTGTCCCAAAGTTGTCGACCGGGATGTTGTGGAGCCGGTACTCCTTCCGCAGTTGCCGGTGATCGTTGATGAAGGCGGTGGGATTGTAGTAGATCGAGTAATCCCGTGGGTAGCCGGAACGGTTCATCCCGACATTCAGGTTCTTGCGGATCTCGAAATGCAGGTGTGCCAGGTACTGGCCCCGGTTGCTGCCAATCGTTCCTACTTGCTGGCCGCGCTTCACGGTTTCATGGAGGGACACCATGCGCTCGTGGAGGTGGCCATAAAGAGAATCCACGTAGTAGACCCGGCCATCCGTGTTTCGGTAGGCATGACGGACAATGACGACATTTCCCCAGCCGAGCTTGAAGTCATCCGAGTAAACCACCACTCCATGAGCAGTGGAGTAGACGGGGTCGCCGAGATCGGTGTTGCCGCCATCATTCCCATTCCAGTCCTCGCCCAGGTGGCCATTGGGGCGCATCCCGCGGTATTTGTAGTAGCCCGTTCCATTGGGTTTACCGACCGGGAAGTCGAATCCATCCGCCAAGAGAGAACGAATGGTGCTCTCCGCCTGAACCGTTGTCAGGGGAGCCAGAAAAGCAATGAGAAGAAGGATGAATGCGTACGAGACGCTGCCACTTGGGGGAAGCCAGGATCTTGTCATGGGGGAACTCTGACTGGACGCGGCGTGGGCGTGGCGGGGATGCCGAAGTCCAGGTGGGAAGGATTTCCTTAACGGAGCCAAACTACCTGAAATCCAGCGAATCGACAAGTCCAAGCCTGCCAATTTTCGTGTTCTCATGCGTCAACAACTTCCGTTACCGGGCGCAGGGAGGAAGAAACGGCCGGCTCCGCTTCAGCGGAAGGTTGCTTGATGACTCCAAAATAGAGGAGTGAGAGTGCGCCCACAGCATAGCAGTAGTAGGCGAAATACTGGAACTTGCCACGGCGGATGGTGTTCAGAACCGTGTAGATCGCCAGGATGCCGGACCCGAAGGCGCACAGAGCGCCGACAATACAGATCGTCAGTTGCCCTGGTGGGATGTGCTCCACATCTCCGAACTCAAAGACTGCTCCACCGGCAATCACGGGAATGGACATGAGGAAAGCGAAGTTGGCGGCCTTCTTCGGCTCAACCCCCGACAGCATCCCGGCCGTGATGGTGGACCCAGAGCGAGAGATGCCGGGGAGAATCGCCACGGCCTGACCGAAACCCATGAGGATCGCGCTCTTCCACTTTACGTCTTCTCCCTTGTTAAGGTTCGAGAGCCAACCCGGCAGCAGCAGCAGGGTGCCGGTTACGAAAAGCATCACGGCTGCCAGCATCACATTCTCCAGCGCGCCGCGGAAGAAGTCTTCGAAGGCAAGGCCCAGCACCACGGCAGGAATGGTGGCGACAATGAGGTAGATCACGGTGCGCGTCTCGTCATTCATGCCTTTGCGGAACAGGCCTTTGGTCAAGTCGATCAGGTCCTTGCGATAGTAGATGAGGACGGAGAGCAAGGTGCCCACATGGACCGCAATGGTGAACATCGCGGTCATGGGCACATCCATCAGCCCGCCCACGATGACGAGGTGTCCTGAAGAGGAGATGGGCAGGAATTCTGTCAGCCCCTGAACAATACCCAGAATGATCGCTTTAAACAGGTCCATGAGAGTGAAGAGCCAACCCTTACGTTGGCCCCAACTCGCCAGCAACTATTGATTTGAAGGAATGTCAGGGTTGCGGGCGAACGTTTCCTCCGGCGAAACGGCCAGCCGTCAGAAGGATCTGGATGGTTCCCTTGGTAATGTCTTGTTCTGGAATCTGGATGTCTACTTCATGACCAAGCTTGTGATAGGCCATGACTGTGTCCCGCACCAAGGCGTCCAGAGAGGTCAGGGAAACAGGCTTCCCTACGTGCTGCTTGATCACCTCAATGACTTCCTGTGGCAGCATCTCCCTTTCGGGAAGCGGTTGGTCGCGAAACCCACCCAGGTAGATGCCCGGATCGAGGTCCAATGGACCCATCTGAACCGATTCCGCGTTTTCCAGGACGAGAACCGCGCGCAGCTGCTCGACTAACGAGTCGTTGCTGAGAGGCGACTCTAGTTCGGGAAGATACTGATCTCCAAATTGGTCGACGACAGTATCCTGCTGAGCTTGCAGTCCCTGAACCATCGTCAGGCTAACGAGCAGGGACAGCCAACGCGAGATTTTCACAAGTTGCAGTGAACCAGATTCCTAGTCCCTGGTCACGCCGAATTCGCACGGCAAGCTCTCCCTCGTTTTGCATTGCACCCGGTCCAACCTGCCGCCAAGCTGAGGGACCATGAAAAGCGACGACCCCCGATGCAAGTACTGGAAAGATCAGCCTGTCACCCCGGAGTCAATGTTCCGGAACCGGCGGCAATTTATCAAGCAGCTCGCCGGAGCAGGGACCATCGCCGCGGCAGGGCCGCTTCTGGCGCAGGACGGGGATGAAGCAGGGTTGTTTGACCTCTACAACATCCCCAACAATGGGACCATCAAGGGGCTCTTGCCCGCGAGCAAGAGTGACAAGTATGTCCTCCCTGAAGGCAGGGAACTGACGGAGATCCGGGACGCCTTCACCTACAACAATTTCTACGAGTTCTCCACAGAGAAGAACGCCCACCTTTACACCGACAAATACGAGCCTTTCCCCTGGGAACTGGAGATCACCGGACTCTGCAACAAGCCGCGCAAGGTGGATCTGGAGATGCTGGTGAAGGAGTTCCCACTGGAGGAACGGATCTATCGCTTCCGCTGTGTTGAGGCATGGT
>JBHIXE010000327.1:0-266 GCA_041984905.1 Verrucomicrobiales bacterium | reverse complement strand
GACCTTCTCCTGAAGGCCGAGCCGACCTCTGACGCCAAATACGTGAGCTTTGTCAGTCTGAATCGTCCCGACCAAATGGTTGGCCAGAAGAAGTATCATTGGTATCAGTGGCCCTATTACGAGGGCCTGCGACTCGATGAGGCCATGAACCCGTTGGCGATGGTGACCCTCGGCTCTTACGGGCGGCCTCTGCCCAAGCAGTGCGGTTCCCCAGTGCGTATCATCACGCCCTGGAAGTATGGCTACAAAGGCCCCAAGGCGGTCGT
>JBHIXE010000326.1:0-6559 GCA_041984905.1 Verrucomicrobiales bacterium | reverse complement strand
GAAGGCCTCCGGCCTGGAGAATGGTTCCATCCGGCATTCCCTACGCACAAAACCTCCCATAACAGGGAACAGGGGCACTTCTCCAATTAACCCGCTCTAGTGCCCCGAAGTCCCTAGGGAAATATCCGTGATGCCAACTTGAGCCAACACATTGAGGACATCGATGAAACGTTGACTCTTTGCGTCGTCGTCGGCTGAGTAGGTCACCTTGGGCGGAGACGCGGTCAGTTTGGAAATCGTCTGGTAAGTTTCGAGCCGGTCGCGCAGCAGGGGAAGCGAGCGCACCGCCGCATCTGTATCCAGAATTTCGTCATTGGCCACGATGGTTCCATCCGCACGCAAGTGTACCATCATGGGATCGGCGGTGACGTAGCCCGGCCCGGGAGTCCCAGCTATCAGCAGGTTCATATCGGATTCCCTGGGCTGCAGCGTAGAGGTGCAGATGAAGTAGATGAGCAGCAGAAAACTGACATCGATGAGTGACGAGAGATCGAGTCCGGGTTCCTCGCCCCGGAACAGCAGGAGTGATTTGGCTCTGACCATGGCTGACGGACTTAAAGCCTTGGCCGGCGCAGAAGCGGGTCGAGGCCTAGCCTGATCCAGCGGACTGGAACCCGGCAAGCGTCACGCTTTTGATGCCGACTTCGGCGATGGTATTAAGGACATCCACAAACCGTTGCCCCTTGGCCGAATCATCGGCGGACAGGATGACCACGGGATTGGTGTCGGAAAGATCGGCGGCCGCTTTGTAGTCCTTGAGGCGGTCTTTCAGCAGGGGCAGGGAGCGGCTGTTGATATCCGTGTCCAGCACGTCATCGTTCACCACGACCATGCCCTGGCCGTTGAGCTGGATGGACATCTGGTCGATCTGCACCTGGCTCGAGGGCGAATCGCTCGTCGGCAATACCATCCCCAGATCCGACTCCTTGGGCTGCAAGGTGGACGTGGAGATGAAGTAGATGAGCAGCAGGAAACTGACGTCAATGAGCGAGGACATGTCCAGGCCCGGATCGACGATTTCCACTGGAGTAGCTCTTCTTCTAGCCATGGGGGTTCAGGAAAATGTTGGGGGGAATGATGGGGAGAGGAATGGGGCTCCTTCTCTTACTGGTATTTGTTCGGGTCCGCGAAGGAGGCAAAGATCACATCAATGACCTGGTTGTTGGCGCCTGCTTCCACCACTTCTCGAATCCGTTTTACGTCCACGTCCTTGTCTGCCCGCACGTGTAGCTTGGGCTTGAAGCCGGCATCGACCACTTCATCCGACTGCTTGGCGATGTAAGACTCCACCTCTTCCAACGTGCCTTCGGGCCCGGCCAAAGGTTCATCCGGATTCATTCCGGTAATGGTTCCGTCGGCGCGGATGTTGATCAAGATTCGCCCGGTCTGGTCTTCCTGGGGCAACGCCGACGTCGCGATCGGAGGCTTCACGTCCGCATCAATGGGGACGATGATGATCGTAGAGGCCACCATGAAGAAGATCAGGAGCAGGAACACCAGATCAATCATGGGGGACATGTCCAGTTCCAGATCCTCTAGTTGGACATGACCCGAAGCCTTGAGTTTGGATGAAGCCATGGGGCGCTCGTGAAAATTTGGGTTGGGCCGGGAGACTCGCGTCGTCCCGGCCCAGGAAATCCTATCAGAATCGATTATTCAGCAGCAAGACCTTCCGGCACCTTGGCCATCTGCTGCTCAGCGTTGACGGTGGCAATCGCGGCGTCCAGCGAATCGCCGGCCACCTTGTGAGCGGCGCCGATCATGTTGCTCAGCTTGTTCTTGAAGATGTAGTAGCTGAACAGCGCGGGAATGGCGATCACCAGACCGGTCGCCGTCGTCCAAAGAGCTTCGGAGATGGCGCCCGCCAGTTTGGATGCGTTGCTGCCTCCCCCAATGCCCAGCACGGCGAAGGCCTGAATCATACCGGAAACCGTTCCGAGCAGTCCCACCATGGGGGCTGCCTGAGCGATCACGGAGAAGAACTGCACCCAGGTCATGTAAGAGCTTTGCTCCCGCACGGTGAAGTCCGCCATGGCGTCTTCCACGGCTGCGCGACCTAAGGTTTCTGGATCGGTCGCGTCTACATTGGGAAGAGCGGAGGCCATCATGCGACCAAGGAAGGAAGAACTGGCAGCGGAAGTCTCAATCGCACTGCGTACTCGCACCTGGCTCATGAGATCCATGATCTGGACGCGGAGATGCTTGGGAACGAACTTGCCCTGTGACAGTTGGAGCATGTTGAAGACCAGCAGGGTCAACCATCCCACGGAAAGCAACGCCAGAGGAATCATGGCCCAACCGCCATTGATCAGCCCTTCCAGGATATTGGCGGGACCACCACTATCTTCAGCGGCAGCGGCTTCCGCGGCACCTGCGTCATCTTGGGCAAACACATCGGGAGCAATCATCACGGCGCCGATGAGAAGCACGCTGCAGATCAGCCACCAGGGAATACGGGTAGAAGTAGAAGTTTTCACTAACATGGGATGGGGTGTCGCGAAATCGAATTGACGGTTGGAAGGGTTGAATTGAAGCGCTCAGTTGTGGCGCAAAAAAACGGGGTCTGTAAAGCAGAAACCCGCAAATTTCTCTGGTTTTGACACGGATTGCCACGGGGTGCAAGCCTTCAAATGGCTTTGACGCACTCAGGCTACTTCTTCGTCAGATTGATGCGTGAGCTCGAGGAAAAATCGTTCCAGATCCCAGTCATCCGTCTTCCGTTGTTCCCGTAGTTCCTGCACGGTTCCCAGCCGGATGAGATTGCCATGATTGATGATGCCCACGCGGTCCGCGAGTTCTTCTGCCACATTCAATAAGTGGGTGGACATGAAGATGGTGGTACCCTTCTGACTTTGTTCTTTCAGCTCGTCTTTGACGACCCGGGCATTGCGTGGATCCAGGCCCACCATGGGTTCATCGATGATGATGACTTCCGGATCGTGAAGGATGGCGGAAGCGATGGCGAGCCGTTGCCGGGTTCCATGACTGAGGTTCTCCACCAGCTGATGGGCAAAGTCCTGGAGATCAAAGCGTTCGAAGAGTTCACCCGTACGGCGCAACCCGTGACCTGGGTCCACCTCAAAGAGCTCGGCGGTGAACTGCATGAACTCCAGCGCTGTGAGCTTGTCATAGAACACGGCCACGTCCGGCACGAACCCGATCCGGCGCTTGGCTTCCAGGGGGTGTTGCTGAATATCGAAGCCGCAGATCTTCGCCCAGCCTCTGGTCGGTCGCAGGAGACCGGTCAGCAGCTTGATTGTGGTCGTCTTCCCCGCCGCGTTCGGGCCCAGGAACGCGAAGAATTCTCCCTTTTCAATCCGGAGGTTGAGTTCGTTGAGGGCCTCCAGGGACCCATAGGACATGGAGAGATCCTTCGTTTCGATCATTCGCCGGAATCTTGGGTGAGGGTATCTTGAGAAATGAAGGCTTCCCCGAGGACTTCCACGTTGGGGATACCATCGATCATGAGGAGTTCGCCCATCTCGCTGAGATAAAGCCGGATGGCGGCGCCTTCGAACAGCGAGATCTTCACAATGTACCCCTCGTAACGGTCTCCCAGGATCTGAAACTGGCCGTGGCGACACTTCACCGTGGGATCCAGCGTGGCGATCATCTGATGCAACTGATCCCGATCAAAGTCCTCCAGCATCGCCAGATTCTCTTCCATCCCAGGTGCCATGGCTCCCGCACTGCGCAGGAGATTCATCGTGCCTTCCGGGTCCTGGGAATTGAGGATGGTGATGTCTCCCTGGCCGAGCCGGAAGCGGATATGGGGGGGATTCAGCACCAGCAGCAGTTCTCCATTCAGCCCCATTCGAGGGCTGCGCAGGGTCATCCGGAGTGCTTCTGGCTCAAACTCGGGATTCACGTAGACCGCACCATGCCAGTCAATCGCGCCGAATTGAGGGTTCACCTCTTCCCGAACCAGGCCGATGTAGTTGATCTCTCGCAACTGCTTCCGGCGTTCTTCCAGAATGGGGGGAACGTAGTCCGCGCTCTTCGGCGTGACGGTCAGGTGGCTGATGGGGCGGCCATCATGGGAAATGAGAAGCTCCGACTGGCTGACCCGGCTGAAAAACAAGTCGGAGACGTAGTCGATCGGCGCCTCGGGGTAACGTTCCTCATCGGGAAAGTAAGATCGGCGCACCAGGTAGAACGTGGTGGTGAACCAGGAGATGAGGATGAGGAGTTGGAGGATCCGCAGAATCAAGGTAGAGATAGCATTAGCATATCCCGGAACCAGAAACGAAGCCTTACTGCATGAGATTGGGATTATTTGGTGGCAGTTTTGACCCCATTCATTTGGGGCATCAAATGCTGGCGCAGTGTGCCTGGCAGGAAGCGGCTCTGGATCGGGTCCACTTCATTCCCTGTCGCCAATCGCCCCACAAGACGGGCGCCACGCAGGCCAGCGCAGAGCAGCGCTGTGCCATGATCGAGCTCGCCATCGCCGACTGTCCCTGGGCGGAGCTCAACCGCCTCGAGTTGGAGCGACCGGAGCCCAGCTATTCCTGGCAGACCGCCCAAACCCTCGCGGAACAACATCCTGGCGCGGAGCTCTTCTGGATCCTGGGGACCGATCAATGGGAGGTCATCGAGACCTGGGCGAGGGCGGATCTCCTGGCGGAGTTGCTCACCTTCCTGGTTTTCCCCCGAGGCCGTGATCCCCAGCCCAGGGAAGGGTTCCGGATGCAAAAGCTCAATCACGTTCACCCTGCTAGTGCCACCGACGTACGAGAGTCTCAGGAGGCCGCGAAGGAGATGCTGGATGCGCGAGTCTACGAGTTTATTGTGAGGAACCGTGTTTATTCGTGGAGTGAACGGTGAACAGTGCGACAGTGCGACAGTGCGACAGTGCGACAGTGCGACAGTGCGACAGTGCGCCGCGAGAATTGTCGGAGCGCGAGCGGCTCGCTCGCCAGCATTGGTCCTGACTGTCTACTGTCGCACTGTTCACTGAACCACTTCCTCGCCAAGAGGGAGCGGTCACAAACCAAAATAAAACACCGCGTACGCGGTTCCCTCCATTTCCTCCACCCGCATGCTGCGATTGCGAGCGTGCTCGCCCCAGGGTTCGGTGAAGAGCACTTCGTTGAGATCCAGGTTGATCCCAGAGATGACGGAAGCGTGAGAGGGGCTGCCTTTCTTGTCTTTCTCCGGCCAGCTCTTGCGTTCTTGGCTGGTCGGCTCGGATAGATGCGCCATGGGATCTGCTTTCAGTTGCTCGTGGAAAGCGTCATGCGCTTCTTCCCGCTCTTTGGTGACACGACGCCAGACGATGACGGGCAATCCAGCCTCCAGGGAACGCTGGACGCGGCGGGCATCGAAGCGCGAGGACACATCCAAGTCCATCTGCACCTCTTCGGCTGCGGCATGGTAGAGATCTAGTACGTTGCTGCCCCTGGCGCTTCCGGTATTCTGGAATCCCGCGCTGGCGACGAGTCCATCCGCCTTCATCCGGAGACCATAGTAGTGGCCTACCATGGCCAGAGAGTGCACGGAACAGAAGGGTGTGTAGCCCTGGGAAAACATGGGAATCTTCTCGATAAGCAGATCCCCGCGCTCGTTGCTGGTCACGTTTTCGCGCAGAAGATTTCCGCGGTCCCGATTCGTGAGTTGGGCCAACTCAGGATCCAGATAGGTGTTCTCATGATCCGGGTTGCGACTGATGTAGAGCGATACGGAATGGTCCGGGCGGGTGGACAGTCGAAGCCGGAAGTCCTCCCAGCGGTAGTCCGTGTAGGCGGTGCGTAACAACGTGGTGCGGCCGACCACGTTGAGGTTTCCATGCCCACAACCCGATTCCAATCGCTCGCGCAAGTCCTGGGAAAGCCGATTGAAGTGCTGGGCAAACTCGCCTCGCGACTCGTCGCCCTGACGGCGATCCTGGTAGGTCTTCTCGCCGCCGAGCTTGAACCCGAAGAAACTCCCCGCGTCGAGGTAGGTGATGGCGAGTTCCTGTAACTCCCCATCCTGACGATAGGCCCGGACCTCGGTGGGCACCGATCCAAACAGGACCGGCACCGCCGTCATCCGATTGATGGTCTGACCTTCGAGAGCGGGCTCGGCCTCCCAATCGCCGGGCATGGCGCTCTTCGTCCAGTTTTCGCTGAGGAGGAACTCCTGGGTCAGGTCTGCCCCAAAGCGGGGAGTTGCCGGGACCACCGGCCCAAAGAAGTTGCCATTGATGGAGCGAAAGCTCTGAGGAATCGCCCAGAGCGAGGGAGCGCAGCAGAGAGCGCTCGCGAGGAAAAGCAGCAGCTGTTTCATGAGTGGTGAAGACAGGTTGATCGAAGGATAACGAATTCTTTCGTCAAAAGGCAAGAGCTATTTGTCAGGAGTCAGCTACCAATGGAAACGATAGAGCGGTTCCCTCCATTCAATTACTTCAAGTGGAAGAGTGTGCCCAAAGGAAACTTCGCAACCAGTGAAAGCAAGGAAGTTCGTTCTTCAGGCCGGAGGCCTCCAAGTTCGGTAGCCGGTGGTAGAGCGAGAGCATCGAGCGGCACCACCGGAAAGAGACGAATATCGACGGTCCCCAGCGGGGCCCTGGAAAGCG
>JBHIXE010000325.1:0-6560 GCA_041984905.1 Verrucomicrobiales bacterium | reverse complement strand
CATCGCAAGCTTCACTTTCCGAATCAAGCAAAGGGTCGAAGCCATCCGTTGGGTTCAAGAGCAGGAACGCTGGGACATAGGATTGGGCTCTGGATGGTTTTCAAAAGCGTTTCCCCAAGAGTGGGGTGACGGGCTCCTCAAGATAGTGGGTCCTCGGTTGTACTTGGGGCTCAATGAAATCAGGAGCATCGCCTTGGTGGGTGACATTTCGAACGACGAACTCCGCCGTCTGAGAAGTCTGAGAGAAGTGGAACACCTCTCGTTCTATTACTCCAACCTGTCCGATACAGGCCTGAAACATTTGTCTGGCCTCAAGAATCTCCGCAGATTGGATCTCTCCAACTCCCAGGTAACCGACTCGGGACTTGTCCACCTGCGCCATCTTTTCAAGCTTGAGACCTTAGAATTAGACGGCACACGTGTTGATGGTGAGGCCTTCACCCACTTACACGCACTATCCGAACTCCGGGAATTGGATCTAAGCTCCACAAAAGTGGATGACGCTGCCTTGTTCCATCTAGGTAGGCTCTCAAACCTTCGCAGGCTTGACCTTGGCTACACAGAGGTGAGCGACTCCGGTCTGGAACATTTGCGTGGCCTTGCCCAATTAGAGGTATTGATCCTGACCTTAACTGATGTGACTGACGATGGACTGAAGTCTCTCAGTGGTTTTTCACAGCTTGAGGAATTGCAGCTCAATTCGAGGAAATTGGAGGGGCCTGGGCTCACTCATTTGAAAGGTCTCTCAAGCATGAAGATCTTGGATCTTGGCGGCACCCAACTCAAGGGATCCGAGCTCAAGCACTTGAGCGGAATGCCGCTCTTGGAATCGCTGTTGCTGTTTTCGACCCATGTGACTGACACCGACCTGATTCATTTGCGAGGACTGTCCAACCTAGGACTCCTCGATCTCAGCAACACAGAGGTGACTGACGCTGGAATGATTCATCTCCAAGATTTGAAGAAGCTTTACCGGCTAGAACTCTCAGGGACACAGGTCTCAGATACAGGTCTTGAGGTGTTGGAGGATTTGCCAAGACTAGTTCGCATTAGCATCGATGAAACGCAGGTTTCAAGCGAGGCGGCCTTAGCCTTCAAAAAGGGCAATTGCTCTGTTCTATGGAAACCAAGACAGTCTCACACTGAGAATTAGTGTTCCAACTCGGCAGTGAGTGATACTCAGCCAGTCTACCCAAGGGCTTCACTCTTACCAAGCAATCTGGTGTGTCCTCCATTTCGACCCAGGGGCCAAGCTCGACCTCACTCTTCGTTCGGATTTCGGATTTCGGATTTCGGATTTCCCCCTATTATCGAGTATGGACCCCGAGCATAGCCCCGATCCCTTTCGTGAAGCTCGTCAGGAAGACGGCGTTCTCCCCTGCGAATTTCAGGGCGAGACGATTCCAATGATTCTCCGGCACAAGGATGTGCGCGAAGCGGCCAAGGACTACGGGACCTACAGCTCCGATGCGCCCTTTCGAGTCGTGATTCCATCTGAGGAAGAGGTCCGATCCATGCGCCAGTTGCCCATTGAGGTCGATCCGCCGGAACATGGTGAGTATCGCGCCCTCGTGGAGCCTTTCTTCAAGCGATCCAAGCTGCCGGAAGTCGTGGCACAGGTGGAGCAACTCGTGGCCCGGCTTTTGGACGACGCAATCGCGCAAGACTCCATCGAGATCGTGCGCGACTTTGCCCTACCCCTGCAATCTCACGCGCTCACCTATCTGCTGAACGTTCCGGAGTCCGAGGCGGAGACCTGGATCGGCTGGGGAGTTCACGTCTTTCGCGATGGAGAGGGCACCCAGAAAGGCGCTCAACTGGAGCGCTATCTCCAGGAACAATTCGACAAGGCAGAGGCCAATCCCGGCGAAGACTTCTACAGCGCCCTGACCCAGGCCACCTATCGAGACCGTCCTTTGACCCGCGAGGAGATGATGGGCTTTGCCAACCTCGCCTTTGCCGGCGGCCGGGATACCGTGATCCAATCTATCTCTTCCGTGATTGGCTACTTCGCCCAGAATCACCAGGCGCTCGATTTTCTGCGGGAGGATCCCAAGCGCATCACCCATGCCGTGGAGGAATTCTTCCGCGTGGTGACGCCGCTGACGCATATCGGCCGGGTCTGCCCTGTGGATACGAATGTGCAGGGGTTTGACGTGAAGCCGAAGGGCCGCGTGTCACTATGCTGGGCATCCGCCAATCACGACGAAACCGTCTTCGAGAATCCCGAACAGATTCAACTGGACCGCAAACCCAACCCGCACGTGGCATTCGGATTTGGCGCCCATCTTTGCCTGGGAGCGCCCCACGCGCGGCTACTCGTGCGCACCCTGGTCCAAGGCCTCATGGACAAGGTGTCCGGGATCGAGCTCGTGAGCGCCGAAGAGCATGTGGAGAAAGAACAGCGCTATGAGCGCACGGTGGGATATGAATCGCTGACAGTGCGGTTCAGCGCTCCATCATGATCGAGGCGGCCACTGCTATTTCATGTATTTCTCGATCCAAGGAAGCATCGCTGCTCTTGCGGCTTCGATGTCTTCCGGTTTGGCTCCCAGCAATCCGTGTTCGCCGTTCTCTACCGATATCAGTTGATAAGGCACCCCGTGCTTCTGGAACTCACGCTCCATGATCAGGCTCTGTTCGTGGGGCACGTCGGTGTCGGCGGTGCCGTGAATCAGTAGCGTGGGCGGATAGTCAGGGGTCACATTTCTCGCGGCCATATAGGGAGCGATCGATTTTTCGTCCGTTTCAGCGAACCCGCTCACTTTCTCGGGCCAGATCCCCAGCTTCCGGCAGGTCTGGTAGTAGGCTTTGCCATCCCCATTCCGGTCCCTGGCATTCGCCACCGGCGGCCCCTCTTCCAGGGCGAGCATCTCCGCATCACTCAAGGACGCCTCCTGATGCCGCTCGTGGGGACTGGACTCACTGAGCCAGGGACCAATCAGGTCTCCATATCCCCAATAGGCCACCAGAACCGTCGGCGGTGGGTCGACTCGAAACCCACTCGTCAAGGTCATGTATCCTCCCGCCGATCCGCCCAACACCGCGATCTTGCTGGTATCGGCCCGAAATTTCTCCCGGCCATGTTCCCGAATCCAGGCAAAAGCGTCTTCGAGATCGGCGATGATCTCCGGCAGCTTGGTCTCCGGAGCGAGGCGATAGTCGACGGAACAGACGACATAGCCTGCTTCCAGCAACTGGCGGCAGGGCCCGATCCCTTCTCGCCCGCCATTGATGAGTGCTCCTCCATGGAACCAGATGGCGAGCGGTCGGATGGCCTCGTCATTGGCACGATGAACGTTCAGCTTGATCTCCAGATCGCCGACCTGCTTGTAGACAAAGGTCTGGACCACGGTCTCCTGACCCAAGACCAACGGAGTCAGCGCCACCCAGAGTAGCGCCAGCAAATGGGGTTTCATAAGGACCAGCATAGAGTTTGCCGCCCGGCTGAGAAGCCCGAAATCTTCGGACCGAATTCCTACATCGTCTTCACCAACTCGATCGCCTCATAAAGCCGGTCCTTGAGTTTGTCCGCCTTCAGGCGCGGATACTTCCCGTCCACCTGGATCTCCTGCCCTCTCCGAGCCAGAATGAGTTTGTCGCCCTTGATGTCCAGGGTGTTGATGTGCTTCTGCGCGGCGCGAATCTTCAACTCCGTGCAGCGCAGAAGGTTGTCGACCGATTCCGGTCGGCGACCGAAGCGGTCTTCCCAGTTCTGGATTGTTGCGTTCAGGTCTTTCAAGGTCGCCAACTCCGCGAGCTCGCGATAGCTGGTGATCCGGTGCCGGGCTTCTTCCATGTAGTCCGCCGGGATAAAAGCCGGCAAGCGGTTGCCGGGTTCCTTGGCCCAATCACTCTCGCTGGTGCAGAGGAAGTCGATATCCACCGAGATATCCACGGTTCCCGGCGTACGCTCACCTCTTAACTTTGCGATCGCCTTACGCAAGAGCCGACAGTAGAGATCGAACCCGACCGCGGCAATGTGTCCGCTCTGTTGGGTGCCGAGCAGGTTCCCCGCGCCGCGGATTTCCAGGTCTCGCATCGCGATCTTGAAGCCGGAACCGAGCTCTGTGTACTGCTTGATCGCATTGATCCGGCGCCGGGCATCGCCCCCCGCCATGAGATCGCGTGGGATCATGAGGATGGCATACGCCTTGTTCTGGGCTCGGCCAACCCGGCCACGCAACTGATAGAGGTCCGCTAAACCGAACCGATCGGCGCGATCGATGATGATGGTGTTGGCGTTGGGAATGTCGATCCCGCTCTCGATAATGGTCGTCGAGACGAGCACATCGAACTCGTGATTCACGAAGCGGGTCATCACGTCTTCCAACTGCGTCTCGTCCATCTGACCGTGACCGATCTCGACTCGCGCACCTGGACAGAGCTCTTCGATCTTGGTCTTCACGCTGTG
Source organism: Verrucomicrobiales bacterium (assembly GCA_041984905.1). GTDB lineage: Bacteria > Verrucomicrobiota > Verrucomicrobiia > Verrucomicrobiales > DEV007 > JBHIXE01. The sequence goes on along the minus strand of JBHIXE010000325.1, from coordinate 2,146 downwards.
GATGCTCTTGACCCGGTTATGCAGGAAGAAGACCTGACCTTGACGCTTCAGTTCCCGGTCGATGCTTTGCCGAATGACACGCTCGTCGTACGGGCAGATCGTAGTCGCCACGGGAATCCGGTTGGCCGGTGGCGTATCGATCGTGGACATGTCTTTCACGCCCATGAGCGAGAGATAGAGCGTCCGGGGAATCGGCGTCGCTGACAGGGTCAACACGTCCACCATCCGGAAGAGTTCCTTGAAGCGTTCCTTGTGCTTCACCCCGAATCGTTGCTCTTCATCGATCACCACCAGGCCGAGCTTCTTGAAGTTCACGTCCTGGGAAATGACCCGGTGGGTGCCGACCACGATGTCTACTTCACCCGTGGCCACCGCTGCAATGGTCTTGCGTTGCTCGGCAGCGGTTCGGTAGCGACTCAGCAGGTCGATCTTGATGGGATAATCCGACATCCGCTCGCGGAAGTTTTGATAGTGCTGCTGGGCCAGCACCGTCGTGGGAACCAGGATCGCGACCTGCATCCCGCTCATGACAGCCTTGAAGGCAGCACGAATTGCCACCTCCGTTTTCCCGAATCCTACATCCCCACAAACGAGGCGGTCCATGGGCACTTCCGATTCCATATCCCGCTTGGAATCTTCAATGGCGGTCAACTGATCGGGTGTCTCCTTGTAGAGGAAGGAGTTCTCGAACTCCCACTGCCACTTGGTATCGGGAGTGTGCTGATAGGGTTTTTCCGTGGTGCGATCCGCCTGAATCTGGAGCAGGCTTTCCGCATACTCCATAATGGACTGCTCCGCCTTGTCACGAATGCGAGACCACTTCTTATCGCCCAGAGTGCTGAGGGCTGGAGCCTTCTTGCCGGACCCCACATAACGGGAAACCAGGTACGCCTGTCCCAGTGGAACGTAGAGCTTGGACTTGTCCGCGTATTCCAGGACGAGGACCTCTTCCTTGTCCTTCCAGCCAATCTCCAGGAACCGGCCGACGCCGTAGTCCTGGTGCACCACGATGTCCCCTTCTTCAAACTGGCGATAATCTGTCTCACCCTTGCCACTGCGCGGCTTGCGAGCCCGGCGATCCGCGAGGCGGCGCGCCCGCAGATTCTGATATCGGCCAAAGATCTCCGCATCCGCCAGTACGGCAAGCTTCGCACCTGGAACCGTGAACCCACTTCCCAATCGACCAAAGTAGGGCTGGATAATCCCGGACTTCACAAAGTCCGTATCTACCAGTTCCGAGAAACGCTCCAGTTCCCCTTCCGTATTGAAGAACATGGCGACCTGCCAGCCGTTGTCCTTCCACTCCTTCATCTGGCGCAGGAACTGATCCCGCTTGGCTTCCTGAAGAATGAAATCTCCCGCTCCAAAGGCTCCCAGGGGATGATCGAAACAGGCCGTGGCGAAGTCTTCCTCCTTCTTCTTGCCAATCGCGCCGGAGGTAATCGTGACTCCGCCCTTCACGTTCTCACATTCCACCGCGACGATGAGGTCATCCTTCTGGATGTAGTCCTTGAGCAGGCAATGCTCGTTCACCTCCGTGGCGCTGAGCAGGATGGAGACGGTATCCACCCGCTGCACGGAGATCTGCTCGTCCACATCGAAGAGGCGGATCGACTCGATCTCGTCGTCGAAAAGCTCGATCCGGGAGGGCAGGCTGTTCTGCCAGGAATAGACATCCACGATGCCGCCACGGATTGCGAACTGACCTCGCTGGAAAATCTGGGGCACCCTCTCGTAGCCTGCTTCCGAGAGTTGCTCGGTAAACAGCGAGAGATCCACCTTACCCCCCAAGGCGAGGTCCATCCGTTGGTCCTTGAGGGACTTCGCGGTGGGAACCGTGTCTTCCAGGCTGTCCTCACACAGCACCACGACCACGTCGTCCTTGCTGTGCCCCAAGGCGTTGAGGATCTTGAGCCGTTCCGCCGCGATGTCTGGGTCCGGCAAAGCATCCTCAAATCCCGAGAATTCGACTTCCGGCAGGAAGAGCGACTTGATCCCCCACACGGCCAGATCGTGGTGGATGGTTTCCTGCGTCTTGACGTGTGGACAACAGATCCAGGTGCGCTGCTTGCCCAGCTTCTCAATCGCGTGCGCAACCACGAATGGCTGGGCTGGCGGTGAGACGTGATCGAAGGCGACCGAACGA
>JBHIXE010000324.1:0-6569 GCA_041984905.1 Verrucomicrobiales bacterium | reverse complement strand
AATATCGTGAATGGCCCGAACGCGAACTCCATGACCGGATTCGTGCAATCCAACGGAGGAGTCAGCGTCAATGCGCTCTCCGGCTACAATGCCTTCGGAATCCGCAACTTTCTCTTCACCACGACGGTGGACTTGGACAATCCCAGCTTGAAACACGTGATCATCGGGGGGCTCACCACCACCGTGAATCTCCAGGGCCAGTCCGACGCCGCAGAAGAAATTACAGCTTCTACGATGGATCCCGTGGTTATCATTCTAAACTCCGGAACCATCGCGACAGTCAACATCACAAACAACAATCAGCGCCCCCTTCTTCTGGGGGTCAAAAAAACCTTTGGCCTGGTTCCCGTTACCCTTTCTTTCAGCGGGACGAACTCCTTCCGCATGATCTATGTGTCTGAGGAAACCCCCACCATCATCAACACTGGCGGAGCTACCGTGACACTGGAAGGAGGCATTTTGAGCGACCGTAATCTGACACAAGTCAACGGACTCCTAAATATCATTCAAGACACCTCCCCTGATGCGCTCGATCAGGTCGCGCCGCGATTCCTCTGGGTAGAGGGTTACCAGCAATAACCTTATACCTCCAGTCTTGAAGCATAAGCGATCCCTCTCAAACGATCTCAATCCCCGTAACATCCTAAATATCAACCCATATTTCTCACTTATCCCCAAGGACTGACACCTGAGAGCAGTCTTCTCCGAAGGCAATCACTTTCTCCCGTCCGCTGACACCATCGGGTGCCCGTCGGCGGGAACAACCCAGCCCCTCACACTCCTGCAACCTAAATATTATACAGAAACCCACATTCCGAATCGTCATGTCCGCTATTCGTTACCGTCGTCGAAAGGGCTATTCTCTGATCGAGACCATGGTCGCTGCCGTGATTCTCATGATCGGCGTCTCTGCCGCAACCACCCTCTCTCTCACCATGACCACTCAGGAGGAGATTGCCTGGCGGGTGGCCAGGGGAATGAACCTACTGGAAAACGCCGCAACTCTTTATCAGCTGGGCATGGATGCGGATGCGCCCCTGAGCTATCTCCCTCTGGACCCCGATGTCACCCTCTCCGTGGACGCAGGTACCGAGACGGATGAAACCGTCCTCGATCTCGGTGAGTTGCGAGGGGTGACCTATCGGGTGACCATCGAATCCGTGGAAGATGTTGGCGCCTGGAGTGAAGGCACCTGGACCGGGGGTTCGGACACCACTCCGCCTCAGCGCGTTGTTGAAGCCCGGGCCTATCGCACCTCGATCGATCTGTTCTGATCGAGGCGCGTCACCAGGCGAAATTCATTCCCCAGACAACCTTTCTGTTTTTTCCCATGCCAACCGGAGGGATTTGGAGCTAGTTTCCTAGCGTGACTCCCACTTCCTTCTCCGATTCCCCCACGCGAAGTGACTATGATGCAATTGTCATTGGCTCCGGCCCCAACGGAGTTTCTGCGGCGATTTGCCTGGCCCAGCGAGGACTTCAGGTCCTGGTGGTGGAAGCCTAGGACTCCCCCGGCGGTGGCACCCGCACCCAGGAACTCACTCTCCCTGGATTTCACCATGATGTTTGTTCAGCAGTTCACCCGATGGCCTGCGCCTCACCGTTTTTCAAGAGCTTGTCTCTTCAGGCACACGGCTTGGAATGGCTGCATCCGGAGTTTCCGGTCGCGCATCCCCTGGACGCAGGCCGCGCGGCAATTCAGGAACGGAGCCTTGAGGCGACCGCCAATCGGCTAGGTAGAGATGGCGCGGCCTACATGCGGATTTATGATGGTCTGACGCGCCATGCTGAACAGTTGTATGAGATGCTGCTGGGTCCGCTATCCATCCCCAGCCACCCATTCCTCCTCGCCAACTTCGGACGGCGAGCTTTGTTCCCGGCGCATCTCTATGCCAATCACAACTTCGTCACTGAGGAAGGCATGGCCCTCTTTGCAGGACATGCCGCCCACTCCGTGCAGAAGCTGGAGAACCTGGCGACGGCCGCTTTCGGGCTCATGCTCGGGATGACAGCGCATCACGTGGGATGGCCGGTCGCCAAAGGCGGATCCCAACGCATTACGGACGCCCTGATCTCTGTTCTGCAGAAAGCTGGCGGAGAAGTGATCTGCAATCGTCCTGTGGATTCGCTTGAGAGTCTGCCAAAAGCCAAGGTCTACGTCTTTGATACCGCCCCTGCGCCCATGGCTCGCATCTGTGGGGATCGCCTGCCGGAGACCTACCGCGCCAAGCTCAAGGCATTCCGCCACGGCCCCGCCGCTTTCAAGGTGGATTGGGCACTCAGTGAACCCATCCCCTGGCAGAATGAAGAGTGCGGCAAAGCGGCGACCGTCCACGTGGGAGGCACGCTGGAAGAAGTTGGCTTCAGCGAGCGGGACGCCTGGGAAGGCCGGCACAGTTCCAGCCCTTTTATGATCCTGGTTCAGCCGACCATCTGCGATCCCAGCCGCGCTCCGGCAGGCAAGCACACTGCCTGGGCCTACTGCCATGTGCCTAATGGCTCTACCGTGACTATGGTCGAACGCATGGAGGAACAGATCGAGCGGTTCGCCCCTGGGTTTGGAGATTGCATCGAAGCTCGCAACGTCCTGTCGCCCACTGATCTGGAAAACCACAACGCCAATTACGTGGGGGGAGACATCGTGGGTGGCATCGCCGACCTGCGCCAACTCTTCAGCCGCCCCGTCTACCTGAGGGATCCCTACCGGACCGCGGCCCCAGACATCTTCATCTGCTCGGCCTCCACCCCGCCAGGAGGAGGCGTGCATGGCATGGCCGGATTTCACGCGGCGCAATCCATCATGAGGCATCACCCGGATCTCAAGTCTCTCTCCTCAAAGAGTTGAAGGGGAAACCTTTGGGGCTCCCGGGACGTTCCTGCTCAAGGTCAGCCATGCACCCATGAAATCTTATCTCGGCTGGAACGTCGACTTTTCGGAACCCGCCGGAGAGCCCGCCCTGGTGGCGCCGGACTCTGTCTCCTGGCGTGTCTTCAAGAATCCCATTGCCCTGGGGGTGGGAGGCATCGCCGCCGTGCTGCTGGAATTTGCCGAGCCGAGGATCCGGTCCGGAGTCTGGGACCATTCCAGCTTCAAGACAGATCCCATCGGCCGCTCCAAACGCACCGCCATGGCCGCCATGGTGGGTGTGTATGGCCCTCAAAGCGCCGCAAGAAAGGTGATTGAAGGAGTGAACCGGATGCATGCCCGTGTGCAGGGGCAGACCCCGGACGGAGAGACCTACGCCGCCTTGGATGTGCCATTGCTGGATTGGGTAGGCGCCACCTCTGCCTTTGGCTTCCTCACGGCCTATGATCGCTTTGTCGGCCCCCTCTCTTACGAAGAGAAATGCCGGTTCTACCAAGAGCAGGAACCCGCCGGAAAGCTCTACGGCGTGGAGACTTTGCTCCGGGCCCCGGAAGACTTTGAGACTTTGCTGGAAGCGTTTCTCCCTCGATTCGAAGCGCACCCCATCACCACGGAGTTTCTCACTCTCATGATGACCCGGCGGGCCATGGAAACAATGTCCCTGCGCCTGCAGAGAGCCATCACCCGGGCATCGGTCTCGCTCTTACCCCAAGTGGTTCGGGATCGCCTCGAGATTGGTCCCGAGTACCGGCTGCGCGCTCTGGACTCCTTGACCGTGCGCACTGCTGGCGCTTTTGCTGACCGGATTCCCGTTCGCAAGAGCCCTCCTGTCCAGGCCTCCGTCCGGCTTGGGCTTCCGCCCTCCTTTCTCTTCAAGAGCCGGAAAACTCAGGCACGCATCCTGGCTGAGCGAGAGCGGAAGAAGTCCGACAATCCGGCTCGGGAAGTCGTTTCGGATCGAACTTGAAGTTCGAGTTACTGCATTGACGAGGCCAGTAGTTAACCCCAAATTACTGACTTGGTGGACCCCCTAGGAAAAGGCTTTCGCGATGCCGTCATCGACAACCTTCCCGCAGCCGTCTTTTGCAAGGACGCCTCCGACGAGTTCCGCTTTGTACTCTGGAACAAGCGGCAGGAAGAAATCACCGGCATCTCCCGAGAACACGCCCTTGGCAAAACGGACTACGATCTCTTTCCTTCCTGGGCGGCCAATCAGTTTCGCCGGGTGGATGAGTACGTCATGCTGACGGGCGATACCCTGGACATTCCTGAAGAAGAAGTACAGACGGATGGCCCCAGCGGCAGTTTCTGGCTCCACACCGTCAAGGTCCCCATCACCGACCCAAGCAGTGACCGCAGCCTGCTCCTGGGCATCAGCGAGGACATTACCGAGCGCAAGCAACTGGACCAGAATCTCACCCGGACCAGTGAAGAGCTGAAGGAAACGCAGTTGCAACTCATTCAGGCGGAGAAACTGGAATCCATCGGCCGCCTCGCCGCCGGGGTGGCTCATGAAGTCAAAAACCCCCTGGCACTCATCCTGATGGGGGTGGAATACCTTGATGGGGGCATCGATCCCCATGATGAGAATCTTCCGGTCATCATTAAAGAAATGCGGGACGCGGTTACCCGTGCCGACAACATCATCCGCGGTCTGGTGGACTTCTCCTCATCGCGCCAGCTCGACCTGCAATGCCAGGACGTCCGGCCGATCATCGAGCACGCCACCATGCTGGTGCGTCATGAAGTGACCCGGGCCAGCATCCAGATGGAGTGCGAGTTTCCCGATCAGCTGCCTCCTGCACTGGTCGATGCGTCCAAGTTTGAGCAGGTCCTTGTGAACCTCCTGATCAATGCCGTTCATGCCCTTCAGGATCGCGAGCGCCCGGAAATCTGCATTCGGACTCACTCGGAACGTCTCAAGGACGTACCCCCGGATCTGGGTTCCCGGAGCAAGGAACGCATGCGGACTGGCGATGAGGTCATTGTTGTGGAGATCCTCGATAACGGCTCCGGGATTCCCGATGACAAGCTTACCAAGATCTTCGATCCCTTCTTCACGACCAAGCCCACTGGAATCGGGACCGGCCTGGGACTCAGCGTGGTGCGAAACATCATCGAGTTACACAAGGGGCGCATCGAGATCCACAACCGGCCCGAAGGGGGCGTGTGCGCCCAGATCGTGCTCCGGGCCCAGAGCTAGAGTCCTGAGTCCCGAGTCCTGAACCGAGGCTGGCGCCCACCTCTCGGATTGCGAAATTCCTCTCGGAAAGCCTACAAGTTCTCACGCTAATCGGCTAGGAGAAGTCCCTAGGCGTAACAGGTTGACATTCTGAGGCTTCTTCCGGGATAATCGGACAGTTAGGCGACGAAGATTCTTCTCCGCGCGTCAATCAACCGCAATCTCAAACCCCGCCACTTTTATGGCAAAGAAGCGAATTCTCCTGGTTGATGACGAGGCCGGTTTCACCCGGCTTCTCAAAATGAATCTGGAAAAAACCGGACTCTATGACGTCATGATTCAAAACGAGTCCTACAAGGCGATGCATGATGCTCGCGAGTATCACCCTGACGTGATCCTCCTGGACATCGTGATGCCGGAAATGGACGGCGGCGATGTGGCCGCCAAGATCCAGGCCGACCCCGAGTTGGGTCACATCCCCATCATTATGCTCACGGCATTGGTGGATCAGGATGAGACCAGTCCCGGGGCCGTCGCTCAGGCCGGTACGCTCAATGTGCTGGCCAAACCCGTGAACATGGATCTGCTGCTCCAGGTTCTTTCCAATACCTTCGAGGCTCAGGAATCTCAGGCCTGAGCCGTCTCGTTTCGGTCTCGACCTCAGCCTGAAAAAGTAACACCAGATTGATCGCTCGATCTGGCGTATAGGTGGGCTATGAGCAATCTCTCGCATGTCAACGAGGAGGGCTCGGCCCAGATGGTCGACGTCTCCGCCAAGCCCGACTCCCGGCGCGAAGCCATCGCAACCGGCTTCATCCAGCTCCAGCCTGCTACCCTGGAAGCCATTGCGGAGAACCAGATCGCCAAGGGCAATGTCTTGACCGTCGCCCGCATCGCCGGGATTCAGGCCGCCAAGCAGACGGCGAATCTCATCCCGCTCTGTCATCCCCTCCCACTCACTCATGTGGAAGTTGAGTTTGAAACGCGCGAGGACGGCATCGGCATTCGTTGCACCGTCCGCACCCAAGCGCCCACGGGCGTCGAGATGGAAGCGCTCACCGCGACCAGTCTCGCGGCCCTGACCATCTATGACATGTGCAAAGCCATTGATAAGACGATGGTGATTGGGCCAGTGACGCTGGAGAAGAAGACGAAGGAACCAGTGTAGGAGAGCGATTGCTTCTCGACCAGAACTGCATCCAAAGATCGAAAATCTCGAAGGGCCTTCTGTTTCCTATGCAAGATAACTTGTTGCAGGCTAGAGAAGCGCCTTGGAGTCAGGAGACCGGATTGGACGCGGTGGATTCTCAAATTATCAGATTCTCATTTTCAGCCTTGAATAGGCGCATAGCGACTTTCAGCCCCGTTAGGCGCGTAGCGATTTTCGGCCTTGAATAGGCGCGTAGCGACTGACCGAATGAATAGCCGTGGTTGAGCGTCAGCGAGGCCACGGGGGGCGTTCGCATACCAAGCAAGCCGCGTCAGCGGTGACACCAGCGTGGCCATTCCTGATTCTGTGTC
>JBHIXE010000323.1:0-6582 GCA_041984905.1 Verrucomicrobiales bacterium | reverse complement strand
CACTAACTCCATAGCCTCCATCCGCTCCAGTCCCAAGGGATGAAACGTGTGGTGCCGCAGATTCAATACACTGCCATCCTCGAACTCCACCTCGTAGAAGAGAATGGAGTCATCTTCGTTCACATAGCCGCAGCCCGTGAGCAGTTTGCTGGCCTCTTCCCATCCATATTCCATACGCGCCACGCTGAAATAGCGCCCATCGGTTACCTTCTCAGGAGTGACATAGCTCATGGAGTGGAGATCCCAAAAGAAGACACCCGCAGCAATCAAGTAGAGCACCAAAGCGGTCGTTCCCGCGAATCTCACCGCAACCCGGTTGAAGCCCGTTAGAAACTCGGAGGGTTCTGATGTTTTCTTCAGCACTCTCCGGGTAAGGGCACGGAGGAGCCCTCTCTGAGCTCCTCTGTATTGTTGACTGGGATCGACCATACTGGCCATGGAGGTCAGCGACGTCTTCCGTTCGAAATCAGGGAACCAACTAATGACCCCGCCTACAATCCAGCCAGTGAGGAAAATGCCGGAAAGCATGGCCACAATCATGGAGCCGTAACCTATCTGAACCAAAAAGGCATCTTCCGGGAACACTCCAAGCCCGGCCAAGAGTTGGGTGAACGCTGGAGACATCATCAAGAAAGGCACCCCCATCAAGACCAGCATCAGCACGATAAACGTTCCCGCTTCCAGCCCATACTGCACCCCGCTGAGCCCGGGCTGATTCCTCAAGTCCTGAGCTAAAGGTTCAGGAATCCCACTCTCAACGAGCAGGCCTACGTTCTCATCCGTTATCCGCATAGCCGATCTCTCCCCATATTTCGCCATCCAATAAACCGACCCTTACCTACCGACAATTGCCAGTCCTGGCAAGCCTGCCAACCTCAAAACACCCTGAAGCCCGAGTGATTTCACAGGGTTTTCATTGCTTTTGTGAGGGATTTTCGGTGTATGGGGGAATGTCTGCGCCACTTCCAGGTCGTATCTTCCTTCTCTGCCTGCTCCTTGCCGGAAGTGCCGTCGCGCAAGTGAATGTCGGGCTCCCAAAACCTCCCAAGCAGCTTGGCCCCCACGTCAAACTCCTGAGCGGCGAGGCCATCGAATACATCGGAACGAGCTACACCGAAGATGGATTGCGGATCATTCCCAAGGATGGAGGCGAAGCCCGGACTATCCCCTGGATTGAGATTTCCACGGAGAAACTTGCGAACAATCTGGCCCAGAAGCAGGTGGAGTTTGTGAAGGGTGAAGTGGCTCGCGCCACGGAACTCGCCAGGGCCGGACAGTCGGATCAGGGCCGGGCCATTCTGACGGGGCTGCGCCCTCTCGTCGCCACTTTTGATGAGGAGTTGCGGGACCACATCGGCTGGGAGACGGCGGCCGACGCCGTCCAGAACCCTGCCATGATTGCCTCCACCACGCCGCCCCCCAAGGCACCGGGGGGAATGGAGAAAACACCGGTCACTTCTTCAGAAACGAAGTCCACTTTCACCGAGAGCACCGCAGCCGAAATCGCGGCGACCCTGGAACAGTTGAAGGAAGGGGCCAAGGCCCGGGTCAACAGCGCAGAAAAAGCCATCTCCACCAATCCTTCCAGCCTCCGCTGGGTCGTGATCCCCGTGGTGTTTGCCTTCATTGGCCTTCTGGGAGCGATATTTGGGCGTCGCCAGAATGACAACAGCGTCAGGAACGAACGTCAGGCCAAGCTGGACCGCGAGGACAGAGCCTTGAAGATGATCCGGGGAGGCACCATTGCGGGGATCATTTCCGCGATCATGACCTTTGGGATCGTGATTGCGGTACTCCTGGAGCGCCTCGTCATTCCAGGGGTCAATGAATTCATGTTCATCGATGTGGGAGTGATCGTGCTGCTGACGCTCGGAATCCACGCCCGCAGCCGGATCGCGGCCTTCCTCATGGTGCTCTACTTTGCCGCTTCCAAGGTCGTCCAGTTCTGGGAGACACCGGATCTGCTCGGGCAGAATCCCATGAGCCTTGTCTTTGCGATCATCTTCTTTGCCGCCTTTTTCCGGGCCATGGTCGGCACCTTCAAGTATCATGCCGCCTGACAGGCTTCAGGCATCCGTGACCAGGGCCTGGACCGGGCGATCGTGGTCTTCCCGGGGGATGCCTTTCACCAGCTGTTCGGCGTAGCAAATGCCGATGGTGATTCCTCGAAACTTCCCCAGAAGACGATCATAAAATCCGCCCCCACGGCCGAGGCGCATCCGGTCCACGGGATCGAAGGCCAATCCCGGCACCAGGATCGTGGCGACGTCCTCGATTCCCACCACTTCACACCGTTCCGGAACAGGCTCGCGAATGCCCATCACGCCGGGAGCGAAGTCTTCCCAGGAGGTGGCTCGATAGAGATCCAGCCGGTGTTCCCGCATATCCACCTTGGGAAACACGAGGTCCAGGTTCAGGTCCCACAATCCGTCCAGATTGGTCTCTCGGGGCATGCTGGCAAAGGTCATCACCGGTCCCGACCGCAACTCCTCGCGATCCTTGAGTTGAGCAATGATCCTGGCGCTGCGCTCGTCCCTCTCCCGAGCCGTCAGGGAGTGAAGAAATGCCCGCATCTGCTGGCGCACAAGGGCTTTGGATTCAGCGATGGAGGGCATATCAGTCATCCAGCGTCGCATGCTCCATCAGGCCGGGCAACCTGGAAGAAAACTTGCTTCCCCTGCCTTTAGAGGTTCGAATCAGGGAAAATTCCCCGTATCCCCCGATGAAACTTACCTTCTGCGGAGCAGCTCAGACAACTACCGGTTCTCAACATCTACTAGAGGTCAATAACCAGCGTATTTTGCTGGATTGCGGCCTTTACCAGGGTCACCGGGACGATACCTATCAGCGCAATAAGACTTTCTTTTTCGATCCCGCCAAAGTGGATTGCGTGGTGCTATCCCATGCCCACATCGATCACAGCGGCAACCTGCCGAATCTCTGCAAGAACGGGTTCACGGGAAATATTTACAGCACCTTCGCCACTCGGGATCTGTGCCAGATCATGCTGGCGGATGCGGCCAAGATCCAGGAGTACGATTGCCGCTGGCTCAACAAGCACCGGAAGAAGGACGGAAAGCCTCCCGTTGAGCCGATCTACGATGCTCAGGACGCGGAGCGCTGTCTGCGGGCCTTTGTGAACATTGGTTACGAGCGTGCCATTCCCATCGCGAACGGTGTTTTCCTCACCTTCATCGATGCCGGCCATATCCTGGGTTCCGCCCAGGTTATTCTCGACATCCAGGAGTTCAGCACCGGTCGCCAGAAAAGGCTCGTGTTTTCCGGGGATATCGGCCGGGGCAGCAATCACATTCTGAGGGATCCCGTGATTCCCGAAAACGTCGATTTTCTCCTCATGGAAAGCACGTACGGGGATCGCGAGCACGAACAGGACACGGAGTCCAAGGATCACATTGCCAGAGTGATCAACGAAACTCATGCCCGCAAAGGCAAGGTCATCATCCCTGCCTTTGCCGTGGAGCGCACTCAGCAGCTCATCTATGTGCTGCATCAACTGAAGGAAGCCAATCGGATTCCCGATATCCCGATCTACGTGGACAGCCCCCTGGCGGTCAACGCCACGGAGATCTTCCGGATCCATCCCGAGTGCTTCAACAAGGACATCTACAAGTTCCTCTTCGACAAGCGCAATCCCTTCGGCTTCGAGGGGCTGGAACTGATCCGCAGCGTGCGAGGATCCAAGCAGCTCAATGAATCGGAAGAACCCTGTGTCATCATCTCTGCCTCAGGCATGTGTGAGGCGGGGCGGATTCTTCACCACTTGCGCAACGGCATCGGAGAGCCTAACAATACGATACTGTTCGTTGGCTATTGCGCTCCGCACACGTTGGGACGACGGATTCGCGATCGCGAAAAGAAAGTGAACATTTTTGGCGAGCCCTACCGTTTGAAGGCCCAGGTTGAAGCCATGGATTCCTTCAGCGGCCATGCGGATCGCAGCGAACTGATTGATTACTTTGACGCTATATCCGGAAGATTGGAGAAGGTCTGGCTGGTTCACGGTGAGCCCGACCAAGCCCAAGCCCTGTGCGAGGCACTTCAGGAGAAGCAGCGAGCCGGTGAGGTTCAAGTTGCTCAATGGCGCAGCACCGTGGAGTTCTAACCAGTAACTCGTCCATGAATTTGAAAACGCTTGTTCTTACTAACGAATTTCCTCCTCACATTTACGGCGGCGCCGGAGTCCACGTCGACTACCTGACCCGGGAGCTTTCCAAGCTCTGCCAGGTCGATGTGCGCTGCTTCGGCGAGCAACAGGTGGAGCTGGAGAACCTTGTCGCGCGCGGCGAGAAAATCAGCGGGGAGTCTTACACCGCCCCCAAGAATCTGCATTCCGTCTTCAAGGCGCTCCAGGCCAATCTCAACTTCAATACCCGGAATGTGGACGCGGACATCGTCCACCTACACACCTGGTACTCCCACTTCGGAGGGATCCTGGCCAAGCTGAACTACGGCATTCCCATGGTGTTGACGGTGCACTCCCTGGAACCTCTGCGTCCGTGGAAGCGCGAGCAGCTTGGCGGCGGATACGACTTCACGTCCTGGGTCGAAAAGACGGCCATCGAAATGGCAGACGCAGTGATCGCCGTTTCCCACAATACTCGGGATGACGTGCAGCGGCACTTTTCCGTGGACCCTCACAAGATTCACGTCATCCCGAATGGGATTGATCCCGACGAATACAAGCCGACGGAGAACCCGGAACTACTTCGACAGTACGGCATCGATCCCGATCGGCCCTTTGTTCTGTTTGTGGGCCGTATCGCCCGGCAGAAAGGGATCGTCCACCTCGTCAATGCCATCCAGCATCTCAAGCCAGAGTTCCAGGTGGTCCTGTTTGCGGGAGCGCCCGACACACCGGAAATCGCCCAGGAGATGGAAGCGGCGGTGGCTCATGCTCGCGAAAGCCGTGATGGCATTGTGTGGGTTCAGGAAATGGTCAATACGGAGACCAAGATCGCGGCATACTCCCACGCCTCCGTGTTCTGTTGTCCCTCCATTTACGAGCCTTTTGGAATCATCAATCTGGAGTCTCTCGCCTGCGGAACCCCGGTCGTCGGGTCCGCCGTAGGAGGGATCAAGGAGATCATTCACCAGGGCGAGAATGGTCTGCTGGTCCCCTTTGATCAGAACATGGACAGCACGGACTTTGAGCCCGTCAATCCTGGCCAGTTTTCCTGGGACCTTGCCCAGTCTATCAACCAGGTGATGTCAGATGTGGATCTGCAGCGCCGCATGGGTGAGCAAGGCCGCCGGGATGCCGTGGAAAAGTACAGCTGGGCCAGCATTGCCGAGCAGGTGCATCAGCTCTACCAGCAGTTGATCTCCAAGGGCTGATTCCTTTGGAAATCCGAAGTCCGAAACTCGAAATCCGAAAAAACGGGTCTGCCGGACCGCATTGGAGCGGTGCCCTGGGTTGGAGTTCACGCTTCAGCGTGTGCGAAGCCTATCCGCCGCAATGCCTTCGATAGTAATGGGTTGTGCACGGGAGTCTTCGCACACGCTGAAGCGTGAACTCCAACCGGGATTCTTCTCACTCCCAATGAACCTTCGGAATTCGGATTTTCAACGCGCCCACATCTCCAACAGCTTCCGCTCTGCCCTCTCCATTGCGACCGCATATTCTGGATTCGCGGCCACGTTCTCGTTCTCCTGCGGATCCCTGTCGTGGTGATAGAGTTCCCGCGCTACCACCCTTCCAGTCTTCGGCTCCCGCCATTCGGTGTATCGGTATCCCTCAAGACGCACGGAGACGCCTTTGGCGCCCCCTCTCGAGAACTGGCTGTAGGCTGCCCTATCCACGGAAGCCTCAGGATCTATCAAAATAGGAGCAAGCGAAGAGCCCTCCAGATGATCCGGCAGCGGCAGGCCCGCCAGATCCGCCAGCGTGGGATACAAATCCACCAACTCCGCGAACGCGTCCGTCTTGGCTCCCTTGACCTGCTTGCGCGGGTCCACGAGGATGAGTGGGACTTTGGTCGAGGTTTCAAAGGTGGTGTGCTTGGACCAGAGATCATGCTCGCCCAACTGATAGCCATGATCACTCCAGAGGGCCACGATGGTGTTGTCCGCCAAGTCCTGCCGACCCAACTCGTCGAGCACCTGGCCAATCAGGGCGTCGACATAGCTGATGCAGGCCCAATAGGCGTGCTTGATCTCCCGCTGCAGATCCGGGCTGAAAGGACCTTCGTCAGGAATTCCCCCGAAGCTGCGAACATACTTGCTGGGATGCCAGACATACTTGGCCGGCGCATTCCGAGGCACAAACTGGTTCTCCGCCAGAGGGATGTCGGAAGGTTTGTAGAGATCCCAATAGCGCTTGGGAGCATTGAAGGGGGTGTGCGGCTTGTGAAACCCGCACATGATGAAGAAAGGCTGGTCCTTGGGTCGCTCCCCCAACGCGGCAACCGTGGCAGCCGCAATGAGTCCATCCCGGTAGCCCGTGTCGGGAACGTCGGCTCCCTCAAAAAGCGGGTTCACCTTGTTAGCGGGATCGTAGCGATTGATCACAGGATCCTTCCCTTCGTTCTCCGGCGCGGCGTAAATGGGCTGGCCTGGGATGTA
>JBHIXE010000322.1:6396-6631 GCA_041984905.1 Verrucomicrobiales bacterium | reverse complement strand
TCTGATCCGGCAAATAAGCTGTCGCGGGCCACAGTGTGGCACGATCCACCCCAAGTGCTTCTCGCATGGCCTGGCTCAAGAGGTTGGAAGTTTGGCTCCGAACGTCATGTTGACTGCCACCAGAGATGGCGACGACCTGGCATCGAGATGGCGTTCCCAGTCCAATCGCGATCTGCTCGCATCCTATCAATTCCCGCAATTCGGAACTCATCGTCGCCACCGCCAGGCCAAACTC
>JBHIXE010000322.1:467-6386 GCA_041984905.1 Verrucomicrobiales bacterium | reverse complement strand
GGGGGCCGGGTAAAGGAGATCGCCCTGGTGGTACCGGCTGCGGCTCGTTGCGAAGGCCGCGGGCAGCCGCTAGTTTGCTCTGTGCGCCGGTTTCAGAGGCCGGCCCCTTCATCCCGACGGCACACGGAGCCCGGTCATGATTCCGCACCAGTTGCGTTCGTTGCGCTGCCGCCTTCTCTCAAACAGTTGGGTGGCCAACTGAAAGGCCATCTGGGTGGAGGCCTGCGAGACCGTGACCGGAACGAACGCGCCCAAAGCCAGAGTCTGGTCTTCTTCAGCGCTGACGGGTGCGGCAACGAACTGGGTGTCTTTGAGCTGGCGGCTTGGAACTGCGAAGACAGCTCCCTGTGCCAGCGCCTGGAGCGCGGTCTGCTGTATCTCAGGGCTCGAGAAAACCGTGGGAGGAATCCCTGCGCCCAAGATGGTCATGCGGGTCGAAACCGAGTGCGCATTGGCGAGGGTCAAGAGGGCTGCGGTATGTCCTTGGGCAAGGCCTACTGCATAACGGAGGGCGGCTGCCAAAAACTCCTCTTCTCTCTCCAGGGCCAGAATATGCTCCATTGATCCTGGCTCGGAAGACTGTAACGACCGGGTGGGATCAGTACCTTGCGCGGAAACAGACCCACCAGGCGGAGGAGCAATCATAAGTCATAGATAGTATCAAAGCACGCAGCGTCGGACCTTGGGATTCTTAGGGCTCCCATCATCCAATACAAGCACAGCAATGTGACTAGATTGTTACAACAATCCAGCGATCACCAAGAGGGGCGGAACGGGGTGGGCCGATCCCTTGTGTCCTCACTCAAACAACGTCAATGGAGATCTCTAACGAGAGACTCAGGAAGCGTCGGTAGTTGCCTGAACCTCGCCGGCAGCTTGGTTGGCTTCGCTGATTTGCTTCAGCACTCCGGTGAGCGTATTGACCAGGCTTGCCGCATTGGCTGGAGTCATGGCTACTCGCTTTTGAATCGGCAAAAGGTGGGTTCCGCTGTTCTGATCCGAGATGATTCCCGTAGAGAAATCGAGAATGATCTGATCCCGTCCAGAGTTCACAATCACCTGATTGGCAAAGGTCGCCGCGGTTTCTTCATAGAGAATGCGGACATTGGGTTTGCCGTGTTGCTTGAGTTCTTCCGCCGCAGCGGTCTGGGTTTCTTCGGACATGATGCTAGACAGGCTGAAATCGCGGCAAGCCTAGCCTGAGAAGAGGTGCGTGCAAACGCAAACAAGGCGAGGTGCTGCAACGAATTCGTTGCATAGCTAGGGATACGCTTGCGACAATCCTGTTACATAGCGAATGCGCATTGCGCTTGTGCCGTGGCTCGCTAGGATCGGTTCCCATTCCAGCCACCATGACCGGTCCCATCCAACCAACTGCAGGAGGAGCAGAGAGCACAACCGCTCCTGCGGGGAAGACCGCTGTGCGCGTCCATTACGAGACGACGCTGGTGGAGTTTGCCCACCGGGTATTGATCCAGGCTTCACGGGATCAGGTCATCCTGAGCTTCGCGGCCAGCCCGGTTCTCGACCCCAAAACTGGAAACCGGGTCATGCCCGTGCATTCTCGCATCGCGCTGACACCTGCCGGGGCCGTAAGGCTGCTGCAATCCCTCAAAGAGGCCGCCAAACGTTCCCAGGCCAGTGTGGAAACAGCTCCCTGAGAGCACCTTACAACGCACCCTAACTCTGTAACGAAAAAGCCACCCTCGAAGGCGTGAGTTTGGGGGGATTTTGCGGCAAAGAAGGGACCCTCTAGAACTCAACGTTTCTTTCCCATGAGTAATCTCAAGAATGGGCTCAGCTGGCACAGCAAATTCTTTATCTGGATGGCAGGTGCGGACGACGACAAGTTAGCGAACTGTCCCAAATGGGAACGCCGGAAGTACGAGGCCTTTGGTGCGACCGTTCTCGTGCCCACTATGTTTGGGACGATCGCATGTGCTTACGCCGTGTCTACGCTTACCAGCGACTGGAGGATCATCCTGCCCGTGTCGCTGGTCTGGGCCTTTATCATTCTGTCCATCGACCGGGCCTTGCTTTCGAGCTATCGGGCCTTCGTCAAAGGACCCAAGAAGGTCACCCAGTTTGGGCTTCGGTTTTTAGTCGCGGTCTTGATGGGCGTTTCCATCTCTCACCCGCTGACCCTGCTCCTGTTCAAGGACACGATCGCGGAACGAATCGAGCTGAGGCGAGATCAGGAGGTTGTCCAGATTCGCGAGTCCGCTCGTGCGGAACGGAAGGCAGTGGATGAGAAGATCACTGCGGCATTGGGAACTCTAGCCGATCAGCGCAAGCTCTACGAACAGACCATGGGGGCGGGGATCGTCCTGGATGAAAAGAAAGAAGTCTCTCAGACCGCGGCACCATCAACAGTGACAGACGCCTTCGTGGTCGAACAAATCGAGCAAGCGACCCAGGCACAGCGGAAGCGCGAGCAGGAACTCGCTGGTGAGATTGCTTCGCTCACAGAACAGCGGGATAAAGTGCAGGAAGAGGTCGCTCACTGGCAGGCCCAGTATGAGCAGGAGATAGGCGGGGAGCGTAGCGGAGTCGCGGGAGTTGGGCCTCGCGCCAAGAGCATTCGCACGGATCAGCTCGATCCTCGACGTCAGGAGTTGGAGCGGCTGACAAGGATGCTTTCGACCTTGGGAATCCAGCAGAATCAATTGGCCTCCGAGATTGCGGCCACGGAGCAGCGCATCCGGGCTGAGCACGTGGAGGCGGGCGCGGAAGAAGCCGCCAAAGCTCGCCAGGAAGAAGCGGAGCTAGCATCCCTGCAGCGTCAGTTGCAGAAGCAACGTGCAGCCACCTTCCTGAGCAAACAGGATGATCTTCTGGCGCAGGTTGAGAGCCAGATTCAATCCACGAGTGATGACGTAGACCGACTTCGCGCAGAGAGTGCTGCCCTCAGCGCCAGTGAACAACGACGTATCGACAAGGTTGCAGATCGCCGCATGGATCTGCTGACCCAATCCATTGTTCTCCATGAAGATCTCTTCCATGAGAGCGCCATGGCGCTGGGAGTCTGGCTCATTCTCGCGGCGCTCTTTATGCTGATCGATACTATTCCCCTGGTCGTGAAGTTCTTCTCCAAGCCTGGGCTCTACGACATCATCATCGAAGTAGAAGAGCAGACTATCGGAAGCATGCGCGTCGCTTTGGAAAACGGCGAGGTGGAGAAACTGGAGGAACTCGCCATGGGCGGCGGGAAGACCTTGGATGCTTTCCGCTCACTGGAGGACAAGATCGTGGCCTCTCGGCGCAATGTGGACCTCAAGTTAGAAGAAAGGCCGATGCAGGAGGATGTCGGCTCCTTGGCGGCTACGGCGTCTGAAGTCGAACCACAGAGCACCGAAGAGGATGAAGATGCTGAAGTAGAGGGCATCCGGCTCGAGACCGGCAAGGTCGTTCCTCTCCAATTGAATCAGCCGCCCAGCAAGATTCGCCAAACCTCGACCCCACCTCCAAATGAGCGTCCAGCCTCCCCAAAGTTGGCCAAGATCGGCGAGCAGTTGGCGCCAAGCCCAAGCCCTGCAAAGGCCGGCAAGGCGACCCCTGGCGGAATCTCTCCCAATCTCTTTCAGAACTATCGAGGCCAGAATCTGCCTCCCGAAAACCGGGACGAAAAACCTTCCGATCCCGAAGCTCAAAAGGAAAAGGCGTGACGCAAACGATGCAAAGGAACCACCTGCCGATTCTCACCTCAAGACCACACAAGGCGCTGCCTATGTGTGGTTTACCGCATTCCAGCGGGCCCAGCTTCTGACTCATTTCTTCTAACGCTTTCACCCACACGCACAACTCATGTCCAACCACACACCTGACGATCCTAACTCAATGAACGAGGGATCCTCCGCGAAGCCGAAGCCGGGTATTCGCAAAGGGCTGCGCAATCTGAAGCGCCGTATTCTTGGTGACGAAGCCTACCACGAAGAAGATCGCGTCCGGTTTGAGACGTTAGAGCCCCGCTTGCTCTATTCCGCTTCACCGGTGCCGGTGAACATGGATGAGCCGCTGGCAGTGGATGAAGCCCCCGCAGAAATTGCGTCGGAAGCAGTCCCCGTTACCGAGACCCAGACGGCCGTGATGGATGCTCCGGCTACGCTGGCACCTGGAGACTTCGTGGATCAGTCGATGCTTGATGACATCGCTTCCGTGGCGGCGCAACGCTGGGCAGAAGCTGGCCTGAGCGAAGAACAACTCGAAACGCTGAGCGCCCTGCAATACCGGGTGGAAGATCTGGGTGAAGATCTCCTGGCCAGCAGTCACGAGTATGAGATCGTCATCGATGACGATGCGGCGGGACTCGGCTGGTTCCTGGATGCAACGCCGGAGGCGGACGAAGAGTTTGGCTGGGACGGAGACCGATTGGTCGCTCTCGAAGGCGATGCTGCCGATGGGGTTGCAGACCTGCTTTCCGTGGTGATGGAAGAGCAGGGGCGGATTTTGGGAGTGCTCGATTCCCTGGGCACGCAGTCCGAAGTTCGCGCGGGAACCTTTGAAACTGGGCAACGTTTGGTTCCTTCTCAAAGTCAGACCCAAGGCTCCATTCTGGATGGGGATCTTTCCGCTGGTGGTTACTTAGCGGGGACAATTGACTCTCTCAGTCTGAGTGAGCTGGAAGCCTTGGCGGATGCTGCGGCACAACGCTGGGCAGACACGGGGCTCAACGCGGATCAACTCGCAGCTCTGGAACAGATCAGCTACCGCATTGAAGACTTGTCAGGCAATGTTCTGGGCAAATCCCGTCAGTTTGAGATTGTTCTGGATTCGGATGCTGGTGGCAACGGCTGGTTCGTCGATGGCACACCATTGACGGATGAAGAGTTTCTCAATGGCACCGGACCAGAGGGGATCGACCTCCTCACGGTTCTTATGCATGAGCAGGGTCACGTCCTGGGACTCGATGACATCCGCACGGCGGCGGATCAGGACAACCTGATGTATGGCTTCCTTAGTACGGGCGAACGCCGATCACCGCTGGAAGGTCAGGCAGAGGGCGCGATTGCCGGGGCGGTGGAAAGCTATGCGTTGATGGGCTCCACCCTGAATGCTGGGGATATCGTGATCATTGGAATGAATGCCGATGATCCGGACAGCTTCGCCTTCATGCCCCTGATCGATCTGGCGGACGCCACGGAGATCCACTTCACGGACAAGGGGTGGGACAGCACCGGCGGAGCGCTTTCTTCCGGCGAAGGAACGGTGACCTGGACGGCTTCCGGCACAGTGAAGGCTGGCACGGTGATCACCATTTCCAATGACGGTGGATTCAGCGCGAGCATTGGCGGTGTGGTAGCGACAGGTTCGTTTGATCTGGAGACGACCGGTGATCAGATCCTGGCCTATCAAGGCGCTGAAGCGACCCCGACGTTCATCTACGCGGTGAACAACAATGGCACCGCCACCTGGTCGAACGCCACGGACACGAATACCTCCGCTCTGCCCAATGGGCTGGTTGATGGCATGACGGCAGTGGCCCTAACGGAGATCGACAACACCGTCTTCCTCGTTCCGCCCCAGATGTCGGGAACTCAGGCTCAACTGCAGCAGGCGGTCAGTGATTCCGACCGCTGGACCGGCAGCGATACCTCTCGCCAGATCTTTCCCTTTGCGGCTCAGGTCGTGACGGGCGGGGCAGGTGAGTTCCAGGATTCAGGGCAATCTCTGGTCGATCAAGCCGGCATGGCCTATTAACTGGTCCTAATTCCAGCACGGAACTATTAAGCTGTGCTAGATCCAATCTGGCCGCTGTATTGATCGTAGTGAGTGCTGGAATCAGGCCGGTGTAGTCCAAAGTTCATGCCGTGGTTTAATAGCTCAGTGTAGTGAGCGTGGATCAATCACAGGCCGTTAATCAATCAAGCTGATCTAAGCACCGCTCTAGATATGGTTCCGGCCAACAACTTGATTCCATGG
>JBHIXE010000322.1:0-457 GCA_041984905.1 Verrucomicrobiales bacterium | reverse complement strand
TGGTCTGGGCTAGTCAGATGCGATGACGGCATAAACTACGCGCTGCTGATGTCAACCTATTGATCCGAGCATATACACCGCCGCTAGAACATTGCCTGGTTAACTAGATTAGTGATAGCACCCAGGACTCAATTAATTGGCGAGTCCACAGCCGGTTGATAGGCCTATGATTTCTGACAGCGCTCAGCTTGATCAATTAACTGGCCAACATCTAGCCCATGATTATGGACTTGATAGCTCTATCGGCTGGATCTGTGCTCGAGTGCCCTATTAACTCAGCGGCCATGTGAGCCGTGAAGTTGATCAAGTTGAACATACGAGCTCTAAATTGAATACAGAGCAGCGCTCATAGCCGTGCTGGAACCAGGCCATTATAGTCCATGATAATAAATGTGTTAGCGCTCGATGTTCGGCAGTTTACATCAGGTTTCTAGGCCAGCGCTCTTGACGGGTTAAT
>JBHIXE010000321.1:0-6646 GCA_041984905.1 Verrucomicrobiales bacterium | reverse complement strand
TGCGTCCTCGATCATGGCCATTCCGATCCGGTCCTTCACACTACCCAGCGGATTACTTAACGCCGTTTAATTTCGCCATTTATACCGCCTCCGATTCGTTAATTTCCGTAATCTCTACGTCTTCGCGCCGAAAATTCAAATCCCTACAAGGTGCCTGGTGATCCCAGCAGCGGGTTGTTGCCTCGCATCAGCGACGAGCCACCGGGCACGCGTGGAGAAGGGGATGCCCGCATCCAGGCTTACTGTTTCCGGATGTGCCTGACGGATGACCCGGAAAACCGGATCCCGTTTGAAAAGCCGGAAGGCTATGATCCGGAGCAATACGAGCTGCTCGTGCGGGTCTTTGAAACGGGCTGGGAGAATGTCTTCCACAAGTTTGATCCCGCACCGAATCGCAAGACAGATACCAACAATCACGGTCCCTTTAGTACGGATAACATCGGGATGAACTACGAGTATCCCGAGGCCAGCTATGAGAAGCGCCGGGAGATCATCAAGGAGCATGAGATCTATCAAAAGGGATGGCTCTACTTTATTGCCACGGATCCTCGTGTGCCGAAGGCGATTCAGGATGAGATGAATCGTTGGGGCTTGCCGAAGGATGAGTTCCAGGATAACGGCAGTTGGTCCCATCAGCTCTACATCCGGGAAGCCCGGCGCATGATCGGAGCCTATGTCATGACCGAGCATGATTGCATGGGCACCAAGGAAACGCCTGCGTCTGTAGGCATGGGCTCTTACACGCTGGACTCCCACAACGTGCGTCGCTACGTGACTCCGGAAGGTTACGTGCAGAATGAAGGCGACATCGGCGTGAAGCCGGCTGGGGCCTATCCCATTTCCTATCTCTCCCTGGTTCCCAAGAAGGAGGAGTGCGTGAACCTCTATGTGCCTGCGGCCATGTCTTCCTCACACATCGCTTATGGATCCATTCGGATGGAGCCGGTCTTCATGATTCTCGGTCAATCCGCGGCGACCGGCGCCTGCATGGCGATCGATGGCAATCTGGATGTGCAGGATGTGGACTACGCAGTGCTGAAGGAACGCTTGGTGGAAGATGGCCAGGTGCTGCAATACAAAGAGGAAGGCGTTCTCTACACGACTCAAATGGACGGCATCGTCCTGGACAATGATGAAGCGGAGTTGGTGGGACACTGGAGAGGTAGCAGCGCCGCCAAGCCACGGGTCGGCAAGGAATACCTGCATGACAGCAAGGCCGGAGACGGCAAGGCCAGTGCCACTTACAGCTTCAATGTGGAGAAGGCCGGCAACTACGACGTGCAGTTGGTCTACAACGCGACCGGCAGTCGTGCCAGCAATGTGCCGGTCACAATCACCCATGCCGACGGCAGCAAGACCGTCACGGTGGATCAGCGTCAGGAGCCGACCATCGAGGGCAGCTATGTTTCGCTCGGGGTATATCCGTTCACGGCAGGTGAAGGCGCCGCCAAAGTCGTGATCTCTAACAAGGACACGGATGGCTATGTCATTGCGGATGGCGTGAGGCTGATGCCGGTGGAGTAGTTTTGGAGAATTGGTAACAAATTTCGCAACTAAGCCTTGGTATTTGGATTGTTTCGATATAGTAGATTATCCAAATGCCAGATGGAAAGAAAGCTGTAGTCTGTCCAAGTTGCGGTGTCCGGTTTGATTTGGTTCTTCCGGTCAGTTTCTGTTGCCCATGCTGCTTCTCGAATTTTCACGTGGACGCAGATGGGAAGGTCACTCTCCCCGGAAATCGTTCCGCCTTAAGTTTCTCCGGCGAGGAACAATTCGAGCAGGCCTGGAGCGAGACCGAATCGAAGATCCTGTCGGCCCCTTGGCCTCTCTCTGTCATCGGCCCGGAGACATTCAAGGGCTTCGGAAGGGAAGCCGTGCCGCTGTTAGTCTCTAAACTCTCCCACAATCACTTGGGCGTTGCCATGGTTGCGGCTCTTGGACTGGCGCAACTCGAGGACGCAGCCAGGTTGGTGGTCCCGCATTTGTTGAATCATCGCTTGGATCCGCATCCCGTGATCAGTGCCCATATGCAGTGGGCCCTGCGAGACATGGTTCCGGAGTGCATTCCCGTAATGATAGAACTATATGATCAACAACCATCTTTACGGCCCGTAGCGGAGAAGGTTTTTCAGTTTCTAGGGCCGCTTGCCCAAGGCGCATCAGAAGTGATTGTTCGTCATCAGGATTCCCGGCCGGACACAGCTATCTCTGAAACGCTTGCGGCAATTCGTGGACCCTGGCCGGCGGATGCCGAAGATGAATACGCAGTCCCTTATCTTGGCGAGTTCTTGCAGATGGACTGGGATCCCTATCAGACAGGGATAGCAGTGTGGCTGGCTGCCGTGGAGTCGGAGGTGGCCATGGTCGACATGGATTGGAATGCTTGGGATCGAGCTGCCTGGAATCCCAGCCGGGACTTTGATGTGAGTGCTTGTTCGTGGGCTCCTGACCAAGTTGCTTTGGAACGGCCCAAGCTAACGCTCAGAACGTATGATCCCACCTCAGCGAACAAT
Source organism: Verrucomicrobiales bacterium (assembly GCA_041984905.1). GTDB lineage: Bacteria > Verrucomicrobiota > Verrucomicrobiia > Verrucomicrobiales > DEV007 > JBHIXE01. The sequence goes on along the minus strand of JBHIXE010000321.1, from coordinate 4,133 downwards.
GTCGCAAGCAGAGAGATTGTCCCGCATGACAAATCAAAATTCGTGAAGGGGGAGCTCCTGGCGCAATTGCTGAAATTCTACCAGGATGTGAATGGCGAAGATTGGCGTATTTTCGAGGGCCTTGTAGGATCGGATGGGGAGTATGGCATCCTCACCGGTTCCTGATTGCTGCTCCCTCACAGATACATCGGCACCATGCGCCGCCAGGAGTAACCCTCGTGCGCGCGGCCGTCCCATTCATGGAGCGAGTGCCAGATGCCCTTGCTCCAGAGGTTACGGCTGACGTGACGGTTGTCTTCCCGGAAGGGATCCTCCTTGCCTATGACCATGGTGATGTCCATCCGGCGAATGTGATCCAGGTAGTGAGGATCCCGCAGATTCGGCAGGTAGTGTGAGGGATTGTGATAGTAAACATCCTCATCGTAGTAGCCGTCGAAGAGGTCACCGAAATGCTCCACATTCAGAGTGAGGTCATAGCGACCGGAGAAGGCGCAGAGCTTTTGGAAAAGGTGGGGGTGGCGAAAGGCGATATTGACGGCGTGATAGGCTCCCAGCGACAGGCCGTGGGCGATGGTGCATTGGTGGCTGTTCTTCAGCGCCATGAGAGGCAGCACTTCATTGAGGACGTACTCCTCATATCCGATGTGCCGGCGGATCCGGTCGACCGGACTCATCCATTCCGCATAGAGACTTTCCCGCGCCAGTCCGTCCACGCAGTAGAGTTGCAGATGGCCGGAGTTGATCTTCTCCTCCAGCCTTTGGTGCATCCGGAGATTCTCGTACTCCTTGCAATCCCCATCGCGCGTTGGGAAGACGAGAACCTTGGCCCCGCCATGTCCGATGACGAGGAGCCCCATGTCTCGGCCGACACGGTGGCTGTACCAGCAGTGAAATTCGGTTTGCATTCCAGTGGGATTGACCCTTGGAATAATTGTAGTAATTCCACCCGAAATCCGGAGTTGGCAAGTACTACAGGACAGAAAAATACTGGGCCAGATTATCGAGCAATTCCCGCCGTTGCCTGGCCGCATTGGGATAGTCGAAATGCCCGGCTTCCAGGACGAAGAGATTTCGTTCTCCAGCCAGCGAATTGTAGATGGCGAATTGGCTGGGAGGAGCGACGAAAGGATCGAAGAGCGCCGCGGCAATGCTGACCGGAACCCGGGTGTGTTGAGCTGCCGTAGCGGCATCGTAATAGCGCAGGGTTTCGAGAGCATCACCCTTGCGCTTCTCATAGGCATTCACCGCTGCACCACTGCCTGCTGTCGGCAGGGTCAGCCGCAGGGGATAATTGCCAAAGCTGGGGACCTCAAAGTGAGCTCTTGAGATGCGAGGTTCCCAGGGAATCGACAGCATGCCGATGCCGCCGCCGAAGCTAACACCCAGGACCCCAATGCGTCCGGAAACCTGGGGAAAAAGCTGGAGCAAAGCAGAGACTCCCAGCCAGACGTCTTCGACACATCCTCCATGGATATAGCGGTCCCGGTTGTTGATATCATGAAGCACGTGCCAGGCAGGATCCGGGGAAATGGGTGGACGCTTGCTGCGCCCGATTCCACGCAGGCAGGGGAACAGAATCACGGAATCCTCAAAAGGAAGATTCAGATCCGGACCATCGACTCCGCCATAGCCATGCAGGCAGATCAAGCCTCGCTTCACAATGCCGCTCTTGGGGAGTAGAGCCCAACCCCGGATCTCAAACCCGCCGGTGGAATGGTAATGCAGGTCGGAGACCTGCCAACGCTTGCCGCCACTCTTCGGTGTACTGAGGGTTGCCTTCGGATGCAGTTGCACCGCTCTGTCGTAACGACCTTGCCAGAATTCCGCAAAATCCTTGGGTGCTTTGGGAGCCTGTACCTCCAAGAGCTCATCCAACTCATAGCCGTAAGTCGGGTCAAAGGAATAGGTATGGGTGAAAGCAGGCATCAGTGGAGGCGGGGAGAAAAGGAGCATGAATATGCGGAGTCCTCACCTCAAATCCAAAAGCAATGTGCTCATCGGCGCAAACACAGCCCTGGAGTTCAGAAATGGGAGGTTACCCATTTTGATTGAGCAACTGGAGGATTGCACTAGGATGCGGCGAAGGGACGAACCCTGTATCCGTTCATGGCGAAGCCTCCATCCAGCCCCGATCTTCATACGCAAGCCATTCGCGAATGGGGGCTGCACTATGCTGAGGATTATGCGCCCTGGGATATCGGGCAGCCTTGCCCGGAACTCACGGGCCAGTTGTCAGGTCTGGCTCTTAGATCCGGCGCAAAGGCAATTGATCTGGGCTGTGGCACTGGCAGCAACACCATCTATATGGCCGAGCAGGGATTGGAAGCGACTGGTGTGGATTCGGAACCCCTTGCGATTGAACGAGCTCAGGCAAGGGCCGAGTCCTCGGGAGTTTCCGCCAGATTCCTGGTAGAGGATTTGCTGGGAGATAGCGGGGTTCTGGGAACTGGGTATGAGTTTCTCTTCGATCGAGGATGCTATCACTACGTGCGGCTGATCGATGTGCAGGCCTATCTCGACACCTTGAAGCGGCTGACACAGCCTGGGGGTCTCTTGATGGTTCTGGCGGGAAATTCGGAAGAACCCTTTCCTGGCGGGCCGCCTGTGGTGAGTGAAGCGGAGATTCGCGAAGAACTGGGAGCTTTGTTCGAGCTGCAGTGGATTCGACGGATCCGCCTCGCAACTCGACGTCCGGACCTGAGTCCTGCTGGATGGAGCTGCCTTTTTCGTCGTGGGAGCTGAGACTATGGAGATCTTGTCGTTTGCCCTCGAAGGTGCTCGGGCGTATGCCTGATCACTATGAAACCTTCCGCTCTTGCTATTCTTCCTCTGGTCTCGCTGTTGGTGTTGTCCGGTTGTGGATCGGATCCGGCCGCCAGTGCTCCTCCGGTCGCCAAAGAAATCGCGCAGGCCGCTGGTCTGGATGCTTTCTCCAAAGTGACGGAACTTCGCTACACCTTTCATGTGAACCTGGGAGGCGATAAGCCGGAAATCAGTCGCGCCTGGACGTGGAAGCCGAAGACGGGCGAAGTCACCATGGCCAAGCCGGGTGAAGAACCGGTCACCTATCTGCGGTCCGAGCTGGAAGGCGCTTCCGAAGCGGTGATTGCCGCGGACAAAGCCTTCATCAATGACCAGTACTGGCTCATCTTTCCCTTTCACCTGGTTTGGGATGAGGGAGTGACCATCACCGAGTCCAGCGGCAAATCACCCATTGATGGCGTCGATTGCCGTATTGTGAATGTCCAGTATGGCAGTGGGATTGGCTATACTCCGGGAGACCTTTACAAGCTGTCGGTCGATGATTCCGGAAAGGTGTTTGAGTGGGCCTTTCACCCCGGGGGAGCCGCGGAGGCCGCCAGAGTCACTCGCTGGACGGATTACGAGGATAAGGGAGGGCTGCAAATCTCCATGACTCGGGAAAGCGGTGGTGAATTCAAGATCTGGTTCACGGATGTGAGCGTCGCCACCGAATAGGCGAGGAAGGGCAATCGCTCCAAAAAGCAGGGGTGGTGAACCAGAAAGAAACGAGCATCTGCAGATATTAGTTGATCTAATATAGCTATATGGTTATTTGGATTTGTAATCCATATCCATGAAAGCGACGACACTATTTTGGAAAGGTTCCGTCCCCGGGTTGGCCTTGGCGACTCTGTTCCTGGCCTCTGCGACGGCGGACGAAGACATCAACCGGGCATACCTGCCCCTGTTCCAGCCCTTGCCTAAGGTAATGGCTGGCGCAGATCAGAAGCTCCCGGACGCCAAGGTCGACTTGGGACGAATGCTCTATTACGAAACCCGGATCTCGATCAACAACACGATCTCCTGCAACAGCTGTCACCAACTGGATCGGTACGGAGTAGACAACTTGCCCACCTCTCCCGGCCATGATGGTAGCCTGGGAGACCGGAATTCCCCCACGGTTTACAACGCAGCTCTGCACGTTTCCCAGTTCTGGGACGGTCGCAGTCCAGACGTTGAGGATCAGGCCAAAGGACCTGTCCTCAATCCTGTGGAAATGGGCATGCCAGATGAAAATACGGTGGTCGAGATTCTGAAGTCGATTCCCGGTTATGTGGAAGCTTTTGCCAAGGTGTTCCCGGATGACGAAGAGCCGGTGAACTATGACAACT
>JBHIXE010000320.1:0-6652 GCA_041984905.1 Verrucomicrobiales bacterium | reverse complement strand
TCCGGTGGTGTCGCTCGTGCCTCGCTTTACCACCGGCTACCGAACTTATAGGCCTTCAGCCTAGAGAATGGCTTGATGAACACGAGATGGATCGATTCGGGAGTATTCTCAGAAGTGCTAGCTCGAATACGTCACCCAGAATGGCGTTGCCCAGGCCATGTTGCCGTCTTGCTGCTCGATTCGCAGGTAGTAGCGGTTGATACCTTCGTTAGGCTCCTCATCCACGACCTCGGTTTCGAAGGTCGGGTTGTCGAGATTCTCGATGACTTTCCAGTCTTCCTCATTCCGCACAATGGTGACGCGCTTGAGCGGAGCGGTGCCATCGACCTTGAGCCAGAGGCGTGGCTTTTCGGAGGTGGTCAGGGACGAGCCCAGGATCTCTCCATTACAGGTGAAATCGATGTAGATCTTGTCCGTGGCCGCGATGGTGCGCCGGGCTTTGAAGGCCTCGATGATGCCTTCCCGGGTGAATGTCTTGCAGTAGACGCCCCCGTAGCTGACGTGCTGGGCAATGTGATCGGAACTGGCAAATACGCCCAGATGATGCCCTTGCTTTAGCGCGTTCTGATAGACCCCCGCATTGAAACTGCCAAAGTCCTCGATCGGAGCTGGCGGTGGAGGCGTTTCCTTGTCGGTATTCGCGGTGTAACCTTCGTTACCGCGAAGGCCCACGGTGGGTTGGGGGGCGCCGATCCCTTCATAGCTGACCCGCGCGCCCTGGAAAATCTCTACCGTGGTTTCCAGGGGGGTATCTATCGGCTCCTCATAGGCCGCCCAATCCGTGCCCATGCGGGTCGCCCCGGTATGACTGATGGCGACCACGGGCTTGCCATAACGCTCCATGATGTCCCAAAGCTCCGTGGGGTGAATTTCATCGACGCCCGGCCGAACTGGGAACTCCTTTTGCCAGGGGGATTCCCGGTAATAGGCGCGCTTGATGTAGACGATAGGTCCACCGCGCTGGGCAAACACGATATTGCGGTGTCCCCAGGGCCATTTCTGTTCCCGCTCATAGACATAGAGCGTGTTGAACGAGCCGGGCGAATGGAAGGCGTCATGCATCCGCTGATTGTGCCACCACTCATAGGGATCGTAGATCTTGCCCACGTCCGTGTGATCGGTTGTGCCCATGAAGTCGAGCTTGGCCATGTCATAGGCGTAGCGGAAGTGCTCGGCAATGCAGCCATCGAAGCCGGTGCGGCAGTTGGAGACGTCCGTGTGGCGATGCAGATCTCCCCAGGCGAGGAAGTATTTGGTGCCGTCGTGTTCCCAGGTGTGGACGTCGTCAAGAGGGCGTTCCGGCGTGGTTCCCCCGACGGCGGCCACGGTCTCCGCAAGCTTCCGAAGGGTGGGCTCGGCCTTGCCTTCGGGGAGATCCAGTTGGGTCTGGAGCGAGGCCACGTAGACTCCGGCAGTCTGGGCGGTCTTGGTCTGGCGAAGGTCGGAGGGATAGCAGAGAGCGAGATCATTGGTGCCATTGCCCAGGAACAGGGAGCGGCGATCCTGGCCAAAGGTGGCGTTCTCGAGTCGCCGCCTTGCGGTCCAGGTCTGCGTTTCCGGATTGTAGCGTGTGATGGCCATGCGCCAGAGCTTGGCGTCAAAGTAGCGGTAGGCGATCCAGGGCCGACCATCTCCATCAATGCCGACGGTTGGTAGGTTAACAGGACTTCCCGCCTTACCGGCGGTTCCAACTGGGATCTCCGTGAATGTCTGGCTCTCCAGATCGAACTTCCCAAAGAGGATCTCCTTACTCGCGTTCAAACCTTTCTCGGGGCCGTGACCCCGCATGTCCAGGCCCCAGCGAACTCGGCCGCGCTCACCGGCAATCCAGAATCCCTTGCCGTCTGCGGTCCGGATGATGGAAGCGCGCGCCTCATAGCGGTTCGAGGGGGCGATGGGGAAGGTCTTCAACGGGCCTGTATCGGATACGGGGGTGAGGTGAAGGTTGAACTCGTTTTCCATCGGACCGTCCCAGGCGATCCAAGCTTGTCCTTCATCATCAAAGGCAATCCGCGGCTCCCACTCTCCATGTTCAGAATTCGCCACCACAATGTCCTGTGACCACTTGCCGGAGGTATCGACAAAGCGAGAGTAGATGTCGGCCTGACCATTGCGCATGGTTTGCCAGGCGACCCAGACCCGGCCCTTGGAATCAGTGCCTGCGACTGCGAAGGAATCGCTCCCCGCATCCGTTCCGGCGATCTTTTGAATTTCACCCACGGTTCCCTCGGTGTAGGTGCGACCGAGCACTTCCATGGTGTCGCTCTTCTCGTTGATCTGGCCCCAGAAAGTCCAGATGACTCCCTTCCCGTCGATGGCGATGGCGGGTTGGTGCGCTACTCCGGGCTGACTCAGTTCCGTGACCACTTCAATGGTCTGAGCGTCAGGCTTCTTCGACGCCAGGAGCACCCGATCCTCCGTGCCATTGTGGTCCAGGCAGGCAATCCAGGTCGTGCCATCTTCCGCCTGAACCGCCACAGGGAAGTCGATATGATGCCCTTCTTTGGTCAGCGCGAGGGTTTCGGCCCGCAGGGGAATCGCTTCCAGCAATTGGGCTTTCTTGGGATTCTTTTTCTGGGCATTCGCGGCGGGAGCCTTCTTCGGCTTCTCGGCCTGGGTATTGGGTTTGGGATCCTGGGCGGTGGCAGGTTGAGCCTGGTGAATCACCAGTGCGATCAGGAATCCCAGCGCGAGAAACCAAACGCCTGGAAAGCGAAGGATGAGTTGTTTAGCAGCAGTCGCCATAAGGGGCTAAGGTCGGGGTTTTTGAGACGGAGATAGGGTCCATTCTTGGGCACGGGAGTTTTGGAGGCAAGCTTTCGTGATAGATGACGAGGGAACCTTGAGAGGTGGCTTTTCGTAACCCGTTCTGATGAACCTCAGATTCCTCCCTCTCATCCTTTTCCTGATCGCCATGACCCTCCCACATTCTGCCAAGGCAGCGGACAATCCGCTTGCGCAATATCGCTGGAAGAACCGGCTGGTGGTTCTCTACTTCCCGAAAAACCAGGAAGCCAAAGCGGCGTTGTCCGATCTGGAATCCAAAATCCGCGACACCAAAGCTCAGCTTCTCGACCGGGATATGCTGCTCTTTCACGCCGGCGAATGGCTCCCGGCCCGCAAGGTTGCCTACAGTGTCGCCTTGAGCGCTGAAGAGAGAGCCATCCTTCGCGATCGGCTCGACCTCGAGGGAGACAGGGCAACTTTGGTCCTGATCGGGAAAGATGGCGGCGTGAAGCAAAGGCAGAGCGCTCCCGATTTCAGTATGGAGCGGATGTTTGCGCTGATCGACACCATGCCGATGCGAAAAGAGGAGATGCGCGCCCGCTGAGTTCCCAGTTTGCCATTGCCCGCACCGAGGCTTCCCAGTAGGAAGGGGAGGTCCCCGTGTTCACCCGATTCCTAGCGCAAGTTCCCAAGGTCCTGACCGGCTGGATACCCAGCCCCCTGCGCCCATGGTATTGTCCGGGACTGCCACTGGCCAACGAGTTCCAGGTCGCGCGGTTCCTGATCCTCCGCGGGGTGGGGCTTTGCTATGCAATGGCCTTCCTGGTGCTGGTAATCCAGGGACCTGGACTGATTGGTGAACAGGGCATTCTGCCGATGGGGCGCTATTTGGAGATGGTGGCCCAGCATTATGGGAGCGAGTCGGCCGCATTCCAGAAACTGCCCTCGCTCTTCTGGTGGAATCATTCGGATGGGATGCTTCTGGCGGTGGGCTGGACGGGGTTGCTCATCTCTGGAGCCGTTCTATGCGGATATGCCAACAGTGTGATGCTGCTGGTGCTGTGGGCCCTTCAGCTTTCCCTGGTTCACGTGGGACAATTGTTCTGGGGATATGGCTGGGAAACGCAGCTCCTGGAAACGGGTTTCCTCGCCATCTTCCTGGCGCCACTGCTTGATGGACGGCCCTTCCCCAAGACTCGGGTGCCTCGGATCGCCATCCTGCTCTTCATCTGGCTGATCGCTCGAATCATGCTGGGGGCGGGGTTGATCAAAATGCGGGGAGATGAGGTTTGGGATTGGGATCAGCTTTCCGCCCTGTTCTACCACTTCGAGACCCAGCCCATTCCCAACGGCTTCAGCTGGTTTTTCCATCACCTGCCGCGACCGGTTCTGCAGGGAGGCGTGGTCTTCAACCATATCGTGGAACTGTTTCTGCCCTTTGCCCTGCTCTTGCCGCGGCGGATCCGGAACTGGGCCGGCTTTGTCATGGTGCTCTTTCAGATCAATCTCATCCTCAGTGGGAACCTGTCCTTCCTGAACTACCTCACCCTGGTGCCCTGCCTTGCCTGTATGGATGACCGCTTCTATCGGCGGCTCCTGCCGAAGCGCTGGTGGGTGAAGATTCGGGAACCGCATCCCGTGCCCATCGAAGGTTGGCGAGCTCAGTCCGCGCTGGGCATTCGCCTGGGCCTGCTGCTTCTGGTGGCTGCGCTCAGCATCGCGCCGGTGAACAATCTGTTCTCTCCCCATCAAAGGATGAACTCCTCCTTTGATCCACTGCATCTGGTGAACACCTACGGCGCCTTTGGCAGTGTGGGAAAGGTGCGCCGGGAGATCATCGTGGAAGGCACCGCAGACGATCCCCGCAGTCCGGACGCAGAATGGAGGGCATACGGCTTCTACAGGAAGCCCGGGGATCCCATGCGGCGTCCGCCCTTCATCGCGCCCTATCATCATCGTCTGGACTGGGAGATCTGGTTTGTAGGTGGTGGCTCGGTGAAAGGGGAACTTTGGCCAGCCTACCTGGCGGCCCGGCTCCTGGAAAACGAACCAGCCGTGGTTCGCTTGTTTCGGGAGAACCCGTTTCCGGATCAGCCACCCGGCGCCATCCGCATGCGGGCTGCGGTTTATCGATTCACGACTCCGCAGGAAAGGGCAGAGACCGGAGCCTGGTGGGTGAGGGACGCGGGCCAGGTGGTGATGGGGCCGCTCTCGCTGGGAGATCCGCGGTTTTCGCAGATGCTTCGTCAAGCTGGTTGGGAGTGAGGTCAAGGAAGAGGTTGCGCGCAATCCCTACTCCTCCTAGGGTTTCTGTTAACCAATCACCCAATGTACTCGATCGTCATCCAGGCGCGCCGTTGCGTGCAGGAGTTTCTCCAACGAGTCACCTCGACCAATAGCCAGGTGCAGGAGGAACGTATGGCAATCGTGGAAGCGCACATTGCTTCTCTGACGGAACAAGAGCGCCATGATCTGGAGAACACGGCTCGGGAACACCTCAATCCCTTTCCCACGGACCTGGCGATTCAGGCCATGGTCAGAGTGCTTGTGACCGCCCAATTGGACGATGAGGGCAAGCTGCCTCCACTTGGGGGAGATGAGGACTCCTGAGGGACCATAGATCCACTGGTAGCCGGAGAAAGAGGGAGTATGGTGAAGTGTCCTCTGGCGACGCATTTTCATGGAGAAGACCACGGCAACCCTCCTTCGAACCCATCATCTCTCCGAGACCAGCCTGATCGTTCACTGGTGCAGCCGGGAATTCGGGCTGATCAAGACGGTGGCCCGGGGCGCGCGTGGGACCAAGAGCCCGTTCGCCGGCAAATTGGATCTGTTCTTTGAGAATGAAGTCATCTTTATCCCGAGTCGTCGCAGCGACTTGCACATTCTCAAGGAGACCGATGTCCTGGATAGCCGGGAAGGGATCCGGCGCTCCTACGTTTCCACTTTGGTGGCCGCCTATTACGTCCGTTGGATTGAGATCATCGCGGAACCTGAGACGGAGATTCCGGAACTCGCCGAGTTGCTGCGCCGGGCCCTGGACTTTCTCAGCCAGGAAACGCCGACTCTGCGCGTGGTGCAGCATTTCGAGAAGCGGCTTGCCCAATTCACGGGACTCTATGAGGCGGAGCGCGACCCCGTAGCGGACCTGATGGAGAACTTCGGTTCCTTCCCCCGGCAACGAGACGAGGTGCTGAAACAGTTGGCGCCATCGCCACAGAATTGACCTTTCAATATGGGTTCCGGCTCGTGTAGCGTAAAAAAAGGAACATCTTTGACGAGGGATCCTGAGCCACCACCTTTCGCAGATCATGTCCAAGCCAACTGACCAGCCCAATCTCATCGAAGTTCTTCAAAAGCGCGCCGAGACGCTGCGGGACGAGGGAAAATTGGAGGATGCCGTTCGCGTGGCTCACACCGCGATGGAGTCTGCGCGGAAGAACTTTGGCGAGGGTAAGCTGGGTGTGGAGGAGATGGTGTCCGTCCTCTACATGCTGGCGGATCTTCAGCGTCAGGCCCGTCGAGTCATAGGCCTTGGGCAGTGGCGCCAAGGCCGGACAGGGGGAGCTAGAGCTACACTCCATGCACCAGCCGAACTCGTGGCTCTCCCCGGCGTCGAGGACACGGTTGAAGATCTTGACGTCGTCCAGCACGCCGTCGAACTCCTGCCCGCTGCCCTGGTAATCGATGGGTGCAGCGCCCAGGTAGAGCATCACCGCTTCGATGGATTTCTTCACCTGGACGGCGACGCGATCGCCCGGCTTCACGCCCCGCGCAACGAGCGCGTTGGCATAGCGCGCCGAGACGTCGAGGACGTCCCCATAGGTATAGTGGCGGGTGGGCTCGCCAGGAATTTCGGCGAAGGGGGCGACGGGGTCCTTGTCGCCGAGGAGACCGTCGAAGAGGTGGTTCATTGTCTTTGGGC
>JBHIXE010000319.1:0-6658 GCA_041984905.1 Verrucomicrobiales bacterium | reverse complement strand
GGACGCCGTCGAGGCTTTCGAGGTGGAGGGGAGGTCTTTGACCGTGAATCTGGCAGGCCCTCAATCAGGAAATGTTGATTTCCGGATCACTGCCAGCAAGACCCGAAGTGCCGCTGAACAGTTGGTCCTGATGCCCGTCTTTGAGTTGCCCGGAGTCAAAAACTACCAGGGAACCGTCGGTCTCTCGACTCGAGGAAACCTGAGAGCTTCTCTCCAATCGCCCGGCAGTATGACTTCTGCCCCGGAAGAAACGGATGCCGAGTTCCTGTTTGTGACGGCCGCCAAGGATCAGCCAGCGGAAATCGCGATTCGTGAAATCGAGCCAAGGATCTTCGCCGAGGTGACGACCAGGGTGGATCTGCGCAACAGTGCGGTGCTCTACAATTGGTGGATCCACTACACCATCCAGGAAGCCTCCACGGATACCTTGTATCTCGAGGTCCCCAGTACGATTTCAGACAAGCTGGCGACTTCCAATGCCGATTACCAGATGATCCTGAAAGGTGCGGATGGAGTCGGGCCGCCTCGTGAGGGTATGATTTGGTGGGTCATCAAGCTGAACAAAGCGGTCAAAGGTGAATACCAGCTTCCCCTGAGTATGGTCGTGACGGACCCGGGTTTCGAAGTGGGAGAAAGTGTGAAGCTCTCTGTTCCGGTGCTGCAGCCCAGAGCTGATTCCGTGAAAGGACAGCTCGCCGTGGTGAAGACCAAGGATCTGGAACTGAGCGAGAAGGCCGGTGGAGGGATGGAAGCCATTTCCCCACGGGAAGTCCCCTTGGAACTGGCGGGAAGTGATGCGCACTCCGCCTATGAGTATTTCAAATCGGGTGCCAGCCTCAATCTGACCGTGAGTCGAAGCCAGTTGGTCGAAGTGGCCGATCTCAGCGTGGAATACGCGGACGCCACCACGGTAGTCTCCAGTGAGGGCGGATTGAAGACGGAGATTATCTATTGGGTTCGAAGCGTCGGCCAGAACAGCTTGCGGGTGCAGCTGCCGGACCGCGCCAGGATGATCTCGCAGTCCTACGTTGACGGTGAAGAGGAACCTGTGCGGATGGTGGAGGGAAGCTATGTGATTCCGTTGCGCAACTCCGATTCCAAGGAAGCGTTCCCGGTGCGGATTGCCTATGAGGTTCCCAGTCCAGATGGCGCATCGGGGCTGCCGGAGTGGCGCACAGTGCTTCCCATGGCGGAGTTGCCTGGGGTGGAAGTGGTGCAGAGCCGCCTGCGCCTGTTTCTTCCGGAAGACTATCGCTACAACCGGGTGGAAAGCGCCATGGTGCAGGCGGGTGAGGCAAACCGGTGGAAGGATGCCCGTTACCAGTTGGTCTCGCTGATCCCATCGATTGAATCCCGGATCGCGGAAGAGGAAATTGTCGGGTGGCATGCTCCGCCGGAAGCGAACGATGGCGTGGACTCTCCCCTGGCCGAAGAAGGTGTGGTTCTGGAACTGCGCCGCCTGGATGCGCCGGGTGAGGTCTTGATTGGATATGGGCGGAAGGCCCGGGCCAACTTCCTGGATGTGATCCTTGGCCTGTTGGCGTTCTGCGTGGGAGGCTGGCTGACCCGCTCCTCCATGTGGTCCAAGTTCATCTACTTTGTCTTTGTGGGCCTGTTGTCCCTGTTCCTGGCGAGCAGCAGCAGTCCGCACTTTGCCCAGGTCTTTGGCAGCGTCTTTCTGGGTGTGACTGCTGCAGGCGTTGTGTGGGTCATCGCAGGTATCTGGGAGATGCTGCATCAGCCCGAGCCTCAAACGATCATTATCAAGAGTAAGGCGGAGGCTGCCGCTGAAAATCAGGTGTCTTTGAAGGGCGTCCGGGAGTCAGTGGCTGAGAAACTTGCCAAGACGTCGCCGGATGAAGCGGCGAAGCCCAAGAAGCAGAGGACCCGAAGCCGGGACCGGGTCGCCAAGACCTTCAAACGCCGGTCGGACCGGCTCTTGAATGGCCGGACTTCGCTTGCATCTCTTTAGTCTGCAATCCGCTTCGGAGGTTGAGTCTCTGTCGGGAAATTGCTAAGGTTTCCGTGAAGAACATGCAGAGCAGCGAGCGACAAGTGAAGAGGGCAGGAAAGCGGGAGAGCGACAATTCCACCGGGAGGAATCGGCATATCGCAGCCTCATGACCGTTCACGATGCAGCCGCCGCCGGCGAAATGGAATGGCTTGAATCCCTGCTGGAGACCTTTCCGGAGCGGCTTCAACAGAGAAATAAAGTGGGCTGGACTCCACTCCATCTCGCCGCAGCAAATGGACAATTGGCCGCTGCCGCTTTCCTTCTGGACAAGGGCGCGCATATCGATTGCCGGGATCAGGATGACTTTGCCACGCCCCTTTGCTGGGCCTGTTACCACGGGCATCTGGAGATGGTCGACTTTCTCATCGAGCGCGGTGCGGATCCGGCCACGACGGCGGATCTCCATGGCTTTGGCCCTCTGGGATTTGCGACCATTCACGTCTACCAACCTCATGTGACAGAGCGTCTGCTCGCCAAAGGGGTTCGCCACACCGTTTTCACAGCAGTCGGCGCCGGTGATGAAGAAGCGGTCCGCCGCTGTGTGCTCGCCAATCCGCGTTGCCTCAAGGAGCGCCTCACCACCTACGATGAGCTGAAGACACCGCTCCATTTGGCGGCAAGCCTGGGCCGGACTCAGATCGCGGAAGCGCTCATCAATCTGGGTGCTCATCCGGGCGACCCCAATTCCGATGAAGGGCCGGGCTCACCTTTTGCTTTCGCGATTCGCTGTCAGGATGACAACCAACTCGCGCTAATGCTGTTGCCGGAAGGGGATTCCCAGGAGCTTTTCTATCACATGATCGAGGGACGTCCGGATCAGCTCAGTGCCTATCTGAAAGAGAATACGGGCCTGGTGGGCAGGCATGGCACCGCTCCCTGGGCGCTTCAGGCGGCCGCGATTCGAGGGTGGACACAACTCATTCGACCCCTGGTCGCTGCGGGTGCGCCGGTGAACCACTTCTGGTTTGGTTGCACGCCTCTGCATCGGGCGGCGCTTCAAGGGCATCGCGAGATCTGCGAAGAGCTTCTGCAACTGGGAGCCAAACCAGAACTTCACGATGAGGAAATCGATGCGGATTGCGCCGCCTGGGCCTATCACGCCGGGCACAAGGAACTCGCCCGGTTTCTCAAGTTGGAAGGCTCGCGCTGATCGCTCCTGCGCCAAAGCCTCACGACCCTCCAACAATTTGTCTTTTCCCGGATGGGGTGAGCGCCTAGGCTGGCGCTGCCCATGAAAAAACTCTCCTACACCAACCTACTTGTCGGCTGGATGACGCTCCTTTTGGGAGCGGTCTTCGGTCTCACAGGCTGCAAAGAATCCTCCGGTGATTCCGGCCCTTCCAAGGCCAAGTTTGCCTATGTCACCAATGGCGTGGACCCGTTCTGGACCATCGCGGAAAGCGGAGCCAACAAGGCGGGGGCAGACCTGGGCGTGGACGTGACCGTATTGATGCCCGCGGGTGGTTCCACGGAACAGCGCCGGATGCTGGAAGATTTGCTGACCCGGGGCACGGATGGAATCGCAGTAAGCCCTATCGATGCCGAGAACCAGGCAGGCTTTCTCAACAAGGTCGCTGAGCGCACGCTCCTGGTGACCCATGACTCGGACGCTCCGTCTTCGGATCGCAAGGTCTTCATTGGGGTGAACAACTACACAGCGGGCCGCATGTGTGGGCAGTTGGTGAAAGAAGCCCTGCCGAAAGGCGGCAAGGTGATGATCTTTGTGGGACGGATGGAGCAGGATAACGCGCGCTTGCGCCGCCAGGGGGTCATCGATGAATTGCTGGATCGGAGCGACGATCCTTCGCGATTTGATCCTCCAGGAAGCGAGATTGCCGGAGAGAAGTACACCATCCTGGGAACTCTGACCGATCAGTTCGACCGCACCAAAGCCAAGGCCAATGCGGAGGATACGCTTGCGCGGTATCCTGACATCGGCGCCATGGTGGGACTCTTCGCCTACAACACGCCCATGATTCTCGAAGCAATGCGGGGCCGGGAGGGCAATATCAAGGTGGCCAGCTTTGACGAAGACGTGGTGACGCTTCAGGCCATCAAGGATGGCAAGGTTCACGGCACCGTGGTGCAGAATCCCTACATGTATGGCTACAAGTCCATCGAGGTGCTCAATGCCCTGAAGGAAGGAGACACCAGTGTGATTCCGGAAGACGAATTCATCAACGTGCCAGCCCGGCAGATTCGCAAAGACAACGTCGAAGAGTTCTGGGCGGACCTGAACACCAAGCTTGGCAAGGAATAGCAGTTCGCGAGATGGCGGTCGGTGATGAGGCAACGCGCACTCCGCTTTTGGAAGTGCGTGGAATCGGCAAACGGTTCCCTGGGGTCAAGGCCCTGGATGACGTCAGCATGAAACTCATGCCGTCGCAGATTCTTGCTGTGCTCGGTGAGAATGGGGCTGGCAAGAGCACTCTCATGAAGATCCTGGCGGGCGTGCAGACCGCGGATGAAGGGGAGTTTCTGATGGAAGGTAAACCGGTCAGTGTCACCTCCGTTTCCAGCGCGTTGAAGGAGGGGATCGCCTTGATTCACCAGGAGTTGAACCTCGCCGGGAACTTGAGTGTGGCCGCGAACATCTTCCTGGGCCGGGAACCAAGGGCGAGGGGATTCATCGATGAGCGAAAGATCGAGTCGGAGGCGAGACAGTTCCTCGCAAAGGTGGGACTGGAGGTGTCGCCAAATCAGCTCGTGGAGGAACTCCCGATTGGCCGTCAGCAGATGGTGGAAATCGCCAAGGCCTTATCCGTGAACGCTCGAGTGCTCATTATGGACGAGCCCACCTCCAGTCTCTCTCAGCGGGAAGCGGAAACGCTCTTCACCGTCATCAAGCAACTTCGGGATCAAGGCGTCAGTATCATCTACATCTCCCATCGCCTCGGTGAAGTGAAGGAACTGGCCGACCGTGTTTGCGTGTTGCGAGATGGGAAGAACGCAGGCGAGTTGAGCCGGGAAGAGATCAGCCACGATGCCATGGTCAGGCTCATGGTAGGACGGGACATCCATCAGTTTTATCAACACAAGGATCACGCTCCGGGAAAGGTGGCGTTGGAAGTGAAGCAGTTGCGCACCACGGCCCATCCTGCACATGAGGTGTCCTTTTCCCTCCGAAGTGGAGAAGTCGTGGGCATGGCGGGACTGGTCGGCGCGGGCCGGACGGAACTCATGCTGAGCATCTTTGGCGCGGATCCACCCCTCGGCGGAGACGTCCTGGTTGATGGTGCTGCGGTGAAGCTGGCCGCTCCCATCGATGCGATTCGGGCGGGGATTGCCCTGGTGCCGGAAGATCGCAAGCAACAGGGGTTGATCCTGGATATGGCCGTGCGCGGTAATGTCGGTTTGCCCAGCCTAAAAAGGGAGAGCCGGAAGGGCGTGTTCTTCAATGAGCCGCGCGAGCAGGAGCTATCCCAGCAGGCGATCCAGCAGATGAACGTGAAGACGCCACACGACCGGCAGATGGTGCGTTTTCTTTCTGGCGGCAATCAGCAAAAGGTCGTGCTCGGCAAATGGCTCGCGATGCAGCCTCGCATCCTGCTCCTCGATGAACCGACCCGGGGAATCGATGTGGGAGCCAAGCAAGAGATCTACACCTTGATCGAGCAACTGGCCGCCAGTGGCGTGGCGATCCTCTTTGTCTCCAGCGAGATGGAAGAAATCATGCGCATGTCGGATCGGGTGCTGGTCATGCACGAGGGAAATCTAACCGGGGAACTAAGCCGCGATCAGCTGAGCGAAGAATCCATCATGCAATTGGCGACCGGCAATAGCCAGAGCGCCGCCTGAATTCGTGACTTTGTCTGCCATATGGACCTGACCACTTTGAAGAACTTTTTGGGCCCCTGGGCAAAACGCTTTGGTGGCGGAGAAGCCGGGCGAATCCTTGGGATCCTGGTCATCTTCCTGGTGGTCTATCTGCTCACCTGGATCATGGCGGATGGCTTCTCGGATCGCGCCTCGTTCATGACGGGATTCAATCAGCAAAACCTGCTGCGTCGCACGGCGCTCTACGGAATCCTGGGGATCGGCGTCGCCTTTGTCATCATCACTGGCGGCATCGATCTATCGCTCGGCTCCATGGTCTGCCTCGTCGGGGTGGGCGTGCCCTTTCTGTTGGTGAATCAGGAGTGGCCTTTACTTGTGGTGCTCTTGCTGGTGCTCCTGGTTCCCTTTGCGATTGGTCTGATTCATGGGGTGTTGGTCACCAAGCTCAATCTACAGCCCTTCATCGTGACTCTCTGCGGTCTGCTCATCTATCGTGGGCACACCCGGGGTTTTACTCAGGACACCTCGGTCGGGTTTCGGTTGGGCTACGAGCAACTTCGGTGGTTCGGAAATGGGGAGATCCCCGTGCCCTTCATCCCAGACTTTGGGATACCGATCGCCTTCATCGTTTTTGTGATCCTGGCGGTCCTCTCCAGTATCTTCCTCAATCGGACCATCTATGGCCGCTACCTTCTGGCCCTTGGGAACAACGAGGAAGCCACAAGGCTTAGTGGCGTCAACACGGACCGCATGGTGATCACGGCCTACATCATCTGCGCCATGTTTGCAGGTATCGCCGGCCTCCTCTTTATCTTGGACAATGGCAATGCGCAGCCTGTCGATTTCGGAAACTTCTACGAGTTGTTC
>JBHIXE010000318.1:6059-6691 GCA_041984905.1 Verrucomicrobiales bacterium | reverse complement strand
GTGCGACAGTGCGACAGTGCGACAGTGCGACAGTGCGACTGCCTTCCGCGATCCTTATTCCAGATCCTGGAAAGGTGGCGGATAGCTCACCGTGATTTTTGCAGGTCCGGTGAGGCTGCCGGGAGCCAGTTCCAAAGCCATGAGCGCCTCGCATTGATACTCGCAATCCAGCTTCTCAGCGAGCGATCTGGTAAACCCAAGTTGGGTATAGTACGCTGGATCACCGAGAACGATTACCGTCTCATAACCCAATAGACGCAAATTGGTCAATCCCTGCCTGATCAATGCCCCGCCAATTCCGTTTCGTTGATGCGAAGGACGCACAGCCACGGGCGCGAGCGCTGCCGCTCGAATACTTCCCGAATCACTCTCCAGGGAGAGGTCACTGAAGAGAACATGGCCCAATGGCCCTCTCTCGGAACTCACCGCAAGGAGAGACATCTCCGGAACAAAATACCCGCCTTCCCGCAATTGTTCGACGAGTCTTCCTTCCGCCGCCTGCCCAAACGCCAAATCGTGTATCTCCCTGATCACAGGAGCGTCCTCTGGACTTTCTCGTCGAATTGCGATGCCCTGATCCGCAAGCCCGCGATGCCAGGCATAGAGACTGTCCGGTTCCTTCTCCTCGTTGT
>JBHIXE010000318.1:0-6049 GCA_041984905.1 Verrucomicrobiales bacterium | reverse complement strand
CCGTCGGTTTCGAACACTGCGTGGAATTGCCGATGCTCGTAGAAATTCCTGGCTCTCTGATTCTGTTGAAATACCCACAGGCTCATGTTCTCCAAACCCTCCCGGGCTTTTTCCAGCAAGCGGCTGCCGATTCCCTGTCCCTGGAAGGAGGGGTGCACATAAAGCTGATTCAGAAAGTCGTCCTCCACCGTGCAAAACCCGGCCAGACCATCCGGTCCTTCCACCACCCACATTTGCTGCTCTGAGGCGACCAGGCCCTTAAAGAAAACCAGATCCTCCTCCGGTGTGTGTAGGACAGGGAGAAAGGGCATCCCTTCCGCTCTGGAATCCGCATAGATGCGAGCAAGTTCCGGAACGTCGTCAGGGGTAGCAGGACGAATTGACATGGGGGGAGACGAAAACATATCTGCCTCCATTCCGGACTTCAATTCAACCGGTTGAGAAAGCTTTCCGCGGCTTTGTGATGACCTTCGAGTTTCCTGGATCCCATCCGGTCAAGTTGTCTGGTCATCATGGAGAGGCGGGGATTCTTACTGAAGAAGTCCTGGTGAGTTGCGATGAAGGTCCAGAACAACCCATCCCAGGTCTCGCACCACTCGCCCTTGGGATAGTCGCTCATCTTTCGCACGTAGTTAGACCCGGACACATAGGGCTTGGTGGTAATGCGACCCCCATCCGCGAACTGGCTCATGCCATAGACATTCGGCACCATGACCCAGTCGTAGGCATCGATGAACAACTCCATGAACCAGCGATAGACGCCCTGCGGGTGGATGCCACAGAGACACATGAAATTGCCCAGGATCATGAGTCGCTCGATGTGATGGCAATAGGCGTGATCGAGAACTCGCCGGATGGTGTTGTCAATTGGTTCAATGCCAGTCGTGCCGTCATAGAAGCTATTGGGAATCTCCCGATCGAACTTCCAGAAGTTGCCATTGCGCTGTTCCACTCCCACCCGGCGATAGACGCCCATCATGAACTCTCGCCAGCCAATCACCTGGCGGATGAAGCCTTCCAGGCTATTGAGCGGCACATCCTCAGATTCGGCGACCGATAAGGCGCGGTCGAGGACTTGCTGGGGAGTCAGCAACCCAATATTAAGCATGGGTGTGAGGACCGAGTGGAAGAGGAACGTGTGGTCCTTGCTGATGGCGTCTTCGTAGTCGCCAAACAATCCGAACCGCCGGGACAGGAACTCGTCCAGCCATTGCTCCGCCTCTTGGTGAGTGAGGGGATAACGGAACGCATTGCCGTTTCCCGGATTTTCCGGGAACTCAGAAGCGATTTCCTTCATCACCTTCAGAAGTGCTTTGTCCGGTTTAGCGACCGGTTCCGGCGGCAGGGAGATGTCCTTGGGCAGCTTCTTGCGATTGTCCTCGTCAAAACTCCATTTGCCCTCCAGCGGTTGGTCGTTCTTATCCACCAGGATCCCCATACGGATGCGTTGCTTGGTGTAGAAGTCAGCCATAAGGAATTTCTTGCTCCGGTTGCCAAAGGCCTCCTCCAGCCACTCCGGGGAGGAGAGAAACATGGGCGTCTCGGAGACTTCCCGCTTCATCCCATGCTCTTTTGAGAACCGGTGGAGACGCCGTTCCAGAAGGTCATCCACGGGATCGCAGTAGTGTAGCGTTTCGCATCCTGTGGTCAGGAGCGGCTGAAGTTCTTCATAGAGGATCTTCTCTGGCTGATAGGGGATGTAGTGGGTGTCGTAACCCTCACGCTGCAGTTTCTGCTCGTAAGCCCTCATGCTCGCCCGGTGCAGGATGAGTTTCTGCCGGTGGAACCGGGCCGGATGATGCTTGTCCCCGAAGTAGAGCGAGTCTTCGATGAGATAGACCTGACGGCTCTTATGAAGGGCGGGATGAGGATCAAAGAGCTGGTGAGGGAAAATGAGGGTAGCTGAAGTCATGGGAGGAGTGGAGTGGGAAGGATCTCCGCGATTCATCGGCCGGATTCGGGTGTCTCCATTCCTGGCGCATTACGTCAGCCGGATCCGATGTGATTCCCGACGCGTTCCATTTGGAAATGTCTTGAAAAGCTTAATTAGCGCGGCGAGACATTCCGCTTCTCTTGCGCACCCCCTGAATCGCTCCTACCTTGCCGGGCCCGGAATATGGCAATCGAACTTACCCGCAACTTCTCTATTATCGCCCACATCGATCACGGAAAGACGACGCTTTCCGACCGGTTGCTGGAGGCTACCCAGACGATCACGCAGCGGGAAGCGCAGGATCAGCATCTGGATTCCATGGACCTGGAACGGGAACGGGGAATCACGATCAAATCCCACCCCGTCACCATGGATTACAAGGCCAAGGACGGGCAGACCTACCGCCTCAATCTGCTGGATACTCCGGGACACGTGGACTTTTCCTACGAGGTGAGCCGCAGCCTGGCCGCCTGTGAAGGCGCGCTGCTGTTGATCGATGCGGCTCAAGGGGTGGAAGCCCAGACGGTGGCCAATGTGAACCTGGCCTTTCAACAGGATCTGGTGGTCATCCCGGTGATCAACAAGGTCGACCTGCCCAGTGCGGATGTTCCGGGGGTGAGCAAGCAGTTGGAGGATATCTTGCAGATCCCCGCGGAAGAAGCGGTGCTGGCCAGCGGCAAGATGGGGATCGGCATCGAAGAAATTCTGGAAGCGGTGATCACCCGCATTCCTCCGCCCACCAAACCGGAAGACGACTACCTGCGCGCCAGTGTCTTTGATAGTGTGTATGACTCCTTCCGCGGCGTCATTTCTTACCTGCGAGTGTTTTCCGGGACCGTGAGCCGGGGCACCAAGGTCAAGATGATGAGCACCGACAAGCAGTATGAGGTAAAGGAAGTCGGTGTCTTTCGCCCCAAGATGTTCAAGCTGGACGAGCTCAAGGCGGGTGATGTGGGCTACATCATTGCCAACATGAAATCACCCAGTGAGGTGAAGATTGGCGATACGATCACGGAATCCGCCAAGCCCTGTCCGAAACCCTTGCCGGGCTTCAAGGAGATTCAACCCATGGTGTTCAGCGGGATTTACCCCATCAGCACCGATGACTTTGAGCAGCTCAAGGCCGCGATGGGTAAGCTGCAGATCAACGATGCAGCTTTCTCCTTCACGGCGGAGAGCTCTGCCGCGCTCGGCTTTGGATTCCGTTGCGGTTTCCTGGGGCTCCTCCATATGGAGATCATTCAGGAGCGGCTCCGGCGGGAGTTTGATATGGACGTCATCTCTACTTATCCGGGTGTGATCTATGAGATCACCAAGACGGATGGGGAGGAGGTCAAGGTGGACAACCCCACCATGCTGCCTGATCCCGCCCACATCGATGAGATCCGTGAGCCGATGGTGAAGGCCTATATCATGGTCCCCAACGATTACATTGGGGAGGTATTGCAACTCGTGGCCGATAAGCGGGGCTGGGTGGATCACACCGAGAGCCTCGACGGCAACCGGGTTATGCTCACGGCGATGCTCCCGCTGAACGAGATTCTGGTCGACTTCAACGACAAGCTGAAGAGTTCGACCCGCGGCTACGGTTCCATGGACTACGAGCACGCGGGCTACAGCCCATCCAAGCTGGTGAAGATGGACATCCTCATCAATGGAGAGCCGGTCGACGCCTTCTCTTCCATCGTGCACCGCGACAAAGCCGAAGGCCGGGGACGGGATCTGGTCAATCGCCTCAAGGAAGTCATTCCACGTCAGCTCTTCCAGGTGCCCCTTCAGGCCGCCATTGGTGGCAAGGTGATCGCCCGGGAGAACATCAAGGCACTGCGCAAGAACGTGACCGCGAAGTGTTACGGCGGGGACATTACTCGAAAAAGAAAACTCCTGGAGAAACAGAAAGAGGGAAAGAAGAAGATGAAGTCCATCGGGAAGGTCAATATCCCGCAGGAGGCCTTCATCCAGGTATTGAAGAGCAGTAGCAACTAGACCGTCCTAGATTTTCCCCATTTCATGAAACCCCAAGATCTCCTCGGCCAAATCCTCCGGATTGGTAGCCCACTCAAAAACTGGATTGTTGATGACGTCTGGAGATTTCTCACCAAGGGACGGCATCCCAAGTACATCCGGGATGGGAAGGTCATCCACAAGTCGGTCCAGCGCTTCGTCAATTATCGCAAGGACCTGTTGAAGCCCGAAGTCCTGGCGGAGATTCAATCCCTCAACGCACAGCTGGATACGGCCCTCAAGGCCAGCGATGAGGAGGGGGTGGAAAAGGCCACCGAAAGACTGACGGAAGTCTGCAAGAAAGCCGCTCCGAGAGACTATCGCGCTTCGGCTCTCGCTGAGAATATTGAGGTCATCTTTGTGGCTCTGGCCATTGCTCTCGGGATTCGCGCCTATATTGCCCAACCTTTCAAGATCCCCACGGGATCCATGCAGCCGACCCTCAACGGGATCATCGCTCATGGCACGGATATCGAACAGCCCAACTCCATTGTAAAGGCGATCGACAGCGTGAGGCTGGGGCGCACCTGGGTGGACTCCGTCATCAAGGAAGACGACGTGATCGTTGATATCGAGGAATACACGCGCGCGAAGTTCTTTACCCGCACTCGGGTTATCGGGGAGAAGAATACCTACATCATTCACGCTCCCGCCCAACAGGCCTACCTGGATTTGGGGATCGGCAAACTCGTGCGCGCCAGTTATTCCAACGGCAACTGGTGGGTGATGCCCTCACCGGTGAAGGCCGGCGATGTGTTGGCGCGTGGCTACGTCGATACGGGAGACCAGGTGATCGTCGACAAGTTTTCCTATCACTTCATCCCTCCAAAACGGGGAGAGGTGTTTGTCTTTACCACCAAGGACATCCGAGGGATTGCGGTGAATCCTCCGGAGATGGGCAGCATTCACTACATCAAGCGGCTCGCCGGGCTGCCTGGAGACGAGATCAGCATTCGCGATGGCAATATCTATGTGAATGGCAAACTCGGGGAAGAGTTCGGCTTCCGCCGGGTGATGTCGAAGGAGAACGGGTATCGGGGTTATTTTGAGACCCACAAATTTGAATTGAAGGATGACCAGTATCTCGCGCTGGGAGATAACAGTGGCAATAGTCAGGACAGCCGTTCCTGGGGCCACGTTCCGCAGGACAACCTGGTGGGCCGTGCGTTGTTCGTTTACTGGCCCTTCAACAGCCATTGGGGCGTCATTCGGTAGCGGGATTCAGGCTGTTGCACCGCTTCAGCTAGATCTTGATGGGGCGAACACGAACTTCCTACATGAACAGGGACTTCGAGGTGTCGAAGGCCATGTTTCCTATTGTTAAGCAGATCTGGCGTACTGATCTTTCCTCTGAAGCTTTCTTAAATTCTCAGGGTTTGGTCGAGGTTGCGGAAAAACAGCTCCTTGAGCAGATCAGTTTCCCGGTACAGGTGGAAGATGAGTTAGACGCTTTCGTCGATTCGATGGGAAGAAGTCGTCTCAGGTATTTCTATGAGGGATATTGTGATAACGTGGAACCTCTGGCACTGCGAAATGGAAAACAACGAGGTAAACTTCGGTTTCTTTTCCAGGCTACTGAACTCTTTATCAAGCTTCCGGCCGAGGAAGGTGGGGCAAGTGCCTACGGAGTCGTGAACAGTTCCGAGTCCATGATGGTTGTCTTGTATTATTGGCCTATGGACGAGTTGTATTTGAACTTGTATTGGAGAAGCTTCACCGAGTCCTGATCTTGTTCGAGATCCGCGTGCCGGTGGATTCAGCATGGTGCTGGTTGGATGCCCAGGCTGGCGCGGAGCGCCGGAACCATGAATAGCCGTGGCGTGAGCGAAGCGAACCCACGGAAAGCTGGCCTACAAGTTGTCAGCCACGCTAGTGGCGGAAGCATTGTGTGGTTGCAGTGAGGTTGTCTCGCCGCTACGCGGCTCATTGGTACTGTCTATCCTACCCGTGGGTTCGCTTCGCTCACGCCACGGCTATTCACGGTTTGGTCGCTCTGCGACCATTTGATCCAGAGAGCCTCTATTCCAGGGAGCCTCTATTCCAGGGAGCACCGAATTCAGGGAGCACCGAATTCAGGGAGCACCGAATTCAGGGAGCACCGAATTCAGGGAG
>JBHIXE010000317.1:1998-6718 GCA_041984905.1 Verrucomicrobiales bacterium | reverse complement strand
TTGAGCTGGTAATATCTCTACCCGCATTCAACCAAGGACAGCCACTAGACCAAATTGCCAAATTCCCATCCCATGCCTTCGCATCCGGCGCCTGAACCAGGATGGAGTGATACTGGTTCACGAACCCATCCAGCTTCTGAACGAGCGACTTTTCTTCTGCCCCATAGGTGGCGCGCCGGAAGGATTCCGTGAAGGGACCATGCAGATCCCGCTCCTCGAAAAGGTTCGAAAGCACCTCGCGCCGCGCCCGGCCGCGCTCGTAATCTTCCATCAGGGCGAAACCGGACGTGAGCCCAAATTCCGCCGGGAAACAGCTCAGGATCCGGTGAAAGAAGGAGTCCAGCGTGCCCAGGCTGAGCAGGTGCATCTTGTCCACCACCTGTCGCAAGAGCGTTCTCGCTGTGTTGGCATCAAAGGTATCAAGCGCCATGGCTTCGCGGAGCTTCTCGGCTTCGCGCGGATGGCTGGCGCAGAGGGATAGCTTGCGCAGAATCTCATCCAGGAATTCCGAGGCCGCTTTCCGGGTGAAAGTCAGGGCCAGGATCCGTTCCGGAGCCACGCCCAGGGCGAGGAGCCGGATGTAGCGATTGGTGAGCCGGTAAGTCTTCCCCGATCCCGCCGAAGCCAGGATCATCTCATTGCGAACTGTGGGAGTCGAAGCCGTATCAATCATGATCTCGGGAGCAAAAGGTTAGCGCAGGCGCAGGAAGACGGTCTGGTGCGGTTTCATGGGATCGCCGGGTTTCACGCAGATCTCCTCCACGATCCCGCTTTGGGTTGCCTGAAGCACGCAGACCTGGTTGCCATCCGCATCGAGCTCCACCAGTTCATCCCCCTCTTCGACCCAGTCGCCTTCCCCGACCAGCATCCGGGAGATCCGCCAGTTGCGATGCCCCACTTCAGGGGCAATCTCCTCCTTTGGCGGTGGCGAGTCGACGCGTTCAGCCTGGTGCAGATTGACGGGATCAATCGTCCGTTCGGGAAGATTGAGGTGCACCATGGCGTAGTCATCCATGCGCCCACCCATCCGTCCTGGAGGCCAGAACTTGCCCCTCATGACATCCTGAATCACGCCTTGGGCGCAGATGAGCGCCGCGTCATCATGAGCTTCGCAAAGTTGGGTCCACATGGAGATCCCGCTCTCCGACGCGGACTTCGGCAGGTTGAAATATCCGCAGGCGATGTCGTTCCCGTATTCGCTTCGAAGCCCCAGACGATAAAGAGGCAACTGGAGATCCGTCCATCGATAGGGTTTGTCCCCCAACTCAAACTCGGCGTATTCCGGGAGCCAATCGCGATTGGTGGCCGAGGTGACCCGGACCATGTGCCCCTGATAGGGGTCCAGTTGGCGGTCCGCGGTCTTGTAGTCGAGCAGACGCACCTGACCGGTCTTCTCATTCCGCTCAATCCGGTCGACGGTCCCGTGAATTTCCACTTCTCCAATCGTCCAGCGACCATCTCCGAGACGAAATTCGGCTTGCTCGATGAGCCAGCCTTCTTCCCGGGTTTCCGCTTGGATTCGAGCCGCGCCCACCAGACGTTGCTTGGCGGATTCCAACTGCATGCGCACCGGCAGCGACGGATCCTTGCCGAACCACTCCACCGACAGCTTGTCCGCTTCTTCCAGAAAGTAGTCCCGGATCTCGCTCTCTTGTGAGGAGCCTCGGATCTCTTCGTTGCGACCAAAGCGGCGCAGAACTTCGTGGCAGAAATTCCCGAAATCGTTCGCTTCCATCTCGAGCTTGTCCCCTTCGATGCCGCGCATCTTTTCGATGTGGCGCAGGTAGAAGCGGAAAGGCGACGCGAGGTAATCACGGAAGGCGGTCACATGCAGCTTCACCAATGTGATGTCGTCCGATACCTGCTGGCCTCGTGGCTTGAGAAGGAATCCCGGAGTCCAGGGCAGGTTCGCCTCCGTGCTGGGCACATCTTTGAAGAGCCATTCGGCGCGCTGAGCCAATTCTTCTTCCCGGCAGCGGAACAACAGGCGCGAGGGACGCAGCGGATCACCTTCCCGAGTGTGTTTGCCGAGCATCACGTCGACTCGGCCACCACGCTGCCGCCAGTTCAGCAGAGCACTGAAGTAGTAAACATCCCGGGCATAGCGCCTTTCGTTCGTGGAAAAGTCGATCACCTGGGAGAGACAGACACGGAGATGCTCCGGCAGATAGATGTCGCCGATAATCGCTTCCGGCACCATGCCATCGTTGAAGCCTGCCAGGGCAAGATGCGGTGCGTCATCCCAAAGCAATTCCAGCCAGCCCAGCAATTCGACGGCTTCAGCGTCCCGTTCATCATAGATGGTCTCGGACTTGAGGAACTGAATCACAAAGTCGAGTTGCTCAGCATGACTCAGCTTCACCTGTTTCCCTAACGGCCCGGCCAATACCTCCAGCAAGGGAGTGATCCGGTCACCGGCCAAGCGCAGGATCTTTTCCTCCTGGCTCCCGGCCTCGACATCCCGCATCGAGAAAATCTCGTGAAGCAATTCCGGAAGCGTGACGGCCAACGGCTTCTTCTCCAGGCGAGCCAGGAGCGACTCCGTCTCGTCCAGGGCACTGGTCTGAGAAAGCGTGACCTCAACTTTGCCCAGCTTGAGGAAATGGCGCAAGGAGCTCAGATCCTGCGGCAGGTGCTTCTGATAGAGCTTGTCGAAGTGCTCAAAGACGTTGGCGGTATTCCAGAGGATAATGCGGCTGGAGAGCCAGGCATCGTAGTCCGGGCAGCGCAAAAGTTCCAAGAAGGCTCGAACGCTCCGCTCCTGCATCAGATCCCGCAGGCAGCGGAAAAAGTGAACGATGCCCTGAGACTGCAGCTTGCTCCCCTGCGGATTGTAGGAAGACACATGGCGCACCTTGAGATGCCGCTCCAAGGCGGAGCCGATCTCTTCGTCCATCACTCCCACCGTAATCGACTGACAGGGAACCTCGTAGCGAAAAACCTCCGCCGCTGCGGCCTCGGCCTGTGCCATGGAATTCGGCAGAACGCGGACCCGCTTCTCGAAGTCGGGCAGTTCAACAGCCTGTTGGGCCCATTCCACCTTGGGTCGTCCCCACTCGTCGAACTGATCGCTCATCGATTCTGGGGCGTAGACCAGCACATCCGTGGGAAACTTCTCGCTGAGTTGTTCCAGGACCTTCAAAGCCAGCGGAACGGGATCCGGAGTTCCGATCATGGCAATCCGGGAGATCCCCTGCGGCATGTCCGGTGAGCTCGACCGGGTTTTGCGGATGGACTGCAAATCCAGGAGGTTCTGACGGCCCAGGATCTGCTTGAAGTTCCGCTCCAACCTTCCCAGTTCGCGCCAGCGCTCCACTTCCTCCATATCCCGGCGCACCAGGTTCAGGACATCCTCGATTTCGAGACCAGACTCGCCCAAGGTGCGGCGCAGCTCAATGAGGCCTTGAGCGGTTCCCAAGGCCCAGCGAAAATCCTGCGCCACCGGCTCAATCGGAAACAAATGCGAAAACTTCCGCAGATTCGCTTTCTGCAGCGTTTGCGTCCAGGCGAGGAGCGACTCCTCCGGCTTGGCCGTGTGACCCTTCACCGGCTCGCTGACCAAACTTAGCAAATACTCGGGCGGAACCACTTGAGGTGGCAAAATCCCCTTCCCCCGTTCATCGGCGAGATGCGCCAGCACTTCGCGCAAGCGACGTCCCGCGTTGCGAGTGGGGACGATGACCAGCCATTCGGAGAGATCCAGCAAATCGTCCCCGGCATGGCGCATGAGATGGGCGCCCGCGGCTTCAAGAAGGGACTGCTCCCAGGAAAGGAAATGGCGAGTGCAGGGCATAGCTTAAGGTTTCCAAACCATCCACGGAATGCCCGCTTGTGCAAGTGTTAGGATTTCGGCATTCGTCAGACCCTACAGTTCATTCGAACAGTGAAAAAGTCACGCGAAATCGGTCCGGAAACGAAGGTTCTCCGGGCAGCGTGCTTGTCCTGACTAACGAGAAATCCTAACCAAACCCAGGAGGCATCGGCATCCCTGCCGTCAATTGCCCCATTTCTTCCGCGGCCGTTTCCTTGCCCTTGTCCAGCGCCTGCTTCACGCCGCTCAAGACCAGATCTTCCAGCATCTCCACATCTTCCGGATCGACAACCGCCGGATCAATCTTGATCGAGGTCACTTCACCGGCACAGGTCGCTTTGACCGTCACTTTGCCGCCGCCCACACTAGCTTCCACCTCACGCTCAGCCAATTCGGCCTGCTTTTTCTCCATGTCCTTCTGAAGCTTTTGCATCTGCTTCATCATCTTTCCCATGTTCATATCGGCGTCTCCTGTGCGGGTCTGTTGGTTTTGAGGATTGAGTGAGGCAACTTTGCCTGTCGTTATTGCTTATTCGGCGAAGATACGCAGCCCGTCAATTCGGGGATGCGACCTACTCCACCTTGGCTTCGAACATCCGCAAGGCCTCCTTGATTAAGGGATCGTCCAGGAATTCCTGGGGATCCACCTCGGGAACGGCCTCACTCAGCCGGGGCCCGGAGGGTGCGGGTTCCGGCTCTGGTTCCGGAATCGGCTCAGGCTTGAAATCCTTTTTCTCAGGAACGACTTCCTTGGGTGGAGCCACTTCCGCCCGCGCTTCGTTCCCTGCAGGTTCCGCCGGTTGGACGAAGTCATCCTCCATGTCCATTTCCGGGACGACGGGATCTGGAATGCCCTGCTTGACCTCGACAGCCAGCTCCAACTTCACGTTCCCAAATCGATTGAGCAGG
>JBHIXE010000317.1:0-1988 GCA_041984905.1 Verrucomicrobiales bacterium | reverse complement strand
ACAGCTTCTTGCTGTTCGGCCGCATCATTTGATCCCTGGCGAAGGAGTTCTTGGGCGACACACCCACCACGAACTGCTTGTCCGTCTGCTTCAGGAAGACCGATCCTGCCGCAAACGAAGCCACCAGCGGACCTTCCTTCCACACAGCGGCGACCACTCGTTTCCAGAGATCTTCCTCTTTCCGAGGCTGGCTATCATCCCAGACTTCTTCCTCTTCCTCCGGCTCGGACTCTTCCGCCACGGACTCGACGGAGGGCTCGGCAGCGGCGGGAAGTGGATCCGGGTCGTCCCAAGGGACTTCCGCGTAGTCATCTCCTGCGGATTCCACGGCCGCCGCAGGGGCGGACTCCACCGGCGGTTCCGGCTCAGGAGCTGGGCTTAGCGCCTGCTCGCTTTTTTTTTTCGCAGGAGCGGCGTCTTCAGTAGGTGCGACCGCTGATGCGGGAAGCTTCGCGGCAATGGGCGATGCCTGGTTCAGTATACCGATGACGTCGCTAATGGTGGTCTCGGTGAGGATCTGCACCGCCTTGATCAGGGCGATCTCCATGTGGAGGCGCTTGTTGGGCGCCCACTTCATCTTCGTCTCGGTTTCCGCGAAGTGATCGATCAAGCCCAGCAGCCGGTCCGGAGTCGTCTGCTTGACCTGATTCTGAATCCGGCTCGCGATCTCTGGGGCGAGCTCATCAAAGTTGTGCTTGGGATCGACGCTCGCCACGAGGACGTTGCGCAGATAGGAGATCATGTCGTCGAGCAGCCGGCCCAGGTCCTTGCCCTTCTCGCTCTGGGCATGCACCAAGTCGAGCGCCTCCACCGTTTTGCGCTTCAGCAGGTTCTCGATGATGTCTGAGATCGTCTCCTGTGAGGAGAAGCCAAAGATTTCCAGGACGTTCTCTTCGTTGATCTTGTTGCCGCAGAAGGCCACGAGCTGATCCAGCATGGATTGGGCGTCCCGCATCCCGCCGTCAGCGCCCTTGGCCACGGAATAGGCGGCTGCCTGGTCCAGCTCCACCCCTTCTTCCTTGGCGATGTAGAGGAGATGATCGGCGATCACCTGCGTGGGAATCCGGCGCAGATCGAAGCGCTGACAACGGCTCAGAATCGTCGGCAGAATCTTGTTAGGTTCCGTGGTCGCGAAGATGAACTTCACGTGGGAGGGCGGCTCTTCCAGGGTCTTGAGCAGCGCATTGAACGCCGCCGTGGTGAGCATGTGCACCTCATCGATGTAGTAGATCTTGAAGCGACCTCGTGCAGGAGCGAACTTGACGGTCTCCCGCAACTCCCGCACCTGCTCCACGCCGTTGTTGGAGGCGCCGTCAATCTCCAGCACATCGAGGCTGATCCCCTCCGCGATCTCCCGGCAGGCCTCTTCGTTGGGGTCAAAGTCGACCATCGGGCCACCCGTGCAGTTCAGCGCCTTGGCAAAGATCCGTGCGGTGGAGGTTTTCCCCGTTCCTCGCGGTCCCACGAACAGATACGCATGCGCGAGCCGATCCTGGGCAATGGCGTTGCGAAGGGTCTGCACCACATGATCCTGGCCCAATACGTCCTTGAATGTCTGGGGCCGATACTTTCGCGCGAAAACCTGATAACTCACAGTGTGAGACTTTAGGTTGGTTAGAGCCGTTGGAAAACGCTTTTTGAAAATGGGCAGTTGGAAGGCTTTCTTTCCAAGATTCCGAATCCGGTAAGTAATGGCGCATAGCGCCAACACCATGAATAGCCGTGGGTGACTGGAGGGAACCCACCGATTAGGACCGCAAATGCTCTGCCGCGTCGTGGCAGAATTGATTCAGCGTTGTCTACGTTTCGCCACTAGCGTGGCTCGCTGAATGTCGATTGCCCACCGTGGGTTCCCTTCGGTCACCCACGGCTATTCATCGTTATAGCGCTACGCGCTAATCCCAGTCGTCGTCCGAAGCCCGAAGCCCGAAGCCCGAAGTCCGAAGTCCGAAGTCCGAAGTCCGAAGTCCGAAGTCCGAAGTCCGAAG
>JBHIXE010000316.1:0-6745 GCA_041984905.1 Verrucomicrobiales bacterium | reverse complement strand
TGATCCTGGACCTGCGGGTTCCCCAATTGAATGCGGAGTTGGAGGCCGCGGCCCGGGTTCTGGACCGGTTTGTGGAGTCCAACACGATGCTCTTCAAGATTCAGAAGTCGACCGCCAAGCAGCCGACCATGTTCTTCTCTCAAGTGACGGAGACCCGCTGGGACTGGGATCTCGTCCTCCTGGTAGACTCCGAAACCTGCAACGCGGGCGAAGTCATCGCCGGTTGTATCCAAGCCAACCGCGAGTGCATCATCGTAGGTTCCAAGACGCCCGGACTCACGGTTCAGTACGAGCAGATCGCTCTCAATGAAGACACGCTACTACGTTACGCCGTGGCGGAGATCGTCCTCGGAGACAACACCCACATCTTCAAGAAAGGGATCGAACCCACGATCTTCCTGGGAGAGGACCTCGACTCCAAGCACAAGGTCATGGCGGCCTCTGAGGGCAAGAGCCTGCACCAGTTCATCTCCGAAGAGGCTCGTCCCCGCATGAATGAGGCGTCCCTGGTTCACGAATTCGATCCGGAACTGGACTATCATCTGGCTCGGGCTCGTGGGGAAATGACCAAGTACGATAGCATTCCCCTTCTCGATACCGTCATTCAACGGACCGTGGATCTGCTCGTCTCCGTGGAGCATCTCAACGAAGAACCGGATCGCGGCTGAAACCTTTCGGATCGCGAAAGCGTTGATGTTTCAGACAGCTCTCACCTCGCTCTCCTGCCCATGTCGAACTATCCCGAAGTTGGTTCCCCAGCCCCGCAATTCACCGCCCAGGTCGTCGGGGGCGAATATGGCGATGAGGCGACGCTATCCCTGAGCGATCTCGCGGGCGAAACGGTTGTTCTCTACTTCTATCCCCGGGACGGAACTCCGGGCTGCACGATCCAGGCCTGCGATATTCGCGACAACTGGGAAGCAGTGGCCGCCAAGACCAAGGTCTTCGGCATCAGCACTGACTCCGTCGCCAGCCACCAGAAGTTCGTCAAGAATCGCGAACTCCCCTTTCCTCTCATCAGCGATCCAGACCGCAAGATCGTGGACGCCTACGGTGTCTGGAAGGAAAAGAGCATCTACGGCAAGATCGGTTTCGGTGTCGAGCGCACTTCCTTCATCATTGGACCGGATCAGAAGATCCTCGCTGTCTTGCCCAAGATTGGACCAAAGAAGCATGTGCCAGCGCTGCTTGAGGCACTCGGTTAGTTCAGTGAACAGTGCGACAGTCCGACAGTAAACAGTCAGGACCGACGCTGGCGAGCGAGCCGCTCGCGCTCCGACAATTACCGGCGCGCACTGTCGCACTGTCGCACTGTCGCACTGTCGCACTGTCGCACTGTCGCACTGTCGCACTGTCCTAAACGCGCTTTTCCGCGATAAACATCACCCAGGGACTGAACCGGATGAGACGGTTAAGCCCCAGGGCTCGCTCCAGTTCGCCGCAGGCGGGAATCAGCGGGGAATTGCTCTGTCTCGGGAAGGGAAACCAGCAGAGGCCTTCCTCATGGATCATCTCGTATCCCTGCGCCAACAGCTTTCTGCGCCAGGGAAGATACGCCTGCGAGTAGAAGCTGAATTCGGAGCGTAGTCGACAGGTTGCATCACTGAAGAAACCGCGAAGAGAGTTCCGGTTCCAGAAAACGCCAACAAAGATTCCACCTGGTTTCAAGATGCGGAACGACTCCGGCAGAATCCAATCTGACTGGATCACGGTCTCGACCTCAATGCAGAGCAGCAAATCAAACGCATCACTGGAAACCGGGAGTGAGGAGTCCGCAGGATCAGCCTGGATGCACTTCGCCTCTGGAATCCGCTGCCGGCAAAGCTCAAGGGCTTCCGGTCTCACGTCGACGCAGGTCATCTGCCACCCCACATCCGCCAGCATGCGGGACCAGCGACCGCCGTCGGGACCAATCTCCAGCGCATCTCGTCCTGTCGTGGCGCGAGCCTGAGCGTAGGAGATGAGGTACCGCTGCACCCCGGAGATGTATTGGCCCCAGGCACTCTCCGCGACCCGCTCCCATCTAGTGGAAGCCGGTGTGGTCTCGGCTGTGGTATGGTCGTTCATGGTTTCCCTCGTACTAGGGAGGCCTGATCCATAAGGTAGCGGGCAAATTGGCAGACGTCACTTTCTTTACGTCAGATCCGTGGAAGGTTGACCCTAACCTTCACCCTCAACCACCATGAACGGGAACCCCAGTCCGCCCCCCGCTGAAGTCTATGAGGAACAATTTGTCCCGGCGCTCTTCCGTCAATGGGGCGAGATTGTGGCTTCCGCCGCCCAGATTGGCCCGGGCCAGCGCGTGCTGGATGTCGCCTGCGGCACCGGGGTGCTGGCAGAGTCCGCGGTCGCCTTCGTGGGCAGTGAAGGCTCCGTGGTCGGCGTGGATCCCAATGAAGGGATGCTGGCCGTGGCGCGACGCAAGGACACGCCCATCGAATGGATCCAGCGGCAGGCGGAGTCGCTCGGTTTCGAGGATGCGAGTTTCGATGCCGTGGTCAGCCAGTTTGGGTTGATGTTCTTTCAGGATCCCGCCACCGGTCTGCGGGAGATGTTCCGGGTCCTCAAGCCGGGCGGAAACATGGCCATCGCAGTCTGTGATGCACTCGATCATTCTTCCGGCTACTCCAGGTTCGCCGAACTCCTGCACCGGTTGTTTGGAAATCACGTCGCCGATTCCTTTCGCGTCCCCTTTAGCTGCGGGGATCCGGAATTACTTCTCGCCTTTTGTGAGGCCGCCGGAATCTCCGACCCGCACATACGACGCCAGGACGGCATGGTGCGCTTTGGCTCGGTACCGGACATGATCACCACCGAGCGCGCCTGCGTCTGGACCTTGGGCGGACTTCTGGATGACGACCAGTTCAAGCGGCTCCTTCACTATGCGGAAGAAACCCTGGAGCCCTACATGATCGCCGACGGCAGCATTGCCTTCGAAATGCCCGTCCTAATCTTGACGGCTACGAAGGCCTGATCACTTAGGGTGCCATTCCGGAGCCTGCACCAGGACTCGGATCTGATCCGCGGAGGTGCTCACCCCCCAATCCAGGGTCAATGTCTTGCGGTCGCCGCTGATGATCACATGATCATTCTCCAGCTGACGGCTCAGCTCTCCGCATTGGTCATAAGTCGTGCACCAGCTGCCGAGTAATTCGTCCGTGGCAACGAGCTGGTCAGCTCCGGCGATGACCGCCACGATGGGCTGATCAAACCGTACCGTTCCACGGCAGCGCGTTTGCTTCTTGGTCTTGGTATCGAAGTGCAGGAAGTAGCTGTCTACCCGAGCGCCTACCCCTAGTTCGTGACGAAAGTCCTCCCCGGCGAAGCCCACCTGGTAGCGGCCCGGCTCGTTGAGGCTGACCTCCAGCACGTCTTCCAGCTCCACCTGGCGCTGTTCCTGAAAGAGCAGGATGTAGTTATGCAGATACGTTCCGGTCTGAACCGATTCCGGAGGCATCCGCAGGACCCGAATTCCTCCACTGATACGGGACACACCGGTAATCGACTCCGGTGGGGGCACAAAATGAGTCGGCTCAAAAGGTATCACTTCCAGGGCGCTTCCGTCCCGCTGCACGCGCCGGGTCAGGCTGGAAGTCAGCAACTCTTTCCGAGGCCGATTCTTCCCGTCTTTCAGGATGGCTTCGACTTCCCCTTTGAAGACATGCACTTCACTGGAGAGATCACTCACGTTCAGGCCGAACTCCGTTCCCAGGTCGATCACTTCCATGCCGGGCATCGTGACGCGATAGCCGCTTCCCTGAGGAGGAACGCGCGCTGAAAACTTCCCTTGAAGAAGCTCGCCCTGATTCTCGTTGATGAGCCGGAACCTAACGGGCCCTTCCAGCGCTATGTGGACGCCGTTATCCAGCTCCAACTCCATCCGGCCTTCGCAAATCTCCAGCAGCCCCGGTTCCAGGGCGGAGCCAATGATGACGCTGGCATCTTCCCCTTCCCAAAGCGCTCCGTCGGCATGAGTGACGACGGCAACGTAGGCTGGGGCTTCTGCCACTGGCTCCGGCTCATCCATCGCAATCCAGAGCATTCCGGCCACGATCATGGCGGCGACAATTCCCGCCACAGCGCCCGTCAGCACCTGAAACGAGGGCTGCTGGGTGCGGTGCTGGGGAAAAGCCACGATGTCATCCGCATTCTGGCCCACGCAATCCTCGGCCAAAGTCGCGTGCAGATCGATGTATTGGAGGTAGGCGTCGCAGACCTCCTGATCTTCGAGAATCAACTTCTCAAGCTCCTGGACCTGGGCATCGGTGGCCCGGCCATCGCTGACCGCTGCCAGCAATTGATCCAATTCTGCACTGTCCTTTTTCATTGCCTGAATCACGCTCGCGATCCATCAGCCTCGATCTTCGTCTCGATACAAGTCATGAGACGTTTCCGGATCCGCTGCAGCGCTTTGTAGATCGCCTCCGCGGTGCGTCCGGTCTGGTCAGATAGCTCTTCGACGGTCTGCTCCCGGAAATAATACCCCGTGAGGATGGAACGGGATTTCTCCGGAACCTTGAGCAGGCATTCCTTCAGGTGATCCCGCCGGTAATCCAGAGAATCGGCGAGTTCCTGCCGGCGAGCCGCCAGATACTCGATGGTTTCTTCCTCAAAGAGCCGCTGCCGCCGCTGTTCACGCCGCCAGTGATGGCGAATCTTGTTCAGGGCAAAACGGCAGGCCCAAGGCGCAAAGGGTTGCTCGGTATCGTAATCATCAAACCGTTTCCAGAGGGAAACGGCCGTTTCCTGAACGATATCCCGCGCATCCGCCAGATTTGGCACCAGGGCCAGAACATACCGGAGGACCTCATGCTCGTTATCCAGAAACAAGCGCATGAACTCCTCGTGGCGGTCATCTTGAGGCGCATCCATCATCAACTATTACTTCCCAGGACAGTGGGAATCTGGACATTAGTGTCTTCTCGGCCCGATTCGTTGAAAAACTGCCTCAGTTGGGCTCGCGGAAGTATTCGACCGTCCCGTGAGAAGTCAGCGCGTCGTCGATCCGGCCCAGAGCGTGGATGTAAGCGGCGGTCCGCATGTCCACACTGTGCTCGGCGGCGATGTTCACCAGGTTGTTGTACTCCCGGCGCATCTTCTCATGGAGACGGGTATTGACCTCTTCTTCCGACCAGTAGAATCCGGCCCGGTTCTGGACCCACTCAAAGTAACTCACCGTCACCCCACCTGCGTTGGCCAGAATGTCGGGGATCACGAAGACGTCGTTCTCCCGCAGGATCGCATCCCCGGCAGACGAGACCGGACCGTTGGCGAGTTCGACGATGGTCGCTGCCTTGATACGGTCCGCATTGCGCTCGGTGATTACGTTCTCCAGAGCCGCAGGAGCCAGGATCTCCACATCCAGTTCCAGCAATTCCTCGTTGGTGATCTTTTCGGCATCCTCCAGCATGTTGCAGATGCCATTGCTGCAGTAAGTGGCATCCAGGCTGCGGTGCACGTTCTTGGCCTGAATCAGGCTGGGCACGTGGAAGCCGTCTTCGCGGTAGATCCCGCCCTTGGAATCACTCACGGCGACCACCTTGTAACCATCCTGATGGAGCAGCCGGGCATAGGCCTGACCTGCGTTCCCGAACCCCTGAACGGCTACCCGGACACTGCTCGGATCCCAGCCTCGATGCAGTTCGTGTTCCTTGGTCGCATAATAAGCGCCCCGGCCCGTCGCTTCATTCCGGCCAAGACTACCTCCCAGGGGAATGGGTTTGCCCGTAATCACGGCCGGAGTGCGTTGCCGCATGATCTTGGAGTATTCGTCCATCATCCAGCCCATGATCATGGGGTTGGTGTAGACATCTGGAGCCGGCACATCTTTATCCGGTCCAATGAAATCGGCAATCCCATGCACGAATCCGCGACTCAGACGCTCCAGTTCCAGGCGGCTCAGTTCCTTGGGATTCACCTGGATGCCCCCTTTGGCGCCCCCAAACGGCAGTCCCATAACCGCGCACTTGCAGGTCATCCAGAACGCCAGTGCTTTGACTTCGCTCAAATCCACATCCGGGTGGAATCGAATCCCGCCCTTTCCGGGTCCGCGAGTGTCATCATGACGAACTCGATAGCCACGGAAAACCCGCATCTCCCCATTGTCCATTCGCACCGGGATAGAGACCTCGATGGTCATCTTGGGATGCTTGAGGCGCTCCAGAGCTTCAGGGTGAATTTTGGCGTAGGTGAACGCCCGGTCCAGGTTTCGCAAGGCATCAGCGAAAACGTCTTGTTTCGCTTCGGGGGGATTTGCAGTCATTTCGGGGGATGGGTTTTCTATGGGATTAGACGTATTGACATCAGGAATCCTCCTACAAAGTTGCACTATAATGCGAGCGGTTACACACCAGAATCATCTTCCTTCGTGTCCTTTTCTCCCGGAACCGCCCGAACCGCAGACCGCAGCCGCGATGAAAATCTACGGGAAAGGCCGTGGTGAAGACTTCTATGAAGGAGCCCTTCGCTGTGGGCATTCCCTTTGGCTACAGGGACTTCCAGCCCAGGCCATGCTGCAGTTGAACCGTGCCTTCAGCGCTCAACTGGAGGGCCCGGAACCGATCCTCCAGAAGTGGCCCTTACCCTACTCCGCCATGGTCTGGATCATGCAAAACCGGCTGGAAGATCAGTTCATCGGCAATCCCCGCCGTCACTTTCAGCATCTGGCCACTCGCATGGTGGAACCCCGCAAGGAGCTGCGCTCCGCCCGGGCCTGGGCCTGCTGGCATCTGGCCTGTCTCGTCTT
>JBHIXE010000315.1:0-6759 GCA_041984905.1 Verrucomicrobiales bacterium | reverse complement strand
AGCATCTCCGAGTGAAAGCTGACCTCGGCGCCATCTTTGTTCTCGTCGCCATTCTTGGTCACCAAGCTCGCGCCCGTGCCGAGACGAGCCAGCAAGCCATCCAGAGCGGCTCGGTTCAGCTCCAGGTAAGAGAGGGCATCCTGGCGAATGTAGTCCCGCTTGAGAATGCGGAAGGCTTCCTGCAGGGCTTCCTGAGAGAGGGTGTCCACGCGGTCGTCGGCGTGGAGGAAGGATGAAGAAAGGGCTACAACTCCAATCAAGAGACAGCGGAGAGGGCGAATCATGTCTCTACTGATGACCTGATTTTGGAAAGTGTTCCAGCGCTTTCACGGATTTGCCCCTTTCATCAGCCCAACTCAGCGCGTTTTTCAGCGATTCCTGGAGGTAATCTCTTGCGGCGTGAACAGCTTCAATGAGTTGCAGACCCCGGGCGAGTTGCGCCGTGATCGCCGCGGAATAGGTGCAGCCCGTGCCATGGATTTCGCCCACGGGAAGGCGCTCTCGGGAAATGGATTCGACCCCGCCGTCGCAGGCCAGGTAGTCAATGGAGTGCGTTCCGTCAAAGTGGCCGCCTTTGAGAAGCACTGCACATCCAAAACGGTCAGCGAGTTTCCGGGCAGCGTGCTCTGGAGAATCGATGGCGGTTCCCAGGAGTTCCTCAGCCTCCCCGCGATTCGGCGTGACCAGCGTGGCACAACGGGGAATGAACTGCGCCATGGCTTCCCGGAATCCCGGTCCCACCAACGAAGTCCCGGTGGAAGCGACTGCCACTGGATCCACGGCTAAGGGAAAGGGTTGGCTCTGGAGAAGCTCTCGCAGTTCGTCGACGATTTCTGCAGTCGCCAGCAGGCCGGTCTTGGCGGCGGCAATCGGGAAGCTGGCCCGCAACACCTCGACCTGGCTGCGGACCATTTCCGCCGGCATGGGTTGGATCTGTGCAACTTGGCCAGGGACCTCCGAGATCACCGATGTGACCGCCGTGAGTCCATAGACACCGGCGGCAGAAAAGGCCTTCAAGTCTGCCTGAATCCCCGCTCCGGAGGAGCAATCGGATCCCGCGATCGTGAGGGCGACAGGAGGGGCTGGCATGATTATTGGGAGGCGGGCACCGTCTTGGTGTCGAGATGCTCCAAGTTCTGGGGGAAATCCTCGCCCACAAAGGCGGAGAAGCGAATGACGTTGTCCTCCACCTTCTCAGGAACCTGGAAGGTCACGATGAGCGTTCCTTTGCCCTCAATGGCCTCCACCTTGCGGTCGAGGCGTTTGCCCTTCTGACCCTCCTTCAAGGTCACGTGAACCAACTGTTTGCCGAGGGCTTCCGGCAGGTTGTGGCGAATCTCCAGGGAAACCTCGGCTCCGGGCTTGAATTCGCTGGGCTCCTTGAGCTTGATCAGGCCCTTCTGTTTCGGGGCCTTGGAACCGCGTTTGTTAGCGCGGCGTGCATCGGATTCCGCCTGGACCTTTTCCATATAGGCTGCCAGAGCTTCCGGATTGTCCCGATTCAGCAAGGGGTCCAGAGCGTGATCCTTGGTTTCCTGCATCTGGTTCTCCAAGGCGGCCCGGAGTTCCTTCACCTGTTCCTGGTACTCGGGGTTGCCGATCAGGTTGACCAGGGCGTCGGGGTCCTTTTCGTAGTCATAGAACTCCTCCACGACGCGGTGATCGAAGAGCTCCAGGCGTGCGGCCACGTTGTCATCCGTTTGGGCGAGCTCCTTCATGCGGCGATAGGTCATGGTGCCTTGAGTCGCGGTCTTGAAGACGCGTTCGCCATCGGAGAAAGGATTGAAGATGTAGGCGAAGCGCTTGTTCTGAACGCTGCGCATGGGGTGACGATTGCCCCCGGAGTTCTCGTTGTAGACTTTGTAGACGTAGTCGCGTCCTTCCTGGTGCTCGCCTCTCAGGATTGGCTCGAAGGAACGCCCATCGAAACCATCGGGATG
This sequence comes from Verrucomicrobiales bacterium, assembly GCA_041984905.1. Taxonomy (GTDB): domain Bacteria; phylum Verrucomicrobiota; class Verrucomicrobiia; order Verrucomicrobiales; family DEV007; genus JBHIXE01. The sequence continues at coordinate 4,819 of JBHIXE010000315.1, read as the reverse complement.
AGGAATCCCCGCGACGTCCAGCAGTGTCGGGGTGATGTCCACGGCGGAGATCATGTGTTCCTCATCGATAGCACCTGGCTTGGTCACTCCTGGCCAGCGCACCATCCAGGGCGTGTGGGTGCTATGGAAGTAGAGCTGGGTCTTGGCAAAGGGAAGGGGCATGCCGTGGTCCGAAAGAAACATGACGAAGGTCTCCTCCTTCTTGCCGGATTCCTCCAGTGCCTGGAGGATCTTTCCCACGCAATCATCCGCCCGGCGCACCGAGGAGTAGTAGAGCGCCAGCTCTTCCTTCACCACCGGGTCATCCGGCAAGAAGCCCGGAACGGGCACTTCTTCCGCGGTGAAGATCCGGGAAGGCACATGGGGATCCTGGCCGCCTTTGACCTGCGAGTAGAAGGGCTTGTGAGGATCGGAGACGTTGATGAGCAGGAAGAAGGGCTTACCCGCGGCAGCGCTCGCTTCAATGCCTGCCCTGGTGGATTTGTAGTAGGACTCGGGATCCTTCATGTGCATCTTCTCTCCCTCTACCTCATCCAGAACCGCGTCCCAGGCATAAGGGATGTAGGGGGTCGAGTGGGATACCTTGCCTCGAATTCCCGCGAAGTAGCCCGCTCCCTGGACGAGGTCACAGAGGTGGGGCCAGCCCGGATCCTTGACCTGGTAGAAGCCTTCGACGCCGTTGTTGTGTGGGTAGCGGCCAGAGAGCATCACGTTCCGCGAGGGCATGCAGTTGCCGACTACAACATGACCATGCCGGAAGCGCAGACTCTCGGCGGCCAGCTGATCGATGTTCGGGCTGGTGTCCGGCAGTTTGCAGCCAAAGGCGCCAATGGAGTCGGCGCTCATGTCGTCGACCGTGATGAAAAGGATGTTCGGAGCGGCATGGCCGAGGTAGGGGGCAAGGGCCAGCAGAAGGGCAAGGAGCAAGGGGCTTCGCATGACGAGAACACTTCTCCCTGCGGGCGCTCCTTTCAAGGGGGACGATTTCGCCAAGGTCGAATAGTTGGGAACCTTTTGGGATCTCTCTGGTAGGGAATGGTAACCCCTCGCGCCGTGGAATCTGAATCGCCAACCGATAGCCAACTCATCGAACAGGTCCGCGGCGGAGACCTGAATGCTTTCTCCCAACTGATCGTGCGTTACCAGGATCGAGTCTTCCGAATTCAGTTTCAGTTCCTTCAGGACTATCAACTCGCTGAGGATCTGACCCAGGAAACCTTTGTCCGGGTTCACGCCAATCTGACCCGATACGACGCCACCAAAGGCGCCTTCTCGACCTGGCTCTACACGATCGCCCGCAATCTGGCTCGCAACGCGCTGGCCAAGCGAGCACGAGAGAAGGGCACCGAGACGCTTGTGGAGGTTGCCACTCCTGAAGGCGAGTCGCCCAGGGGAATGGCGAGCCGGAAAGACGTCATCGCCCAACTCGACGCTGCTTTGCAGGGACTGCCGGAGCTCTATCAAACGGCCTTCATCCTGGCGGAGATCGAGGAACTCCCCCTAAGCCAGGTCGCCGAAATTGAGGGCGTACCGCTGGGAACCATCAAGTCCCGGGTCAGCCGGGCCAAAGAAAAACTGCGGGAAGCGCTGCAGAAACAAGACCATGAACCATGAACCCTGAACCGTCCCCACCATCCTCCGATCCGCTGAGTGACTGGATCCGAGCGCGTCGCGAGCAAGTGCCGCAATTGCGCCAGGATCTCACCGAGCAGATTCTCCGGCAGGTGAGACCGCCCGAGCGGAAGGGGTTTTTACCGATGACCTTCTGGCTCGGCAAAATGGCCATCCTTTGTGCCGCTCTCTGCACCCTCACCGTGCGGATCTATCTCACCGCGATCTTCACCCTTGTCCTGACTGATTTACTTCCATGAACCCACCCATTGACCAAGTGAACCAAGTTGTTTCGCCTCGGAGTCCGATGCTGGCTGCGACCCTGTCCGTCATTCAGCCAGGCCTCGGCCAACTCTACTGCGGCCGGCTTTCCCGCGCTCTCTCGATTGCTTATGTCAGCATCGTGTTGAGTCTGGTCTTGCTGATCGTGCTCTACCAGACCGGAGTGGCCGTCGGAGCCGCCGTCTTCACGACCATTGTGGGCGGAGCCTACGCGCTCTGGGTCATGATCGATGCCTGGCTGGTGGCTAGAAAGTCGCAGCCGAACTACCAGCCCACGCCTGTGAATCGGATGAGCGTCTACATTCCCTTCTGCCTACTCATGTTTCTGGGCACTCTGACCTGCGCCGTGGGAGGGAGCCTGCTGATTCGCCAAAGCTACGAGTCCTTCCGCATTCCGAACGACTCCATGGCTCCCGGGATCCCGGCCGGTGGCATCGTCATGGCCAGCAAGCCTGCTTACTTGAAGGAGGATCCGGAACTGGGAGACGTCGTGATCTTCCGGAACCCTGACAATCGCGCCCAATTCTGGGTCAAGCGCGTCGTTGCTGGTCCAGGGCAGACTGTGGAGATCCGGGAAGGGAAGCTCCTGGTGGACGGTGTTGTTGAATCTGCTGTGGAGTACGACGTGGCCGGGATGGGCGAAGTCGAAGACGTCAGCCCCAAGGAAGTGCCGCCCCATCACGTCTTTGTGCTAGGTGACAACCGCGCCAACTCCAAGGACAGCCGGCACTTTGGTCCGATCCCAATTACTTCGATCTATGGCCAAGTGACGGAGGTTATCTGGCCGTCTCGAAAGAGTTAATGGGAAACTCGCAGTTCGAGACCCTGGAACTTGAAATCGCGGTGTTTGTCGGACTCCTTGCTGACAATTCGGAACGAGATGGAACCTTCAACGCGGTCGGGAGGGGTACTTGTTTCGCCTGTTGCCAGGACTGTGATTGTAATGTCCGCTGAGTCTCCATTTCCTTCCAGCTGCAAATATTGATTCAAGCTGTCGTAAACTGTAGGTGGCCTAGTGCCATAAAATTCAGTGGGAAGGATATTGTTCTCCACGGTGAATCCTTTGGCGGCGAAAAGTTCGTATCGCTGACCATCATCTCCTATGATGTGAGCATTGAGTTGCTGTAGCAAGGTCCCGAGGTTGTATCCGCTCTTGTGCAAACCAGGATTACCCGCGTATACCCACACTGGAGAGGAGCCCGTGGTCTTCACGTTCATGGAAATGTCTATTTTGGGTCGGGCGCCACCATCAATAGGGCTCCAAACGATTGTGGTTGGAGTGACTTCTATCAAGCCAAGTGAGATGGACTGGTAGGAGGGGGGAGCTTCCCTGGTAACCGGCGGTTTTGAGGGAACGGGAGAGGGCATCGAGACCGTCTCTTGTGGAACTGCTTCAGCCGTGCCACGCACGAATGTGAACAGGTTAAACGGCGCAATACTGCCATTAAAGAATATCTTGGGCCTCTGAGTTTGGCTTGTTGCCTTGGAGACGGAGCTTTCGACTTCGGCAAATGTGCTGATTACTGTCGCACCAGGTTTAGCAAGTTCCTGAAGGAGGGCCGTTGCAAAAGGACCGTTTGGATCGTCGGAATTGATTCGCTCCTTCGCTACTTTTCCAGGGGAGGCTGAGTAGACCACCATGGTTGCAGAATCCAAGCTTTGTGGATCGATCGATGCCAATCCATTGGCACCCCTATTTGCTGACCACGATCGCCCTTCCAGGGGATTATTCCGGCAGCAGTCGAGTATGACTAGTCTAACTGGGGCGGGGATCTGCTCCAAGCGAGTCAAGAGCGTATTGAGTGGATAAGCTTGGCTTTCTAGGTGATCTTCTCGCTCAAGTACTGCATCAACGGGAACGAGATAGTTGCCACCCAGTACCTCGCTCTCGATTCCGTGACCTGCGTAGTAAATTGCTACAGCTTCAGCGCTCTTCGCTTCTCGAATGAACGTCGAAACAACAACGGGGAAGTCATCTTCTACGACATCGGTGTGCAGTGATACTTTGAAGTCGATGCTTTGCAATTTGGCCGCAATTGCTTCAGCGTCAGATTTAGCCGTCTCCAACTTTCGAGCATGTGTGTAGTTATTGTTGCCAATCACAAGCGCATATCGCTCTTGAGCCACAACATGATTGATTTGACCGAGTAGAATGAAGGTAGCGAAGACTAAAAGTCTCATGGTAGACTCATTTTGAGGTTGAAGATATAAATTCTGTTAGAGATAGGCAAGCAAACTCCTCAAATTCTCTCCCTTGGAGACAAAAAGGCTCCCACAGAGAAAAAGGGGGATCGTGTACTCTGAGCGCTTGGAGGTCCCCGCCGTAGACCATAACGTAGTTGGGGCTCTGTGTAGAGAATGGTGTTCCGCGCTGCGGGTTCCTGCATAGTAAGCAGGCCAGCCTTCCAACTGAGATGCTGGACTAATGGCGGAAGCGACTGGGGCTGGGCATGCCTATCATTAGAGCGGAGTAGCACAATCGCCAGCCCGCCTAATCAAAGATCACCGTCCTGTTGTTATACGTCAGGATACGACGACGAGCGTTATGCCAGACGGCGCGGGCCAGGACGACTCGTTCCAGGTCTTTCCCGTGCCGGATGAAGTCCTGGATGGATTCACGGTGAGAAACGGAGATGACGTCCTGGGCAATGATCGGCCCCTGGTCCAGATCGGAAGTCACGTAGTGGCTGGTGGCTCCGATGATCTTGACTCCGCGCTCGTAAGCCTGGTGATAGGGCCTCGCCCCAATGAAGGCAGGGAGGAAGGAATGGTGGATATTGATGATTTGGTTCGGGTAGGCGTCCACGAACTCCGGACTCAGAATCTGCATGTAGCGAGCCAGGATGACGGTGTCCACTCCATGCTCTTCCAGGAGAGCCCTTTCCGCGGATTCCTGCTTGGCCTTGGTTCCCTTGCTGATGGGGAA
>JBHIXE010000314.1:0-6782 GCA_041984905.1 Verrucomicrobiales bacterium | reverse complement strand
CATCGCTGCCCGGATTGGTGGTGGTCAGCTGACCATGCCGATGGATAAGCCCGGGTTGGATGCCTTTACCTCTTCCATCTTTTCCCAGGGAGGCTTGGAAGCGCACAGCGATGACGAATTGCAGGCGCTTCTGGCAGGCAAGACGGTGGGGGTCGGCTTCCAGGTTGGTGAAGATGCCTTCGTCATGATGGGGGGAACCACCCCGAATGACCTGTTGCTGCAGCTGCAACTCATGCGGGCCTTCATCGAGCATCCCGGTTTCCGGGAAGAAGCCGCAAGGCAGTTCCGCAATGGGATTGGCCAACTCTATCAGCAACTCAAGTATTCTCCCAATGGAGTGATGGCCAACGAAGTGGAAAGCCTCCTGCATGGTGGAGATCCGCGCTTTGGCTATCCCGAACAATCCGTCCTGGAAGGCTACACCACGGAAGAAGCCAAAGCCTGGGTGCAACCAGCTCTGGATGAAGGTTACCTGGAGTTGACCCTTGTCGGTGACTTCGACCTGGAGACCGCCGTCGACGCCGTGGCCCGGACTTTCGGAAACATGAGCGAGCGGAATGCGGAGAAGCCTTCCTACACCGAAGCCCGTCAGGTGGCGTTCCCAACGGACAAGTCCGAGGCAACCTTCACCTTTGAGTCGGAGATTCCCAAGAGCATGTCTCTGATCTACTGGCCGACCACGGACATGTCCGACATCAAGGAGACTCGCCGTTTGGGGCTTCTGTCATCGGTGTTCCGGGATCGACTTCGGGTCAAAGTTCGCGAGGAACTTGGCAACGCCTACAGTCCCTATGCGCGGAACACCTCCAGCGAAACCTTCACGGACTACGGCTACCTCTTTGGCTTGGTGGAAGCCGCGCCGGATCAGGCGGAGAAAGTTGCGGACGTCATTGTCGATATCGGGACCAGCTTGGCCAAAGACGGGATTACGGAAGACGAACTGGCACGGGCCAAGCAACCTTTGTTGACCATGATTGAGGAGTATCGCCGGTCGAATGACTATTGGATGGACAGCGTTGCCATGCGGAGTCAGGAGGAACCGCAACGTCTCGATTGGGCACGCAGCTTTGTTTCCGACTACGAAGCCATCTCTGTGGAAGAGATCAACGAATTGGCCAGCACTTACCTGGGCGCTGATAAGGCATTGAAGGTTCTTATCCTTCCCGAGTAAGATCAGTCGTCAGTCGCCGGATTTCGGATCAAACCCAACCCGCAAACAAGAGAGGACCAAAAACATGGGAGTCTTTGACTTCATCAAAGGAGAATTGCTTGAGATCCTGGAATGGACCGAGGATTCTCGCGAGACCATCTCATGGCGCTATCCGGACAAGGATCAGGCCATCAAGAACGGAGCCCAGCTGATCGTCCGGGAATCCCAGACGGTGCAGTTCGTCTATTTGGGAGAATTTGGAGACACCTTTGGGCCTGGTAAACACCGGCTCACCACGGACAACATCCCGATTCTCACCACGCTGAAGTCCTGGAAGTACGGGTTCGATTCGCCCTTCAAGGCGGACGTTTATTTCGTAAATACCCGGCTCTTCACAGGTCAGAAGTGGGGCACCGCCAATCCCGTGATGATGCGGGATCAGGACTTCGGAATTGTTCGAGCCAGGGCTCATGGCACCTACGACTTCCGGGTCACGGATGTGAAGCTGTTCCTCAAGGAAGTGGCGGGAAGTGACCACAACTTCCGGGTGGAGGAATTCGCCGACACCATGCGCTCCCGGATCGTGAGCGTCTTTAGCGAAGCCTTGGCGACTTCCAATGTGCCGGTGCTGGATGTGGCTACGCGATATTCCGAACTGGGCGACGCGCTGCTTCCCTTGATCAACCCGATGGTGATTGCCAAGTACGGCATCAAGTTCGAGAGCTTCATTGTCGAGAATGTTTCCGTGCCACCGGAAGTCGAGGAAGCCATCGACAAGCGCTCCAGCATGGCGGCTGTCGGGAACCTGAACGATTACGTGAAGTTCCAGATGGCTGAGGGCATGGCGGATCGTGGAGCTGGCGGTGGCGCGGGCGGCATGGCCACGGAACTGGCCGTCGGCATGGCCATGGCTCAGCAGATGATGAATCAGCAGGGCGGAATTCTGGGGGGGCAGCAGACGCCACCCGCGGCGCCAGGAAGCACGGGTAGTGCTCCCAGCGGCGGATCCAGTGGCGGTGGGAGCGGAATGCTTCCTGACCTGATGACGCCGGAAGACGTCGCCACGGCGCTGGGCGTCACCGAAAAGGACGTGATCGCCATCATTGATGGGGGAGAACTCAAAGCCAAGAAGATCGGCAAAATTTACCGGATCAAGAAGACGGCCCTGGAGGAATATCTCGCTGCGGACTGATCGATCCGCTGCGCCTCAAAAATCCCATGAGCGAGCTCACCGCGCTCGATAAGTTCTCCTGCCCGGCATGCGGCGCGCAGGCGGAGTGGAACGCGTCCAAGCATCTCTTGGTCTGTCCCTACTGTGGCACGGAATCCCCGGCCGAACTGGCGGCGGACTCAGGGGGGATCGTGGAGCATGATCTGGGGACCGCCTTGAGGAATATTCCGGACGACCAGCGTGGGTGGATGGAGGAGAAGAAGACGGTGAAGTGTCGCTCCTGCAAAGCGGTCACGGTCTTCAGTCCGGAAAAGGTGGGCAAGAACTGCGACTTCTGTGGATCGCCGGAACTGATTGATTATGAGGAGATCCGCTCGCCCATCAAACCGGAGAGCGTCATCCCGTTTCTGGTGAATCGGGAACAGGTCTACACCGAGGTTCGGGCCTGGCTCGGCAGCCACTGGCTGGCGCCCAACAACCTCAAGCGGCTCAGTCTGATCGATACCATGAAAGGGATCTACATCCCTTACTGGACCTTTGATTCCCGGGTGCACTGCCCCTGGAAGGCGGAATCCGGGGACTATTATTATGAGACGGAGTGGTACACGGATTCGGATGGAAAACGCTCCACCCGGCGAGTGCGCAAGACGCGTTGGTATCCCAGTTCCGGAACCATCAATCATGTCTTTGATGACCACCTTGTTCCGGGCTCTCGGGGCATCGATCCCAAGCTCCTGCGCCAGATCGAACCCTTTCCCACCGACGAACTGCGCCCTTACGATGCGGGTTACGTGTCAGGCTGGGATATCGAGCACTACCAGGTGGTCTTGCTGGACGCGGCTCAGCAGGCGCGACTTGAAAAAACGGAGATCATGCGCGGTCTCGCTGGAAGTCAGGTGCCGGGGGATACCTACCGGAATCTGCGCATTTTCCCCGAGTTCAGTGAGGAGACCTTCAAGCACATGCTCGCCCCGGTCTGGCTGCTGGCCTATGACTATGGCCACAAGACGTTTCAGGTGGTCGTGAACGGGGTCACGGGAGAGATTGCGGGCACGCATCCCTTGAGTGTTTGGAAGATTGTAGTGCTGAGCCTGATCGCCATTCTTGTCATTGGCGTGATCGCCTTTTTTGCCGTCGGCTCTTAAATTCAGGAACTTCCGCCGGTCGCGTTATGTGACATGACAATGAGAAATATAGGTTGGCTTTGCGCATTGGCATAGGTCGAGCTAGGTTTAAGCCTATGGACGTCCTCTTTGGGCTGGAAACCGAATACGGAATCACACGCGACGACCCTACCGGACTCGACGTCGTGTCGGAGTCAATTTCCCTCGTCAGGGCTGCCCATGACGAAGGTGTGCGCATGAAATGGGATTACTCCTGTGAGGATCCTCATTTGGACCAGCGCGGATTCCGGGTTCGTGAACTGCGGCAGGATACCGACGAAGCCGATTATCAGGCGGAGGACGAAGCCCGTCCGTTGAGCTTTACGGAAATCAAGAGTGATCTGGTGCTCAAGAACGGCGCGCGGTTCTACAATGACCACGCCCACCCGGAGTATTGCACTCCCGAGTGCAGCATGCTCCATGAGTTGCTGCAGCAGGATTTTATGGGCGACCAGCTCGTCATGACCTGCGCCCATGCTGTCTCCGAGGAAAGCAAGGACGGCAACCGCGTTCGCATCTACAAGAACAACACGGATTTCCTGGGCCACAGCTACGGCTGCCACGAGAATTATCTGGTGCCGCGTCGTCTGGAGTGGTCGGATTTGAGCCGTTCCATGATCGCTTTCCTGGTGACCCGGCAGATCTACGCCGGTACCGGCAAATACGGGCAGGAGGACGAGGACAAGTTCGTCGGCCCAGGGTTCCAGATCTCTCAGCGGGGCGATTTCTTCCGCGTCCTGGAGAGTGTGGACACCATGCAGCGCCGCCCGATCGTCAACACGCGGGACGAACCTCACGCCGACCGCGAGAAGTGGCGCCGTTTCCACGTGATTTGCGGAGACGCTAATATGTCGCCTTTCTCCACCTTCCTGAAGGTGGGCACCACGGCGGCGGTCCTGGAGGCGCTATCCAACGGGGCTCCGCTCGATACCATTCCGACCGTGGCAGATCCGGTTCCCACCATTCGGACCATGTCTCGCGACCGCTCCTGGAAGTGGGAGTGCAAGCTCGCCAACGGCAAGACCACGACGGGTATCGAGATTCAGCGTCACTACATCGAAATGGTGAAACAATTCGCCAACATGACCGATGAATGCCGTCTCGTGGTGACCGAATGGGAACGCGCGATCAATGACCTGGACAAGGATCCACTGCTTACTTCCGATCGTCTGGACTGGACGGCCAAGTATGAGTTGATCGAGACTTTCCGCGAGAACGAGGGCGTGCCGGATAACGATCCCTGGTTGCAGAGTCTGGATCTGGCCTATCACCTTTTGGATCGCCAGGAAGGGCTCTTCTTCGCGCTGATCGATCAGGGTTCCATCAAGTATCCCTACGAGAATCCGCCGATCGCTCCGACTTCCGTGATCGCTCCCCCGACTACGCGTGCTGCGATTCGTGGTGAACTGGTGAAGAAGTTTGGCGATCAGATCGTGTCCGCCCAATGGGATCATGTCCGTCTTCGCGACGGGGAAACCCGGGTCGAACTGGATCTGACCAGTGCGTTTGACCAGGCCGAGATCAGCAAGGCCGTGAAGGTGATTTCCACCGCAGACAGCCTCAATGATATCGCCAAGGCTCCCTTTGCCAAGCTGAAGAAGGGCTAGTTCCTATTGGTCGAGTAGGGTAAGAAAGTGCGCGAAGCGGTGACACCGTCTCGCGCAGGTGAGTTCTACTCTCCGCTGTCCTTCTTCTCTTCACCGGCCTTCGTGGCCGCGAGCTTCTCCCGGAATTGGCTCCAGAGGGGAATCAGCTTGTCCCGGTAGGCGTAGGCCAGGAAGGCGAACCCGGCGGCATACATGAAGATGGAATAAAACTGACCGCGCTGGATTCCCCAGAACTGGGGGATGTCAAAGTCCGCAGCCCGGTAGACCTCTCCCCAAATTCGGAACGTGGCATACAGGACAAAGAACAGACCTGTCAGCACTCCATAAGGCAGATTCTTGTATTTGAGCCGGAGCAGAAAGAGGATGAGGAACAGGGCCAATCCCTCCATGAGAGCCTGGTAAATTTGAGAGGGGTGGCGAGGTGTCAGGACTTCGTGGAGAACCGCATCCACGTTCGGATCTTCCCCGACGGCTTCCCGCATTTGATAGACGTTTGCATACTCAGGGAGCCTGGCATGCGCTTCTCTCCAGATCTCCGGTCGCTCCAACTCACCGGGAAATTGCACGGCCCAACTCACGCTTGCGGCCTTCCCATAGAGTTCCCCGTTGATGAAGTTGGCGATTCGGCCAAAGAAAATCCCAATTGGCGCGACCGACACCATGTTGTCGCCAATCCCGATCCAGTTGTAGTTCTTCTTCCGGGCGTAGTAGTAGATCACGGCCGCGACTCCGGCGATGCCGCCATGGCTGGCCATGCCGCCGTCCCAGAGCTGGAAGAACATCCAGGGACGCTTGAAGAATTCACCATCGGTGTAGAGGAGCATGTAGCCCAGCCGGCCGCCCACCAGGACGCCAAAGAGCGCCACCAGAGTGATAAAGTCGCTGACCTCATCTTCCTTGAGCTGTCCGTAGCCTCGGCGCGCCAGCATTCGCATGAGGAGATACGACACGACGAATCCCGCCACGTAGGACACCCCGTACCACTTGATCCCGAACTGTTCGGTGAACTGAACCAGGTTGGGATTGATGTCGTGTAAGTAGTAGGCCAACACGAGCGCAAAGAGACACGGTGTCCTGTCAGGAGGCAACCGAAGAATTCCTCAGGCGAATCGAGCGCCGGGCTGTGAGGATTCCGCTTACTTGGCCTCAGTCAGAGGCTGATCGAAACGGAAGCTGCAGCAGCCCAGATCCAGGACGTAGTGGTTGTCCTCCAGGGTTTGCTGAAAGGCCGGCGAGATGGAGCAATCCTTGTTCTTGCCATCCTTTTGCATCACGATCAGATCCGCCTCTCTCAGCACGCGCAGGTGCTTGGAGGCATTGTAATTCGAGATGTTCAGCGCTTCGGAGATCTCTCCAACTCGCTTGGGACCAGCCAGCAGAAGATGCACAATGCGAAGACGACTCTCATCGGCGAGAGCCTTCAGGATGGGGATCCAATCGATAGGGGATGCGTCTTCCACGAGGTAGCGAACCTAAGCGAAGTTGAACAACCGAGCAACTGTCTACAATCGTTTCCACCATTTGTAATCCCGCTCTGTCAAGTTTCGTGGTAAATGTAGAAAGCAAATGGATCAGGTCCTTCACTTCCTCGAACGAGTCTGCCGACAGCTTTTTCATGCCGCAGCCTGGGCTTTTCTGGGGCTTTGCGTGGTGGTCGGAATCGGGATGGTCAGTTCTCCCATGATGTTCAC
>JBHIXE010000313.1:0-6790 GCA_041984905.1 Verrucomicrobiales bacterium | reverse complement strand
GCATGACGGACGTGTCTAATGGCGAGGCTGTAAGGGTGAAACTTTATGGCGGCAGCTACGCGCTCGTGATTGGCAATGGCGAATACGAAAACTGGGCGGACCTCTCCGCCGTCGCGGAGGAGACCACGAATGTGATGGAGGCCTTGAAGGCACAGGGCTTCTCGATCCACGGAGACAAAGTGTGGCGAAAACTCGATGAGGATTCGCTTACGGATGTGTTCGAAGATTTCATCGATGAATATGGGTACGATGAAGCCAATCGGCTGGTCTTCTACTTTGCTGGTCACGGGCATACGATCGACAAAGAAGAGGGATTCCTCGTGCCGGTTGACGCGGAGAGCCCTTCCGATGAGCGAGCCTTTCGGAGAACCTCCATCGATATGGGGTTGGTCCAAAGCTGGATGAAGCGATTGAAGGCGAAACACGCCTTGTTCCTCTTCGACTGCTGCTTTGCGGGGTCGGTCTTCAGTACCCGCTCAAGCACCGATGTGGTCCCTCCGAAGACCATTTCCACGATCACCGGCTTGCCGGTTCGCAAGATCATCACGGCAGGCAGCGCCAATGAACCAGTTCCGTCCCGCTCAGTCTTCAGCCGCGCCCTGGTTGATGCGCTCCAGCGCCCCGTCGCTGACTACAACAAGGACGGGTACGTGACCGGCACTGAACTCAGCATCTATCTTCGGGATGAAGTGGCCAGGTTCACCACTCCCGCCAACACCGTGCAGTTTGGCACCATCAAGGACCGAGAACTGTCTCAGGGGGACGTGGTATTCCAGGTGTTTGGAAGTGTTCCGCAGGATGTGGCCGCCAAACCCATGGAGAAGGCTCCTGAAGAGGTCGTGAAGAGGCGATTGGAGGAGCCTTGGGGGCTCTATGTAATCGAAAACTACGAGAAAGATTACAGCACAAAAGAAAAGCAATGGGAGGCGTTTCCATTGTCATTCTTCATGTCGCACATCCCGAAGCTGCAAGAGGAGAAGTCTATTTCTCCACTGGCCTGGGATCCAGTCCCTTTTCATTTGGTTAACATCAACGTCTTGAACTCGTACGATCCCAAGGTCTATGAAGTGAGTTACATGGATCCGGAATCTTCCACCCATAGGACCGCTTTGGTGGCCGTTGAGTTGGAGCCAGGATTCTTTGCCCCAACATTGGCATACATGGGAGATCGAAATTATTCGGCCCATTCCGAACTCCAGATCCGCTGGAGCGAAGAGGGCCTCTTAAGACTTCACGCCGGCAATTACATGATCAGCCGGGAACCTTCCTCAGACTTCTTCTACGGTGTCACAGCCAAAACCGGCGAGTTTGACTTTGTAGCGTGGATCAGCAAATCCGGAGACGTTCTTGACGGTGACGGGGCAAGACTGGAAGCGCTACAGAAGAGCGTCGAGTGACCAGGATGTAGCCTCCGCACATTGTGGCCAGAGTTGAAACGAGCCGCCACTACGGTTATGCTAACCTGTGTCCGCTACCTTCCCCTGTCATCGTCGTTTTATGAGATCAGTTCCGCTCCTCTCAATAATGGGTTTCATGCTCCTTGGGTGTGCCCAGACTCCTACCGTAGCAACTTCCTCCAAAAATGGAGAGTTCTCTGTCAACCTCAGCCGCGATGAGGCGACTCGGATCGGGAAGAAGATCTGGGTCAACGAATGCAGTGGGACCGTGGCAGGGCTGACCAGTTGGAATAGCGGTGAGCACTTTGCCTCATTGGGAATCGGCCACTTCATTTGGTATCCCAAGAATCAGTCAGGGCGATTTGACGAGAGTTGGCCGAAATTTGTCGACTTCCTCAAGGCGCGGCGGATCTCAATGCCACAGTGGGTTGCCACTACGGAGGACTGCCCCTGGAATTCGCTAGCAGAATTCGAGGCGGCCCAGAACGCGCCCCAAATGCAACAGCTCCGTCAATTCCTGGTGGAGACATTTGATGCGCAGACGGACTTCATCGTGGCCCGCCTGGAAGCTGCCTTGCCCAAGATGAAGGCTGCAGCAGCTTCACCTGCGGAGGCGGCCAAGATTGAGCGCAACTTTTATGCGGTCGCCCAGACGCCAAATGGCACCTATGGGCTGATCGACTACGTCAATTTCAAGGGAGAGGGAACCAAGTCGACAGAGCGCTATCGTGGTGAGGGATGGGGCATGATGCAGGTCTTATTGGAGATGAAAGGTTCTCCTTCTGGTCAACAAGCCGCCGTGGAGTACAGTGAAGCGGCCAAGAGAGTCCTCACTCGCAGGGTGGCGAATGCCAAGCCCAAGGATGAGTCCGAATGGCTCGATGGATGGAAGAATCGAGTCGATACCTACAAGCGATCCATCTAGGAGGGTTCCCCTCCATCTCATCCCACATTTCGTCCGATCAATCCGCGCATTCTTAGCGATGCGTCAGGAATGGTCTGTCAGGTGCATTTTCTGGTTGCAATCCCTTGCCATCCACAGCCTATTGGCGCGACTGGGATACCCCTTAGTCAAATGGCCGAAACTACTCTCATTCTCCTCAAGCCGGATTGCGTCGAAAAGGGCAATTGCGGCGAAGTCTTGAAGCGCCTTGAAGCAGAAGGTTTCAAGTTTCGTGGAATCAAAATGATGCAGCTCGAAGAGGGGATCCTCAAAGAGCACTACTCTCACGTGGCAGATCGTCCCTTCTTCCCGGATCTCGCTTCCTTCATGTCCCGCACCCCCGTGGTGGCCGTGGCGGTGGAAGGGGACAATGTGATCCAGCGGATGCGGGACCTGCTCGGGCCGACCGACTCTCAGGAAGCTCCCAAGGGCACCATTCGCGGCGACTTCGGCGTCGATAAGATGGTGAACGTGGTTCACGCCTCCGATTCTCCGGAAAACGCCCAGATCGAACTGAAGCGTTTTTTCCCGGAAGGCATCTTCACCTACTAAGCGGTTTCCCCGCTTGGGGCAGCGTTCGTATTGGGATTCGGAGATCAGCCGAATGCCCACCACTTTGTCGCAGGATCCTCAATTCGTTAAGGCCGCGTTTTCCTCGATCGCGGATCGTTACGCGCTGGCCAATCACGTGCTCAGCGCAGGCATCGATATCCTCTGGCGCCGCCAGGTCGCGGGCTTGGTCGCCAATCTGAAACCCGAGCGCATTCTGGACGTGGCCACTGGGACGGGAGACCTGGCCATTGCCATGGGAAAGGCCAGCCCGGAAGCGGAAATCACTGCGACGGATTTCTGCCCGGAGATGCTGGCCCACGCACAGCGTGCTGGGGTCCGGAACACCCTCGTCGCTGATGCGATGAACCTGCCTTTCGGCGATGCTGAGTTCGACGTGGTGACGGTCGCCTACGGATTGCGGAACATGGAGAGCTGGCAAGGCGCAGCGGAAGAGATGCGTCGGGTCTTGCGGCCGGGCGGACATCTCGTAGTGCTCGATTTTTCCCTGCCGCGTGGACCTCTGCGACCACCGTATCGCTTCTACCTGCACCACATCCTGCCGAGACTCGCGGGAATGATTGCGGGCAACCGGGAAGCCTACGAGTACCTGGGTCAATCGATCGAGCGGTTTCCCTCGGGCAATGCCATGAAGGAATTGCTGACGAGTGCGGGTTTTGGCGACACCCGATGGATCCCGTTAAGCGGTGGAATTTCCTCGATTTACATCAGTGCCAACGACGAGGGCTGAATCGTCATTTGTCAGCCTGTCAGGTTGATTGGAGATTGGGTCGATGCCCCAGGAAATCGAACGAAAATACCTTGTGACCGGAGACTGTTGGAGAGTTGGAGCCAAGGCCACGGTCTTTCAGCAGGGATACCTCGCCAACAGTCCCACCGTGCGGGTGCGAGTCGCTGGAGAGAAAGCCTTCCTCACCATCAAGGGCAAGACCGAGGGCATCTCGCGAGCCGAGTTTGAATACGAGATTCCCGTGCCAACGAAGGCCTCATCATGGCCGAGGTGGAGTTGAGCAGCGAAGACGAAGCGGTCGATCTGCCGGACTGGATCGGTGAGGAAGTTTCGCATGATCCGCGCTATTACAACGCGGCCTTGTCCAAGCATCCGTATACGGAGTGGTAGGACAACGTCTATTGCTTCAACAAGACACCTCGGGCAAACAAGAAGCGCGCAGCGCTGAGGACCTGCGTAGCCGGGGAGTGACCGTAGGGAACCCCCGGAAGGAGTCCCTCTTATTGTGAGCCGCAAAGCGGCGACATCATGTGATCTCTGTTTTCGGGCATGACCCAGGGCTTCGGCACTGACGTGGCTCTGGCAAAAGAGGACCGCTTCCGGGGGTTCCCATTCGGTCACTCCCCGGCTACGCAGGTCCTCAGCGCTGCGCGCTTCTTGTTTGCCGTCGCTGAGAGTGACGGCCACCATCCAGTCTTCCCTCCAGATTGGTTTCGAGGCTGCCTTCGAGGCTTCCTGGTGTCGTGCCGAGGGAGCGTTTAGGCACGAAATCTTGTGAATTCGAGGGTTACTTCGACCGTCAACTCTGCAACTCTACTGGCGGATGGCGCGGAAAAAACGGACCAGACTGGATGAACGACTCGATCCCTGTTGGGGGCCGCGGAACTTTATCTGGCGACCGATGCCTGCACTTTTCGGGATCCTATTTGGTGGGGCCGGGCTCTTGATTCTCGCCGATAGCTTCGTGCTCCCCCTCATGGAATGGAGCTCTTCCAGAGATTGGGAACCGGTAACGGCGGAGATCGTAGAAAGCCGGATCGAGGGATCGGGCGATGAGGCCGAGGCCGTCATTCGCTACACCTACTCCTATCAAGGGAAGGAGCAGACCGGAGAACGGCTCAGTTTCTGGGATGACACGTCCCTATTCAGTTCCGGGACTCAATTCCTTGAGTCGTACAAGAAGGGAACAGTGGTGTCCTGCTGGATCGATCCGGACCATCCGGAGGTCTCCGTCCTGACGCGCCAACTGTCACTGGGAGGGATGGCGACGATCTTCTTCACGATTCCTTTTTTGCTCGTGGGGGTGTGTGGATTGACGATGGCCTTTGGTCCGCGACTTGTCGCCCGTGGGTTCTATCGCAAGTGGTATCGACCGATTCCCGCAATGATCGCCGAAGGGGTGTTGCCGGACTGGGTGGAATCCCAGCGGATTCCGCCGCCAAATGTCTATGCCTTGCGCGAAATCCGGGCTCGGTCCTTTGGCTTGATCCTGTTTCTGAATTTGTTCTGGAACAGCATCGCCATGGTTCCCTTCGTCGCGGTGACCCTGGCTCTTTTGACCGGCAACGCGGAGAAAGGTTCTTTCGGCGCGGTTCTCTTCCTGATCCCCTTTGTGGCGATTGGGACCTGGTTCATTTTGATCCTGGTCCGTATGCTGAAAGCGAGTCCACCAGACTACGTCTTTGCCCTGGATCCCGCTCCCTCGGGCGAAGGTGGACCGGTGCGGATCTCCTGGGGCCTGGAGCCTGGCAAGCCCTTGCCGGAAAGAGTGGAGATCACCGCAACGCACGAGTTGCTGGGGCTGGATGATAACGGCGACCCCGTGCGGCCCTCTCCGAATCCCTTCGATCAGATTCGCAAACGGCGCTGGCAACCGGGCCCCGGCTCAGGTCGACCGCGCACGGGTGACATCGTATGGGAAGAGACCTTTGAAGTGGGGCCAAACGAGCTGATGAGCGGTTCCCGCCTACTGGCGTTGCCCGCAGTCGAGCAAACTGCGCAGCAAGACAATGCGCTGCGCTTCTACGTGACCCAGTACGATCGAGCCGGAAATCCCTACCGGGACGTTATCGATCCCCTGATGGCGGAGGACGCGGTGACGACAGCGCGCAAGTGAGGATTGGTCTTGAACCCATCCCTCGATTTCGAGAGAATCCAAGTTGGTGCTGGGGTTGTGGGGACCGACCCAGGAACACGTCGTCGTCCTGACAGCCCGGCCATCCCGGAATTGTCTTCTGGCACGACTTTTGCTTCCCGAGGCCGGACCAAGATCGGAATCGATTCGTTCTCTAACTGTTACCCAATGGTCCCATGATTCAAGACGCCCTCGAGAAATACCCCGTCCGCAAGAACCTCGCCAATGGCATTCAATGCATGATCCGTCCTTTAGAGGCGAGCGATGAAACGGCCTTTCACGAATTCTACATGGCGGTGCCGGAACAGGAGCGAGCCTTCATCAAGCATCGCGTGACGGACGGAGGGCTCTTCCACGAGTGGTGTTCGGAGATCGACTACGAGCAGAACCTGCCCATGCTGGCATTTGCGGATGGCAAGATGATTGGGGACATCACCCTGCATCAGCGGAGCGGAGGTTGGAAGCGGCACATCGGTTTGGTGAGCGTCCTGACGCATCCCGATTTCCGCAACATCGGTCTCGCCGACGCCCTGATCGAGGAAATTGTCGAAGTGGCCCGGCATGCCGGGTTGACCAAGCTGGAGGCAGAGTTCAATGGCGAGCGGGTGGTGGCCATGAAGGCGCTAGGGTTGTGTGGATTCAGCGAGCTCATACGAATCCCGGCGTACGTCCAGGATATGAACGCCAACTACCACGATTACGTGCTCATGGGCATGGATCTGCATCCACCGGAAGAGCTGATGGGACCGGGCGATTGATCATCTACAGTGGGGTCCTGGACTCTGAAGCGAGATGTCGCAAAGATACTTCAAGCTCCGCAGAATCACTGGAGCGTTTGGAAGGCTTCATTCCTTGGTGGGACCCTGTGGGAAGACTCTAAGGGATCTGGGTGCTGATGCTCCGGCCTCTGGATTTACGGCAGAAACGACGAGCGCAAACAGTCATTTTGCGGACTTCCCTACTGCTGATCCCGGAAGTGTTGGGACCACGAAACTGCGTCCAGGAATTTGACCAGG
>JBHIXE010000312.1:0-6790 GCA_041984905.1 Verrucomicrobiales bacterium | reverse complement strand
TACGATCGACGAGACGCATTTGGACCTTCGCCATGCCGCACTGAGAAGGGTGAATCCAATTCGCCAGTGTTTGCCCATTATTTTTGGAGTGGTGGGTCTACTGTTGTCGATCATAGAAATCAGCTCCTCACCGGGCGGGGCTGATGGAGTTTGCGCCTCCATGGCGATGTTTTTTCTGATGCTTTTCATCTTCAGCCTTTACTACGAATGGCTGAGAAAACGGCGGAGGAGGCAGACTTTTAAGGTGGCGTATATGGTAGGTTCGGATGTCTTTTGGGAATTTGACGCGCACGGAATTCGGAAGACGGATTTTTGGGAAACTGAGGCGCTCAGATGGGGAGAGATCTGGCGAGTCCTGGTGATTTGGGAGGGCCTCATTGTGGTTCTCAACCGGAAGCACTATGAAGTTATCCCGAGTTCGGCATTCCGAAATGGAAAGGAGATGGATGCCGTCATTGAGCTGTTTCGAAATTGGAAACATACCCAAACTGGGAGCGATCATTGACAGGTCCTGACCAAATCTCCTAACTCTAGTCGCATGAATGCTACTACCAGAATCGTGGGTTTGGCGCTTGGCTGGACCTTGCTTTGCGGCCAGCTCCAGGCCGGTGATCTCCAAGCCGGCACAGGCCTCGCCGACATCACCCCCCAGGAATGGCCCCTTGGTCTGGTTGGAAGTTTTAACGAACGACTGGCGGATGCCGTTCACGATCCCTTGCACGCGAGGGCGTTGGTGTTAAGCGACGGCGAGACCACCATCGCCATGGTCGTGGTCGACAACTGCCTGATCAATCGCGAGACCCTGGATGAGGCCAAGGCCATTGCCTCCGAGAAGACGGGCATTCCCACGGAGCATATGCTCGTCTCCGCGACCCATACGCACAGCGCACCCTCCATGCACATCACGGACGAAGGCACTCCGGGCGCGGCGTATCGGAAATTGGGAATCGAGGGCATCGCGCAGTCCATCGTCGATGCTCACGCCGCACTTCAGGAGGCCGAGGTCGGCTGGGGTGATAGCCTTTTGCCGGACGAGGTCTTCAATCGGCGATGGTTCCTCAAGCCAGGGACCATGCCCGCCAATCCCTTTGGAGAAACGACGGATCTGGTAAAAATGAATCCTGGAAGTGGGCCGCACCTGATTTCGCCGGCGGGACCGATCGACCCGGAGGTCTCGATTCTTTCGGTGCGGGACGGAAAGGGGAAACCTCTGTGTCTCTACGCCAACTATCCGCTGCACTACGTAGGCGCGGTGCCAGGAGGGGAAGTGTCGGCGGATTACTTTGGAGAGTTCGCCCGGTTGATCGGGGTGCGGCTTCGCCGGGATGCGAACTCCGGGTTTCTCGGGATCTTGTCGAATGGGACCAGTGGAGACATCAACAACATCAACTTCCGGGATGGCCGGCCACCTCGTGAACCCTTCGAGCAGATCCGGATTGTCGCCGGCAAAGTGGCGGATGCGGCTTACTATGCCTACCAGGACACCTCGCACCGTTCGGATCTGAAGCTGGATATGCGGGAACGGATTGTGCCCCTGAAGGTGCGCAAGCCCGATGCGGACCTGCTCAAGCGGGCTGAGAAATACCTGGCGACGGAAGGGGAGAAGGAGAAAGAACTGCCCAGGCTCGCCAAGGATTATGCGAGGCGCATCCAATCGCTGGCGGAAGGGCCGGACGTGTTTGAAGTGAAGATCCAGGCCATCCGGATTGGCGACCTGGCGATTTGCACCATGCCCTTCGAAGTCTTTGCAGAGATTGGTCTGGAGTTGAAGTCCGAGAGCCCTTTCAAGGACACCTTTGTGGTGGAATTGGCGAATGGAGCCTATGGGTATCTTCCAACGAGGGAACAGCATGAGTTTGGAGGCTACGAAACCTGGCTCTCCACCAATCGAGTCCAGAAGGACGCTTCCGAGATTCTGGTGAGACATCTCAAGAACATGCTCGAAGAACTCAACGAGGCACCCGGCGCCTAGCTTCAAACAGCATACTGGATTTGCCGGACTGACTGGACGATAAGTGAGTCATGAGCAACCCCTCACTCCTGGATCCGGACCGGGTCGACCAAATCCACCTGGAGAGTTCCGATTTGGAACGCTACGCCCGGCACATTACGATGCCGGAAGTGGGGCTGGAAGGGCAGAAGAAGCTGCGGGCGGCTTCCGTCCTCTGTATCGGTTTGGGGGGGCTTGGCAGTCCGGCATCCATGTATCTCGCTGCTGCGGGGATTGGCAGGCTTGGGCTGGTCGACTTCGACCGCGTGGACCGATCCAATCTGCAGCGTCAGGTCATTCACGGGGAGAGCGATATTGGCCGGCCCAAGCTGGAATCGGCCATTGAGACTCTGCGAGAGATCAATCCAGACGTGCGGATCGATGGCTACGAAGAGCGCATCACCAGCGCCAACGCCATGGAGATCGCCAAGCCCTATGATGTGATCCTGGATGGGACGGACAACTTCGCGACTCGGTATCTCTCCAACGATCTGGCGGTGTTGCTCGGTAAACCGAATGTCTATGGCTCCATCTTCCGGTTTGAAGGGCAGTGCTCTGTCTTTGCCCCGCACCTGGGCGGTCCCTGTTACCGTTGCCTTTTTCCGGATCCCCCGGATCCAGGCACCGTTCCCAGTTGTGCCGAGGGTGGGGTGCTGGGGGTTCTGCCAGGGATTGTGGGAAATCTGCAGGCGCTGGAAGCCATCAAGCTGATCTTGGGAATCGGCAAGCCCCTGATTGGGCGTCTCGTTCACTTTGACGCGTTGCAGTTCAGTTTCCGCGAAATCCGGCTTCGCAAGGACGAGGAATGCGTCATTTGCGGGAAGAATCCCAGCATCCGGGAATTGATCGACTACGAGCAGTTTTGTGCTGGACCGGAGCCGGTAGCGGATGAGAGTGCGCCCATGGAAGAGATCAGTGTCGAAGAACTCCAGGAGAAGCTCCAGGATCCGGAAGTGTTCCTGTTGGATGTGCGAGAACAGCAGGAATTCGATATGTGCCGCATTCCCAATTCGGTCCTGATTCCGTTAGGAGAGGTGCCGGCTCGGATGGAGGAGATTCCCAAGGATCGCCAGGTTTATGTGCACTGCCGGAGTGGAGTACGGAGCGCCAACGCGGTGAAGTTTCTGCAACAGGCAGGCTATGAGACGATTGCCAATGTGGAGGGCGGAATCCTCGCCTGGGCCGATCGGATTGATCCCTCCATGCCCAAGTACTAACTGCCTGCCGACTGAGCTGTTTCCTAAGCCGTGGATCCCGCAGAGACAGCCAAAAGCTATGATCGGTTGGCGGGATACTGGGATGGTGACCAACTGAATCGGGACAATGGGATTGCTCAGCACCATCGGGCGCTACAATTCCTGACCCGCAAAGGGATTGCGATCGATGTAGGGTGCGGAAGCAGCGGGCGAATTATCGAGCTCCTGCTTTCGGAGGGTTTCGCTGTAGAGGGCCTCGACATCTCGCCTGACATGCTGGCGCGAGCAAAACGGCGGCACCCTGAGCTGACGTTTCATTTCGCGGATATTTGTGAATGGGAGTTTCCACACCCATACGACTTTATCTCGGCCTGGGACAGCATCTGGCATGCGCCCCTGGAGATGCATGAAACGGTGTTGGTCAAGCTCTGCTCTGCGCTCACGGATGGGGGCGTGCTCATCTTCACCGCTGGTGGACTCGATGAACCAGATGAGGGCACGAGCCATTCCATGGAGCAGCCGCTCTACCATGCGACTTTGGGGATTCCAAAGCTGCTGGAGATCGTGGCCAACTGCCAGTGTGTCTGTCGGCACCTGGAGTATGATCAATACCCGGAAAAGCATCTCTATCTGATTGTTCAAAAGAATGGTTCTCCGGTTGATGGGCTCCAGAAAGGGAAAACTCCTTGAACGGAGAGCCATCCGGGTGTCGTGAATAGGGTATGAATCCCCCGATGCGTTCCCTGTTTGGAGTCGTCCTGGCTCTGCAACTTGGGCTCAGCGCCCTTTCCGCTGAGCTGACCCTGCCAAACTTCTTTGGCGATCACATGGTCCTCCAGCAAGGCCAGCCCGTTCCAATTTGGGGTTGGGCGGATGCCAATGCCGATGTGTCGGTGAGCTTCGACGGCAAGACGACTTCGGCGAAAGCGGACGAGAACGGCTATTGGGAAGTCGATCTCCCCAAGATGGGCGTGAAGGCCGAAGGCTCGAAGCTCACCGTGAAGGCTGGGGATGAGGAGAAAGTCATCGATGACGTGCTCGTCGGCGAAGTCTGGGTTGCTTCCGGACAGTCCAACATGGTTTTCACCGTTGACCGGATTCCCACGGCCCAGGCCGATGTCGATGCGGCGGACTATCCGAACCTGCGGATGTTCCTGGCTGACCTGACGCCAGCTTCCGAGCCTCAGGAGAACATTGGCGGCGAATGGTTTGTCTGCAGTCCCAGTACGGTGGGGTCCTTTTCAGCGGTTGCCTTTTACTTTGCGCGCAAGCTCCACGAAGAACTTGGAGTGCCTGTGGGCGTCTTGAAATCCGCCTGGGGCGGCAAACCGGTCGAGACCTTTACGAGTCGTGAGGCCCTGGAAACCACGGAGCTCGGCAAGAGCCTGCTCAGCAGTATGGACGCCTCCACCGCGAACTATGACAAGGCCAAGGCCGAAGAGCGTTTCGAGGCTGCGCTGGCTCAGTGGAACAAGAAGATGGACGCCTGGCGCACAGAGATCTCCAAACTCTCCAGGGAGGAACGGGAGAAGATGCCTCGCACAGAGATTCGTCCTCCCAAGAAACCGGTCCTGGCCATGCCAGCAAACCAAACGGAGGGAAACCCGAGCGTCCTCTACAACGGCATGATCCATCCCTTTGTAGGGTATGGGATGACCGGAGCCATTTGGTATCAGGGCGAGGGGAATGCGAAGCCCGGCCGCGCCCCCTATTACGAGGAGATGTTCTCCACCAAGATCAAGGATTGGCGGGAACGTTGGGGCGATGACTTCTCCTATTACTTCGTGCAGTTGGCGAACTTCAAGACGCCTTCCACGGAACCGGGGCAGCCGGATCTCTGGGCCTTGGTGCAGGATGAGCAGCGGGAGACGCTGAAACTCCCGCACACGGGTATGGCGGTTGCCAATGATGTGGGTGAAGAAAAGGATATCCATCCCAAGGACAAGAAGACAGTGGGGACGCGGTTGGCGCTCTGGGCGCTGGCTCGGGATTACGGCAAAGACATCGTCTACAGCGGACCGCTCTACAGTGGCTCCAAGGTCGAAGGATCAGAGGTGCGGATCTCCTTCGATCATGTAGGAGGAGGATTGGCGGCCCGCGATGGTGGGCCTTTGCAGCGCTTCGAGATTGCCGGTGAAGACAAGGTCTGGCACTGGGCGGATGCCAAGATCGATGGCGATAGCGTCGTGGTCTCCAGCTCGGAGGTGCCCAAGCCGGTGGCGGTTCGTTACGCCTGGGCAGCCAACCCGCAGGGAGCCAATCTCATCAATAAGGAAGGCTTGCCAGCCTCGGTGTTCCGCACGGATGACTGGGAAATCGAAGGGGCCAAATAAGACGCGAAGCTTGAATTGTTCACGGAAAGTAACCCAGACTGACTTCATGCAACGCCGACACTTTCTTCGCAACGCCGCCTTGGCTGCGGCTGGAGCGTCCACTTTGGGCGTCTCCCGGGCGCAGCTCCCCATGAGCGCCGCGGATCCCGCCTTCAAGATTACCAAGGGCAACATCCGTCAGTCGATCATGGGCTGGTGCTTCCAGGATCACTTCGATGCGGTGACGCTTGCGAAGCATTGCAAGGAAATCGGTCTGGTCGCCATGGAAGGCATTCCCCGGGAAGCCTATCCAGAGGTGAAGAAGCTGGGCCTGGAAATTTCTCTGGTCGGTTCTCACGGCTTCAAAGATGGTCCCTGCAATCCCAAGAACCGGGAACTCTGTCTCGAGAAACTGCGGGACGCCATTGAAGTGGCGGCCGAGGTGGGAAGTCCCAGCGTGATCACATTCACCGGCATGGAATACGAAGGGATGGACCCGGAACAGGCGGACAAGAACTGTGTCGCGGTCTGGAAGGAAGTGATGCCCTTGGCGGAAGAGAAGGGGATCACCCTGGTTCTGGAGCACCTCAATAGCCGGGATGACACCCACCCCATGAAAGGGCACCCTGGCTATTACGGCGATGACGTGGATCATTGCGTGAAACTCATCAACCAGGTGGGTTCGCCGAACATGAAGCTGCTCTTTGATATCTACCACGTCTCCATCATGAATGGCGATGTGATCCGGCGGATTCGCCAGTACAAGGATATCATCGGTCATTATCACACCGCCGGAAATCCCGGTCGCGCCGAGTTGGACGACAAGCAGGAGATCAACTATCCGGCCATCATGCGGGAGATTCTGGCGACTGGATATAAGGGATTCGTTGCCCAGGAATTCATCCCAACCTGGGAGGATCCGATTCTGGCGCTGCGCCATGCGGCGATGCTCTGTGATGTGTAGTCCCACTTGATTGAACAAATACTCAGAGCTATATTCACGTTGTGGAGATCGACTTATCACCCGAACTTGCCGCGTTTGTAGATGAGCAAGTCAGCGCAGGGACTTTTGCTTCTGCTCAAGCGGTAGTAATTGCTGGTCTTCAAGCTCTGAAAGCCGATCCGCTTTCCTCTGTGAAGGTAGAGATCATGGAGGGTTATCGTCAGGCACGTGCGGGCGAGTTCACCAGCCGGTCGATGGCGGATATTCGTAGCAATGCTCGAAGGAAGTTCGAGGCAGAGCAGGGCACGCTTTAGCGATGGCCCGATATCGGATCACCCTTCTTGCAGAA
>JBHIXE010000311.1:0-6907 GCA_041984905.1 Verrucomicrobiales bacterium | reverse complement strand
TCGGTCAGCACGCGGATGATCTCTGCATCGTCAATTCCATGAATACGGACTTGCCGAACCACGCCCCGGCTTTTGTCCAGATGCACACCGGCAGTTTCCAGTTCGTGCGACCCTCGCTCGGCGCCTGGACCATCTACGGGCTCGGCAGTGAGAACGAGAATCTGCCCGGCTTCATCACCCTCAATCCTCCGGCGGACAACGGTGGGGCTCGCAATTACGCCAGTGCCTTTCTGCCCGTGACTTGTCAGGGCACGCGGATCGGCAGCAGCCAGTTGCCCGCACTCTACGCCGCTCTCCTCAAGCGACAGACCGCGCCTGGACCACCGATGAAGAACATCGAGAACCCGCATGTCACCAAGGCCGAGCAACGCGCTCAGCTGGACCTGATCCGCGGGCTCAACCAGCACAAGCTGGCTCAGGACGGGCACCATCCCCGGATCGAAGGCATGATCGAGTCTTACGAACTCGCCTTCCGCATGCAGGCCGAGGTGCCGGACGTGCTCGATCTCCAGGGCGAGCCGCAGTCCGTCCTCGATATGTATGGCATCGGTAACGGCAAGGATCACTTCGCCAGGCAATGCCTGCTCTCGCGCCGGCTGGTGGAGAACGGCGTGCGATTCGTCGAGATCTCCTCACCGATTGGTTGGGATCATCACAACCTGCTCACCAACAACATCAAAGAAGCCTGTGAGGCGGTCGATCAACCCATCGGCGCCCTGCTCACGGATTTGAAACGACGCGGCCTTCTCAGCGAGACGCTCGTGGTCTGGGCTGGCGAATTCGGTCGCACGCCCTACGCGCCAGGTCTCGATGGCCGGGATCACAATCACAAGGGCTTCAGCATCTGGATGGCCGGCGGCGGCATCAAAGGCGGTCAGACCTACGGCGCCACCGATGAAATCGGCTATCGCGCTGCCGAGAACCCCATGCACATCCACGATTTCCACGCCACGATCCTGCATCTGTTAGGCCTTGATCACAAGCGCCTCACCTACAACTATGGCGGCCGCAACTTCCGGCTTACGGAAACTGCGGGTGAGGTGGCGAGTGGCGTGTTGGCCTAATGTAGTAGGCACACTCCGTGTGCCGTGGCGGAGCCTATCCGAACCACCCGAGCTGATCAGCTGTCCCAGCGTTTCGGCCCATCCCATTAAGCCACGGACGCGAAGGCGCGAAGCGCTGTCTCCTTTCATAGCCGGGGTTGAGCGAAGCGAGGCCCCGGTTGCGTCATCGTACGACGAGCCGCGTAGCGGTGGCACAGAGGCAGATCTTCACTGGTGCCGCCTTTCCCTTGTGTCACCACTTCGTGGCTTGTCTATCTATTATCTTTCCGGGGCCTCGCTAGCGCTCAACCCCGGCTATGCAAGAACGCAGCGCGTCGCGCCTTCTCGTCCGTGGCGCCTTGCTGTGAAACCGGATAGGCTTCGCTACGGCACACGGAGTGTGCCTACTACAATGTGCACTCTTCCCAACCGTTTGCGTCGACCTTGCCTCGCTTGAGGAAATACAGGAGCAACACTCCAGAAAAGGTTAAGAACAACCATGGCAATCGGAGATAGTAGTATTCTCCGCCGGGATAACTTGGTTTCTCGACACCTGCGGCAAGCGGAGCGACAACTCTCAAGGAGGCAAAGTTGGACGAGGCGAAATCGTAGGTTCCGGCTTGTATGCCTCCACGACGATGGTAGCCACTCATTGAAGGAAAGACCCGTAATTCCAACAAGCCTCTAACGGAAGTGGCTGAAATCGCCCCCCTGTCGTCCCGGATGTATCCGAGCATTTCGACACGATCTGAATTCAAACCTCGCAACGCGAAAACGGCTGAGGAAACAGATACAAGCATTGCCCCAAAGAGCGCCATTTGTTGCAATAGCTTGAGTGTCCTTCTTACAATTTGCATCGCCCTACTCTTCTGTTGGCGTCCAATATCCCTCACACAGCTTCTGGTGCCATTCTCTCGAATTCACCTTGGCGGATACCCGTTCTACCAAGTCCGGCTGGTCTTGATCCATGAACTGAATCCCCATCAACACATCCTCCTCGAATAACGGCGGCGCTAACACTCCACTTTCTTTGAGTTCAACAAGAGTGTCTGTAAAAACTTCCTCGAACGCCTCTTCGTTCAATCGTTCTTGCGCTTGGAGTCTCGCAACTGTTCGACTCAACTTTCTCTGACCACCTTGAAAGAGGCCTACATAGGGCCACTCCGCAGCGACCACTTCGTAGTAGTGCTGAGGAGTTTGATAGCTCTCGATGAACGCCCGGTCTTCAGCATCCAGCTCGGCGAGAACACTTTCGTCAATGGCTTCGTCGACGCTCTCGGTCACTCTCTTTAAGGATTCTCTGGATGAAACAGAGATCCCCATATTGATGAACCCAGACGAGGGAACAAAGAAGAACGCATAGAAATGTTCCTTTCCGTATTCCCGTTTCAATTTGGTGACGAAGTCGGAAGACGACTGGAGAGCGAGAGCTCTCAGCATTTCCTTGTCTTCGCGCTCACCCATCGAAACTCCCCCCTCACTTCGCCGCCAGACTCAAATATGCGAACAGATCCACCAACTGCTCATCCGTAAGTCCCAGCAACAGCCCTTCCGGCATGAGCGACATGGGGATGGCTTGCAGCTCTTCGATGTCCTCATTGCGCAACAATGTGGTCTGGTTCGCGGCATCGCGCAGGGTGACGCCTTGGGCGTTCTGGGCGGCGATCATGCCGGTGAGGACGCGGCCGTCTTTCATCTTGGCGAGATAGGTCTGGTAGCCTTCCCGGATCTCCAAGCTGGGATCGACAATATTGGGGAGCCAGAAATCGAGATTGCCCCGCTCGTAACCGGTGAGATCGGGACCGATCATACCGCCTTCGTCGAAGAGCTTGTGGCAGACGGCGCAACGCAGGGTGTAGTGCTCGCGGCCGGCGTCAGGGTTGCCCTGGGAACCGGCCAGGACCTGCTTGAGCCTCGCGATTTCTTCCAGCTTGGCGGGTGAAGACACGGCGTCGGATTGGCCGAAGTGCTTCTCCACCAAGGCCTGCAACTTGGGATCCTCATACTGGCGCAATTGCTGCACGACATCGACGGGGATTTCCTCGGTGCGGATAAGCCATCCATCGATCTTGGCAAGCAAAGCTGCGGCCCAGGCGGGGCGACTGGCCAGGGTGCGCGCAGCGGTGGCGCGAACCTCGTGCTCATTGGGGAAGCGACTCTCCCAGCCATTGGCGATGGTCTCGGCGATCTTGGGATCGTCGTAACGGGTGAGGGCCTGCATGGCGACGCGTTGCAAGGCGGGCTCGGTGGTGTCCGTGGCCCGCTTGAGCAGGTGAGGCACGACCTTGGGCTCGCCAATCTCGCCCAGCACCTTGATCAACTCGATCCGTTCCACGAGATCGGTGGAGCTGCTGTTAACCGCGGCGATGGCTTTGTCGACGGCTTCCGGCTTGCCCTGGCGCAGCGACAGGATGAGTCCTGACTCCCCTCTCGCTGCTTGATAGGCGTCCAGCGCTTCGGCGAGGGTGTCCGGCAAAGCCGGCACAGTCATGCCCTGAAAGGCGCGATTCAGCCCAACCATGAGCTCGTCCTTCACCTCGTCATCCGGCGCGAGAGCGATCAGCTCGGCAGCGGTTTCCAGGTTGGCTTCCCCACCCGCCATGGCATAGCGCTGCATGAGCCGGCTGGCGATGTGCTGGCGCAACATGGGCAGCTTCCAAATCTCTGGGTTGCCGAGCATGGAGAGAATTTGGGCTCGCCCGTCTTCGGCATGGGCTTCCACGGCCCACCAGATCATGAGCGGCATGTGCAGGTCATCCAGATCTTCGCTGCGACGTAGCAGTTGCGCGATCACCGGCATGGCATCGGATGGCGGAACGCGCTTGGCCGTGGAGGCGATCTGGGAACGCACCTGAACTTCCGGTTCGGTGCGAGCCAGTTCTGCCAGGCCTTCCACGGTTTGGCCGTGATCACCGGTGAGACGCACGATCCAACGACGGATATGCTCGCTCTCACTGTCCAGCCACTTGGCGCTGAGTTCGGCGTTCAAGCCGCCGATCAGGTTCAGGGCCCAGAGCGCTTCGAGAGACTGCTGGGTCTCGACGAGCCGCACGAGCGAATCCCGGACCGAGTCATCCTTGCGCCAGCCCAATTCCAGCACGGCGCGTTTGCGCACCCACCAATTGGGATGCTCGAAGAGTTGGATCAGATCGACCGAAGACTTGGCGCTAAGATCCCCTTCCACGTAGAGCGGATCCGTGCCATCGGGCTTGATGCGATAGACCCGGCCACTGGTCTTGTGCCAGTCATCGACGGGGCGAACGTGGCTCAGCCGGGTGTCGTACCAGTCCGTGAGATAGACACAGCCATCCGGTCCCACGCCGGAATACACGGGCCGGAACCAGCGATCCGGTGTCTCCACCAGATTCGCCTCGTCCACAGTCCGATAGGTCGAGGTATCGCGAATCCGCTCGCTGACCCAGACCACGTTCTGGAGCGAGTTCGGCCCAACAATGGCGCCGTCATATTGCTCCGGATAGACCCCGCCTTCATAGATGCAGAAAGCCTGGGAAAAGCGGCGGTTATCGCCCTCATGAGCCATGTGCTCGAAGTAGCCCAAGGAATAGGGATTGGTGAGGGGACCGTGCTTGCCCCAGTTCTTTTTCCCGTAGCTGCCCTGCGGATAGAACATGCCGCGCGTATTGCCGTTATTCGTGCCGGAAAAGACGCGCCCCTTGGAATCGATCTCGACGCTGAAGGTGTTGCCCCCACCCTCGGCATAGACTTCGAAGACCTTGGTGTCGGGGTGATAACGCCAGATGCATTGGCCCTGGAACTCCACGTTCTTGGTCACCGCGGAATTGATGGTGCAGGTGGTGGTGCTGCCATTGGCGCCATAGAGCCACCCGTCCGGTCCCCAGAGCAGGCTGTTGGCGACGGAGTGCGTGTCTTCCAGGCCGAAGCCGGAGAGATGCACTTCGGGATCGCCATCAGGGATATCGTCGCCATCGGCATCCGGGTAGAAGAGCAGGTAAGGAGGGTTCAGCACCCAGATTCCGCCATGTCCCACCTGGACGGAGGTGGCAATGTTGAGGCCCGTAATGACGTCCTTGTGAGTGTCGTAGAGGCCGTCGCCATCGGTGTCCTCAAAGACGGTGATCTTGTCCGCGCCGGGAGTGCCCTTGGGGGGTGGCTCAGGCACCTTATCGAAAACGGCGCGCAGGTGCTGATCGTAGCGCAGGATCTTGAGCCCAGCCGGAAACTGGTATTGGCGGTATTGGACGACCCAGGCCCGTCCTCGCGAATCCCAGGTCATGAAGAGCGGTTGGGTGACCTCCGGCTCGCCGGCCATCAACTCGATCTCGAACCCGTCCCGCATCACGAACTGCTTCACCGCTTGCTCAGGAGGCGTCGGCGGAGTGTCATCGGCCAGGGTGCCGCGGCCTTCGAAGGATTTGATGATGTCAGCGACCTGATCATTCCCGGCCACATTGGTGTCCGGCTCCTCATTCTGAGCATGCAAGACGCAGCTGAGACCAATACAGGCCAGCAAGACCAATCGAGAGTAGAGCATTTGTTTTCCGGTGGGGTTCGCAGCGATCCAAGCATGAATCGTCAGCTTTGAACACGGCTTTTTGCCACTGGGTATTCCAAGAGCCTGCCAGGAATTTCGCCGCGCTCCCCTTCCGCTTCGTTTCGGAGGAGACAAGTGAAGGCGCCAGCCCCGAGCTGAGAGTGCGGATAGAGCCGGTAGGCCGGGAACTCCGCATGAGGCGAGCGCCAGGGTTTCAGGTGCGGAATCTGCACCGGCCTGAGGTGTTCGAAGTGCTTGAGCAGCCAGGTCACAATCCGCTCGTTCTCTTCCAGGGCAAAGGTGCAGGTGCTGTAGAGCAGCCAACCACCAGGGGCGACTGTTTCCGCGCTGGAAGCCAGGACGCGGCGCTGACGTCGCGCGTTCTTCTTCACCGTTGCGGGATGAAAACAGCCCGGGTTCTCGATGCCCTTGGCAAGGAGCGATTGCCCCGAGCAAGGCGCATCGGCGATGACCACGTCAAAGACGCCCGGCGCCAACTCGGCCAGTTCAGCAGGATCGAGCCTTTGGGTGTAGCTATTGGGAATCCGGCAGCGCGACAGATTATGCCGCAAGATGCCCAGGCGTTTGCCGATGACTTCGTTCGCAACCAGCACCTCCGGATCCAGGGCGCGACTTGCAAAGACGGACTTGCCACCAGGGGCGGCGCAGACGTCCAGCACGCGCTCCATCTGCCCAATCTGCAAAAGTGCGGACGCGGCGAACACACTGGAAAAGTCCAGACTGTAGAAAGCGCCCGCCTCATGCAGAGGATGTTTGCCAGGCTGCTCCGTGTCCAAGCGCAAGACCCACTCGGGCAACCAGTCCACTACTCGCTCAGCGCGAGGCAGGTCGAGAACATCCGGGGATCGCTCGCGATCGCACCACACCACGCAGGGAGGGTAGCTTTGGGTTTTCTCAAGAGCAGCAATGAAAGCATCCCGCTCCGCGGGCCCGGAGAACAGTTTTTCGGCCAGACTAGTGAGCAGCCTCGAAGCCATCGCCGTAAACGTTAGACGTTACTCCGCCTCTGAGCGAGGACTCCGGGAGAGCAGGAGCTGACCGGCCTGGGTCACCGTCATCTGCTCATTGAGCACTGCATAGAGCAGCTCCGTAATGGGCGTGCGCACGTTCCGCGCCTTGGCAAAGTGATAGACGCTCTCCGTATTTGGCACGCCTTCGGCGACCATGCTCATGCGCTCCTGAACTTCGGAGAGCTTGAGGCCTTCACCCAGCATGCAGCCGACTCGGAAGTTCCGGCTGTGATTGCTGAAACAGGTGACCATGAGATCGCCAACCCCGCTTAGCCCCATGAAGGTTTGAGGATTGCCGCCCATCGCGACGCCGAGCCGGA
>JBHIXE010000310.1:0-6963 GCA_041984905.1 Verrucomicrobiales bacterium | reverse complement strand
AGGCAATTGGGTCGTGGAAGAGGGCGGCGTCCTGGCCATCAAACCTCGTGAAGGGGAAGAAGGCTGGAAGCGTTACGGCTCCTATCTTTGGTTCGATGAGCAGATGGCTGACTTCGTCGTCGAGTTCGAATACAAACACCCGGAAGGCGGCAACAGCGGGTTTTTCTTCCGGGTGTCTGACCTGGCGGATCCGGTCACCCACGGGATGGAAGTGCAGATCCTGGACTCCTACGGCAAGGAAGGTGAGCTGACGCATCACGACAACGGTGGCGTGATCAAGACAGCACCCGCTTCCAAGAACATGTCTCTTCCTCCAGGCGAATGGAACAAGATGAAGGTCACCGCCAAGGGCGATCACCTGGAAGTCGTGCTCAACGGAGAAAAGATCATCGACCTCAACCTGAGCGAAACGGATTCCAAGGACAAACCGAAGACCGGCTACATCGGCCTGCAGGATCACGGCCAGTTCATGGAGTTCCGGAACCTGAAATACAAGAAACTCTGAATCCTAATCTCTATCGATCCGACTCATGAGTGCTGAAGACAATTTGAAGAAACTGGGACTGTACCTACCACCCGCACCTCCACCGGGAGGCGTTTACAAACCCTTTGTGGTCGTGGGAACCCTGGCCTATCTTTCCGGTCACGGTCCCTACCAGGAAAATGGCGACTATATCAAAGGGCGTCTTGGCGAGAACATGGACCTGGATGCCGGCTATGAAGCGGCCCGACAAACGGGGCTTGCGCTGATGACGACGATGCGGAACTCCCTGGGCAGCCTGGACAAGGTGAAGCGCATTGTGAAGCTGCTGGGGCTCGTGAACTGCACGCCGGACTTCAATCAGCAACCCCAGGTGATCAACGGCTGCAGCGAGCTCTTTCGCGATGTCTTTGGCGAGGATGCCGGCATTGGAGCTCGTAGCGCAGTCGGTGCCAACTCGCTTCCAGGGGGTATTGCCGTGGAAATCGAGGCGATCATCGAAATCGCAGACTAACCGAAAGCTCCTATGGCCGATTGGTATGAGGTGGAGAACGTCGCGGAGATTCCTTCTCCGGCCCTGCTGGTCTACGCGGATCGTGTCGCGGAGAACATTCGCGAGATGATCCGCATTGCCGGCGGTGCCGTGGACCGGATCCGGCCTCATGTGAAGACTCACAAGATGAGTGAAGTGGTGCGCCTCCAACTGAAGGGGGGCATCACCAAATTCAAGGCCGCCACGATCGCGGAAGTGGAGATGACCGCGGAAGCGGGGGCTCCCGATGTCCTGCTGGCCTATCAACCGGTCGGACCCAATATCGAGCGGCTCGCGCAACTTCGGGCCAAGTATCCGCATGCCCGTTTCTCCTGTCTGGTGGATGATTCGGGCATTGCCGAACAGCTTTCCAAGCGTTTTAGCGACTCGCCTCTGGAGGTCTATGTGGATATCGACTGCGGTATGGGACGTACGGGAATTGCACCGGAGAAAGCGCTCCCTCTCTGCGAACAGATCAGCCTGGCGCCCGGTCTGAAGTTTGCCGGACTCCACGTCTACGATGGGCATCTGCATCAGGAGAGCCTGGACGAACGCAAGGAGGGATTCGAAGAGGCCATGGAAGGTGTGGCTATGTTGTTGAACGAGCTGGATGAAGCCCGGATCGAAGTGCCAACCGTGATCGGCGGCGGCTCTCCGACTTACGCGATTCATGCGGAAGAACATGGCTGGGAATGCAGCCCGGGCACGACGCTATTCTGGGATGCGGGATACGGCGATCACTTCCCGGATTTGAAGTTTCTTCCTGCGGCGCTTCTGCTGACGCGAGTGGTGAGCAAACCCGCGGGCAATCGGCTCTGCCTGGATCTAGGGCACAAAGCCGTAGCGGCGGAGAATCCCCTGGAACGCCGGGTGGTTTTCGTGAATCTGCCTAACGCCAAGGCAGTCATGCAGAGCGAAGAGCACCTGGTGATTGAGACTCAGCAAGCCGATGCCTGGAAGATTGGAGACGTCCTCTACGGCATGCCCTGGCACATCTGTCCCAGCGTGGCTCTCCATGCGGAGGCTGTAGTGATTCGAGAGGGGCAGGCGACTGGGGAAATCTGGGCGGTGCAGGCTCGCAATCGCAAGATCTCACTCTAACCTCTTCACGTCATACTGACCGTGTTTCTCGGTGCGCTTGGTGATCTCGAAGCCTGGGCGTTGAGAGAAGGCTTCATGAACGGCAGCGGATTTGTTGGCGTCATAAGCTCCGGAGTGGGCGTGCAGGAGATAACGCAGAGTTAGCGGCGCTTCCTGTGTGATGCTGTACCCTTCATTCATGCAGAAACTGGCGCCCATCCAGCCATCTTCCCGCACATGCCAATGCGTGGGATAGCGGGGATTGTCCGGGTGATCGTGATAGGTAATCCCTTCGGTGACGACTTTGCGGTCTGGACCGGTGCCTGAGGTGATGGGCCCGCTGTAGTCCATCCAGCGTGCGGACTTCCCGAATATATTGGGCTCGTCCACCTGGCCTTCGCTATTGGTCAGGGTTCCTCCTCCGAAATAGGCGGAGATGCTCTTGGCAACCCGGACGGCGAAGAAGCCGAAGTTGGTTTTGCCGAGCTCTACGGGGCTGGTGGCTTTGGAAGAGGGGCGCAGAGTGATCTGGATCTCCAGGGCGTGTTCGCCGTTTTCCATGGGACGGAGGGCCGCGACGACGTCCTGCTCCATGATTTCCTCGCCTGCCTCGTTGTACCAACCCAACAAGCTGGACATGATGGCCTCGTCATCGCTCTCAGCATAGGCGTACCAGTGCTTCTGCCGGATCTGGGTCTTGGCGGAGAAACTCCAGTAGCCCTCTCCGTTCACGTCGTGGTGTGCGAACCACACAGAGCGGTGGTGATCGTGGTTCTCTGCTCCGGGATGTCCCATGCGAGTCAGGGAGGTTCCGGAAGGACCGTTGAAGGGATAGAAGAAGGGGCGGGGATACTCCTCACCAAAGTGCCAACGGACTTTCTCGATGCCATCCACCTGAAAGGATACCTGATGCTCCGGTAAGGGTAGGAGCTGGACACGAGGGATGGGGAGGGGATCCGCAAGGGCGCTAAGGGGAAGGGCGAGAAGGAGAGCGAGTAGGATTTTCATGGTTCGGGGGACTCAACCCCAAGGACTAGCAGAGCTTCCGAAAAGCGGTCCAGACAAATTCCCAGGAGCAGGGACGATCCTTTGGGACATCCTCAATCCAAGCTTGCGGGATGGTGAACAAGTCGGAGTTGTATTCGGCGACAACTGACTGAGATTTACTCAGATTTTTATGGTGCCCCCCTCCCTTTATCTCTCCTGCCTGGTTCTATTAAGTGTATTGTGGAGCGCGAACGGCCAGACACCGCTCCTGCCAATCGGGCCTCCCGCGCCGCCTAACACTCCAACGGAAGTTCCCTCCCAGCCGACCCTGGCGGAGCCTTCTGACGCCGCGCCTGTGCCCCCGTCGGGGAATGTTCCCGCCACGACGACTCCGGAAGCGGGAGCCCTGGAGATCGGCAAGGAAGTGCTGGAGCAACGCCTCAAAGCGGTCGAGGCCAACTCGGCCTTGGACGAGGCGGTGAGAGGCGAAGTGGTGCAGCGCTATAAAGAAGGGATAGCGCAAGTGGATGAGGCCATCCGTTTCCGGACAGCCGCCAAGGTCTATCGGGATGTGATTGTCAGTGGACCGGCTGAGACCGAGAAGCTGACGACGGAGCTTGCCGGGATCCAGACGACGGTGCTGGACTCGGCCAATCCCCAGAAATCGCTTCCTCCCGAAGTGATGGATATGAAGCTTCCGCAGTTGGAGCAGAGACTCGCGGCCGAAAGGGCGAGCCTATCGGAGTTCGGCGCGGAATTGACGACGATCTCAGAGCAACTTGTGGTGGAAGAGAACTCCCGTGCCGCACAGCTTCAGACCGATCTCCAGACCGCGCGCGACGCCCTGACGAAGATCGATCAGGAACTGGCCCTGTTGCCAGAAGCGCCGACGGGAGAACTCGACGAGGCCCGGCGTAGCCTGCTTCTGGCAAGACGACAGGCGCAACGCGCCAAGATCGAAATGCTGGAGCAGGAGCAGCTGAGTCGCGAGCCCCGGATTGCTCTGCTCAGTGCCAAAAAGGACAAGCTTCAGGCCCAGATCACCCTGCAGGAACAACTCCTCGCGGTGATGGAAACTCAGGCCAACCGGTTGCGCCAACAGATGGCGGAAGAATCCCGTCTGACGGCCGAGCAGGCCCAAACCCTGGCAGAAGGAAAGGGAGAAGCGTTCAAGAACATGGCGGACGAGGTCGCCGGACTTTCTGCCGAGCACGTGCAGCTGACAGAAAAGCTCACCCGCCTCAGCGACCGGCGCAAGGCGGCGGATGACAAGCTCAAGACCCTCACCACCAAGGCGACGAACATCAAGACGCAGTTGAGTGTCAATGGCCCTCGAGGCGCCTACGGCCAGGTGCTCCTCGATGAGCAACGCAGTCTCCCCCCGAAGCGGTTTGCTTTCCAGCGTGCCTCCGCTCTCGATCTGGAAATGGCGGAAGCGAGAGCACGAAAGTTTGCTCTGGATGAAGAGGTGACTGCCGCCAATCTGGCCGTGGCCAAATCCAAGGCAGATCCCGGGCCTCCAAGTGACTTCGACCGGTTGATGGAGAAGAAGCAACAGGTCCTCACCAATCTTCGAGACTCCCACCGGGCTTTGATTGATGGGCTGGACAAACTGAGCCAGACCGAGGCGAAGTATGCGTCCCAATTGGAGGATTACCGGGCTTTCCTGACGGAGAAACTTTTCTGGTATCGGAGTTCCTCGGTATTGGGTTTGCAGACAATTCAGGAGTTGCCGGCCGCAGTGGGAGCTTTGCTGAGTCCCGCTCGTACGGGAGAGCTCATCCTGGCAGGCGAGCGAATCCTGAAGGAGCGCTATTTGATCGTCGCTCTGGTGGCGCTGGCCGTGATCCTTTTGACCGTCACCCGCCCCAGGATGATTCACACCCTGGAGGACTTGGGAGTCAAGGTGCGGAAGACGTCTCAGGACAGTTACGTTCACACCCTGCGAGCCTTGATCCTGACGGTGGCGCTGGCGTTGCCCTTTGCGCTGTTTGTTGGATATATCGGCTGGGAACTGGCTCGTGTACCCGCTAGCGCGGTCTCCACCACTTGGATCTATGGGGTGTCGGACGCGCTGCTCTGGTTGTCGGTCGTGTCCTTCGTCTTGGCTTTCCTCAACGAGGTGGCTCGTCCTCGAGGTCTGGGCGAAAGGCATTTTGGCTGGAAGGCCGAGTCCATGCGTCGTCTCCAGAGTGATAACCGCCTGATCTGGTGGACCTATGTGCCCGCTTACTTCGTGGTCCTATTGACCTTGAACCTGGGACCAGTGTATTTCGATAGCCTGGGGCGAGTCGTCTTTCTTGTCGCGACCCTGTTGCTCGCGATGATCGCCCGGAGGCTCTTCAATCCGAAAGACGGGGTCTTTGCGGGTTACGTGGAGCAGAATACGGAGGGATGGCTGGCAAAGCTGAGCTGGCTTTGGTACCCGCTCCTGGTGGCCAGTCCTCTGGTCTTTGCCATCATGGCGATCTCCGGCTACATGCTGACGGCCCTGACGCTGAACTATCAGTTCCAACTCAGTGCGACCTGCGTTGCGGCGGGACCGATCGTGTATGGCCTGACTCTGCGGGCCTTCTCGATCAACGAACGCAAGCTGGCTTTGCAGCGCGCTCTCGAACAATGGCGTCACAAGAGGGAAGCCGCGGAGACGACGCAGGATGAAATCGTGGACGTGGACGAAACGAAGATCGACCTCAAGATGGTGGGCGATCAAACGCGGGCGTTGCTAAGATTCATCGTAAGCCTCGGCATCCTGGTGGGGATCTGGCTGGTGTGGGCAAGCGCCGTGCCTGCGTTGCGACACCTGGACGACATCTCCGCGATCGGGGCCATGAGTTGGACCGACTTGCTCACGGGCATTGTCATCGCCATTGCCACCGTGGTGGCGTCCCGCAATTTGCCTGGGATTCTGGAAATCGCCATCCTGCGCAACCTTCCTATCGAGCAAGGGAACCGCACCGCGATTGCGACCCTCATTGGTTACATCATCTTCGCGATCGGTTTCGCCGCCATGTTCAACACCCTGGACATCGACTGGTCCAAATTTGCCTGGATTGCAGCGGCCCTCAGTGTGGGCTTGGGCTTTGGCCTGCAGGAGATCGTGGCCAACTTTGTCTGTGGAATCATCCTGCTCTTTGAGCGGCCCATTCGCGTGGGCGATATCGTGACCGTCGGAGAGGTGACGGGGATCGTATCGCGGATTCAGATCCGGGCCACCACGATCACGGACTGGGACCGGAAAGAGTTTGTGGTGCCCAACAAAGAGTTCGTCACCGGCACGCTGATGAACTGGACGCTGACGAACAAGATCAACCGGATCGTGATTCCCGTGGGGTTGGCCTATGGCAGCGATACCGATAAGGCTCGGGAAGTGTTGTTCTCCATCGTACGGGAACATCCATCGGTCTCCAAAGACCCCGCGCCCCTGGTCACTTTTGAAGGCTTTGGCGATAGCTCGTTGACGATGATCCTGCGTTGTTATCTGCCGAGTCTGGATGATCGGCTGGAGACGATTCATCAACTGCACACCCTGATCCACAAGCGCTTCCAGGAAGAGGGAATCGAGATCCCGTTCCCTCAACGGGATCTCCATCTCAAGACCTATCCCAAGGATATGGTGCCCGGAAGCAATGGCAATGGGGGTTCAGGCGAGGCGCGTCGAGACAGTTCCAAGTCCAGCGAGAGCGCTGCTCCCAATTAGGTCGGGTTCGAATTGGTCCGGCCGCTGAAGGAGATGACCTTCACGCCACCGGAAAAGACCGTCACGGTTCCGGCCTCTGGGAATGAATCATCCGCGAGGGGTGCACCCAGCACTAGCTCGGCGGTGCCATCTCCATTGCCCGTAATTGTGCCATGCACAAAGTCAGTGGTGGTCGAATGGTCT
>JBHIXE010000309.1:0-7004 GCA_041984905.1 Verrucomicrobiales bacterium | reverse complement strand
ACAGGATCAATCCATTTTGCGGATTCTATAACATCATCAAAAAGTTCGACCCTGATGGCCTGATGTTCGGAATCGGCAGGGAATATATCAATAACGTCACCGCGAACCCGGAACTTTCCCCGCGCAAAGAGGATGTCGTTCCGCTCGAAGAGAATATCCACGAGGCCGCGAATGAACTCGTCCCGGTCCATCTGCTGGCCCTGGGAGATCGCGACCATCATCCCTTCGAAGTCTTCCGGCGAACCCAAGCCGTAGATGCAACTGACGCTGGCCACCACCAGGGTGTCTTCGCGAGTCAGCAGCGAACTCATGGTGGAGAGCCGCAAACGCTCGATCTCGTCATTCACCGAGGAGTCCTTCTCGATGTAGGTGTCCGTGCGAGGGATGTAAGCCTCAGGCTGATAGTAATCGAAGTAGCTGACGAAATACTCGACGGCGTTGTCCGGGAAGAAGCGCTTGAACTCGGAATAGAGCTGAGCCGCCAGCGTCTTGTTATGGCTCATTACCAGAGTCGGCTTGCCAATGTTGGCGACGACATTGGCCATGGTGAAGGTCTTGCCGGAGCCGGTGACGCCCAACAGAGTCTGGTGACGGTTCCCTGCAGCGATCGATTTGGTCAATTTCGCGATCGCCTGGGACTGGTCGCCCTGGGGAGTGAACTCGCTGTTGAGCTGAAAATGTGCCGCCATGCGAGGAGAAACGTTCACCGAACTGGACAGCAGCGCAATCAGTAGGATTCTAAGGGCGTCCATGATCAGGCAGATCGCCCTAGCATTGCTCTTGGTGTGTGCGGTAGGAACCGCAGTGGTTTTGTTTCTTTATTTACCGGCCCCCAGTTCGGCGCGGTCCTATCCCGTCGACGTCAGCGGCCAAACCTGGTTGGAGCCAGCTCCGGACCAGACGGAACCGGTCCAGGCGTTGAGGCCTGAAGGGAGCGAATCCACGGAACTCATCCCAGTTTCCAGTGAAGCGCAGGGCCGGAGCAATGATCCGGAAACCCTTCAATTCCTGACGCACGATCTCGATGACCTTTCGCCATTGGGTGAGATCGTCGACAACAAGACTGGCGGCCAGGACCTGGTCGTGGATGGCAAGAAGGTTTTCTCCGCCCTCAAGATCACCCACGGATCCAAAGCCGAAGACGGCACCATGGCCCTCGCGGCAACCACGAGGCCCGATGGCACTCTTCCAACTGATGGCGACGAGTGGACGCTCAGCGAAGCCTGGGTCGTCAAGCCGGACGGGAGCAGCGTGCGAATCTCTCCAGACAACCTTCACGCTTCCAGTGTGCTCATCTCTCCAACCGGGCGCTTCGTCGCCTTCACTGGAGCCTATGTGCGCTACAGCCCGGACGGGAAGCATGCCTATCCCGGGGCCGAATGCCTTATCATTCGCGACCTCAACAACGGAACAACCCAGCATTTTGGAATGTCGCAGTGGGCCGATCACTCTATCCGGCCGGTAGAATGGACCCACGGAGACGAGACCTTGCGCGTCATTCAAGTTCACGGGGAAACAGGCGGAAATGCGACGATGGGCTTTGTCCAAATGCATTCCGCTCCGGAAGCCTGGATCGCCATTTCCACTTGGATTCGAGAGAAGCTGGTGTCATTCTCGGGCTCGTGACCGGCCGTCTTTGTTTTCTGCTTCTGTTCACCGTTGGCCTGGCCAATCTTCCCGCCCAGAAGGCACAACCGCTCAATGCGGATCAACGCATCAGCGAGTTCATTCGCCAGACTGGCATTCATCCCGAAAGCCCTGGCATGGCCCTGCTGGTCACCCAGAATGGGCGCATCCTCCATGAACGTTACCTGGGCCTGGCGAATCTAGACAGCCGGCAAGCCATCACAGGAGATACGCCCTTTCAGATCGCTTCCGCCACCAAGCCCTTCACCGCCCTCGCCATCGCTCGATTGGTGGATGCCGGAAGACTGGAGTTCAACGATTCCATCCGGCGTTATCTGCCGAGCCTGGCATGGGATGAACTGCGAATCCGTCACCTTCTCACCCACCAGGGAGGCATCCCAGAGCACACCGCCATTCAGGTGATCCGTTCGCCGGAATCCAACGCGGACGTGGTCCGGATGATGGAGGGCAAACGGCTCCGATTCCAGCCCGGCACCCAGATGAGGTATGGAAATACCGGCTACGTGTTGCTCGCCCAAATTGTGGAGCAGGCCACTGGCAAGCCTTACCCCACTTATCTCAAGGAACAGGTGTTCCGCCCCGCTGGCATGAGCCGCTCCATCGTTCCGCAGCAGGCCTGGAACCTCCTCCCGGGACGTGCCGTGGGTTATCAGAAGAACTTCCGGCTGTTCAGCAAAGAGGACCACGACTCCATGATTGGTGTCGTCGGCCACAGTGGCATTTATGCTTCCGCCCGCGAACTGGATCGCTTTCTGACCGCCTATCACAACGGTCAGCTCTGCAAGTCCTCTACCCTGAAGGAGATGCTGCAAGTGCACTCTGTGTCCGCGGAGGGCTACAGCTACGGTTACGGCTGGACCATCACGCCCCTCAATCCCGGCCGTCTCATCTGGCATAATGGTCGCTGGCTGGGGTTCGACAGCTTCATCGGCCGGATTGAATCCGAGGGCATCAACCTGGTATTTCTCAGCAATGCCGGTCTCAGTAAACGACAGATGGACGTCACCAAGGATCTGATGTTTCCGCTGGCCCAGCTTTTGGCCAGTCAAGGATAGGCCGGCGTGTCTCCCAGTGGAGGGGTGGTTGCTTGATCTGTTAGAGCGCGTTGGCGTTGGATAAATCGCGCAGCGCTGAGGACCTGAGTAGACGGGGTGTGACCGCAGGGAAACCCCGGAATCCGGACGAGAGATTTTTGCCACGCATGTGGCGACCGCATCGGTGGCGGGCAAGGGACGCTCGTCTCGCCGCTACGCGGCTGATATCTATTTTGAACCTTTCCGGGGGTTCCCTACGGTCACACCCCGGCTATTCAGGTCCTCAGCGCTTCGCGCTTTTTGTTGTCCAAGTCCAGGCCCCAGCGTCGCGCTTTTTGTTGCCCAAATCCAGGCCCCAGCGTCGCGCTTGTTGTTGTCCAAATCGAGGCATTCAGCGCCGCGCTTCTTGTTGCCCAAATCCAGGCCTCAGCTTCGTGCGTCTTGAAGGCCGAGTCCCTATCGGAACCCGAGTGAGTTACAATGGGCCCAAGTGCTAACGAGCACTTTGAGGGCACCCGTAGTCTTGTGGCTGATGGTTAATGCCAACGGCTACTGAAGGAATTGCTCCTGAGAAAGAACTACAACTCGGGCTGAGTGACCCGCTCTAGAGCGGTTTCAGTGGAGATGTAGCCGATGCAGCGAGGAGATTTTGGGATTCAGCAAGACGTGGCGAGGGAGCAGAGCGAACTCTGTGACCGAGCCAGAACGCAGCTGAAACCCGAAAGATCCCGCTGTCTGTCTCTTTTCCGGCGAAGCCGCTTTTCCTAATCCCTATCCTCTTCCATCGGCTACAGATTTACTGAAGACGCTCTAGCGCATCGCGACTCCGCCACTCAGCTTGTAGACCCGGTCCCGGGTTTTCAAGAGCATGGCAGGCAGATCGCCCTTGAGGTTGTTCCGGACCATGGAGGAAGGCACGAGCCCGCCTGGATCCAAGTGGATCCGGTAGAATGCGACGACGCCTTCCTTGCCCAGAATGGGGGAAGCGTCAAAGATTCTCCATCCTCCCCGCAAGTCTCGCAGATCACCGGACACCAGATGGAAGTTCACTTCAGAGACGGGAGACTTTCGCAACATGTAGCGATATTTCACTGTCACCGGCAGGAAACTGAACTTCAGCTGGTGATCCACATACACATGATTGCCTCCAGCGCTGGTGACACTGGAGCGCTTGATATTTTTCAAATACTTGGGATGAGACGCCGGGTCAGAAATGACGTTCCAAACGTCTCCGCGGGTGCTTTCAATATGAATGGCCCCTGCGAGCGTTCCCCCTTTTTCCGGGTCCTGATGGGGATAGAAGAGGACGGGTTCCCCCGCTGAGAGACTCTGTAGGACCTGAGGTGTCCAGCGTGGTTGCAGGGAATTGAGGGAGTCGGCTGACGTGGTGCCTACGAGCGACGTGACGAAGATGGCGGATAGCAGTGAGCTCAGACCTGTGCGGATCATGGCAAAAAAGAAGGTTCGAGTAGAGAATGAGAGTGCGCGGACTTGGGCGGTGACCCGCCATCAGATCCGGCTACCACAATAAATTGAGGGCCGAATCTCGCAAAGCTTTTATTTAATTAATCTAAATATTTTGTCATTATTAATAAAATTCTCACCACTGGCCTGCGGGGTGATTCGTGTCGAGAGCCTAACTTGGATGCTCTCTTCGATATTTCATAATTACTCGCAACCACTTTTTTTGCATTACTCGCTGAGCTGACGCGATTTCGGTTCCGGCCCAACATTTCACCCCAGACCATTTGACAGCCGTAATATCAGCCAGCAGCATGGTAGAGCATTCAGGGGTTACCATCATGAAAACATCTGCAATTCTATGGCTCCTCCAAGGGGCAGTACTGGTGGGTCTCACTTCATTGGCCCATGCCCGCACCTTCAAAAGCACTTCGGGAGATACCTTCGAAGGAGAAATTCGCCGGGTCTCCCCGGACGGGAAGGAAGTCACGGTCGAACGGATGCAGGACCGTAAGCAGTTCGTCGTTCCCGTGGAACGCTTCATTCAGTCCGATCAAGAGGCGATTCGTAAGTGGGCGGCACAGAACATCTCCTACAATCTGACCGCAAATCTGACAGTGAAGACCCTGGACAAATCGACCCGTCCGGGAAATCGCAGCACCATTGAGACCAAAAAGACCGCCTATTCCGTGGATCTGAGCAATCGCTCCTTTGCCACACTCAACGACTTGCGGGTGGATTACGTTCTCTTCAAAGAATCTTACAATGGCAGTGTGAGCCGCTCCAAGGGCTCCCACAAGATTTCAGCGTTCGAACACAACACCAGCACAACCTTCGTCACCGAGTCGATCGACCTTGTTACCGAAGAGATGGATGCAAACTGGCGCCTTAATGGAAAACTGGAATTGGCGGATGAGCTGGCCGGCATCTAGATGAAGTTCTATCACAATGGCAAAGAGGTTCTCGAGGTGAAAAAGGTCGATGATTCCCTCAATCAGACCTGGAGTGGCAAGCCGACTCCCTAGTGCCCCCTGGCATTCACATCTGCGAGACACGACTCACCTGAGAGATGCGGAGGGGCGCTCGCTGACAGCTTGCGTTGGAGCATCACGCCTCCCTCACCT
This sequence comes from Verrucomicrobiales bacterium, assembly GCA_041984905.1. Lineage (GTDB taxonomy): Bacteria > Verrucomicrobiota > Verrucomicrobiia > Verrucomicrobiales > DEV007 > JBHIXE01. Next base: position 1,738 of record JBHIXE010000309.1, on the reverse strand, counting down.
TGACCAGTGCCACCGACGCCATGAGAGTCCGGAATGACCCTTCGCATTCTGGAGATGGCGCACAGCCCCTTTTGCATTCCCATTGTCCGGGCAATCGAGGCCTGCGGATTGCAGGTGGAACGGGAAGAAGTGCCCAATTGGGATCGCTCGGCCATCGCCGAGGCCACCGGCGGCGCCTATTACCAGGTGCCAGTCTTGATCCATGGTGAGGACGTGATCTACGAGTCCGGTCCCACGAGTCAGGATGTGGCGCATTATGTGGACGAGCACTTCGCCAACGGCCAGCTCTTTCCAGAGCGGGTTTCCGGTTTGCAGGAGATCCTGTTGGAGTATCTCGAGTCCACCCTGGAGGATCTCGCCTTCAAACAAATCGATCCTCGCTATCTTTCCGAATTGGATCCCGTGCCGCGGACCCTGGTCATTCGCCACAAGGAACGCAAGTTTGGCCCCGGTTGCATCGCGCGCTGGGAGATCGAGCAGCCGCTGATGCAGGAGGAACTGGAGAGACACCTGGAGCGCTTCGAAGCCATGCTGGGCCGCTCGTCGTTTGTGCTCGGAGATTCCCCGGTCTACACCGATTTCCTCCTCTTCGGTATTCTCAGCACCTATACCTGGAAGGGCTGGAATCAGCTCCCGGAGTCCAGCCCCAATCTGAACGCCTGGTTTGAGTGCATGCGCACTTTCAGCTTTAAGTAGTCCCAGATGCAGAAGGAACTGGTCAGGCTCATCACCAGGTGGAAGGTCCCCGCGCTCATCGTCGGGCTGACGCTCCTGGTTATTGCCTATTTCCACCTCACCCAATCCTCCTTCCGCTACTACGCCTATGTCTTCGGCCCCATCGTGGGCCTATTGGGCTTGTGGTCCTGGTATGTCCGCAGTTCCGGCCTCTCTGAAGAGCAGCGAAAAGGCTTGGTCCGTCGCACCCAACTCATCGTTGGTGGAGTCCTCCTTCTGGCTGTCCTGCTTCTCAAACCCGATGGTTCCTGGAAAGGCACTTCCCTAATCAAATTCACCTGGCGCTGGACACCACAGCCCGATCAAAACCTGGAATCCCTGGAGACAGCGTCAGAAACGCCGCCGCCAGAGGAACTGATCCCGGGTTTTCACGTGGACTGGCCCAATTACCTGGGGCCGAATCGGGACGGCACTTTGCTCGGCGTCCATCTGAAGCGAGATTGGAAGGCCCATCCCCCCACCCTGCTTTGGCGTCAGCCGATTGGCCTTGGCTGGGGCAGTTTCGCAGTCCAGGGCCGGCGAGCACTCACCATGGAACAGCGGGGCGAGGAAGAATTGGTGACCTGCTATGACCTGCTGACAGGAACCCCGCTCTGGACTCAGGCCACAAGACTTCGGTTTGAGGGCCCCATGGGAGGTGCTGGGCCTCGTTCCACCCCCACCATTTCCGAAGGCCGGGTGTATGCGCAGAGTGCGGGAGGTGCCTTGCTTTGCCTCGAGTTAGAGACCGGAAAACTCATTTGGAAACGAGACGTTCTCAACGAGTTGGGCCTGGAGAACCTGAAGTACGGCAAGAGCAACGCCCCTCTCATTGTCGACGACAAGGTGATCGTGAGCACGGGGATCACCGGCCCGGTCCTGGCCGCCTACCATCGAGACACCGGAGAGCCCATATGGACAGCGGAGAATGGTCAAGCCAGCTACGCCACCCCGATCCTGGCCACTCTTTCCGGGCGCACCCAGCTCATCAGTGTCAACGGGCTCAGTGTGAGCGGTCACGACC
>JBHIXE010000308.1:0-7005 GCA_041984905.1 Verrucomicrobiales bacterium | reverse complement strand
AGGGTCTTGGTAGGTACATCCTCGTGTGCCAAGAGGACTCGCCGGACGACTTCGGATTGTGGATTGCTAGGGTCTGAAGTATCCATCAAAGTGTGTGAGCTCGCGACACGCTTCCCGAGTTCCGGCCAATTTCATCGCAGCAAGGTTCGAGCCAGATTCCTGCGCAATCCGACCCATGTCCCGAGATACCATCCAGATTAGCGGCGCCCGCCAGCACAATCTCAAGAACATATCCGTCAACATACCACGCAATCAGCTGGTGGTCATCACCGGCGTTAGCGGATCTGGTAAATCTTCCCTGGCGTTCAATACCCTCTATGCCGAAGGCCAGCGCCGTTACGTCGAGAGCCTGTCCGCTTACGCCCGGCAATTCCTGGATCAACTGGAAAAACCGGATGTCGACTTCATCGAGGGATTGTCTCCAGCCATTGCGATCGAGCAACGCAACTCATCTCCCAATCCCCGCTCCACCATCGCCACCACCACGGAGATCTACGATTACCTGCGGATTCTCTACGCGGCGATGGGCCGGCCTCACGATCCCAAGACGGGCGAAGCCCTGAGCCGGACCACTCCGCACGAGATCATCACCAGCCTGGTGCAATTGCCGGAACGCACCAAACTCATGATCCTGGCCCCAATCTCTCCAGGCGAATCGGAGTCTCTGCCGGAGTTGGCGGACCGGCTCAAGAAACAGGGTTTCCTGCGCCTGCGGCTGGATGGCGAGATTCATGATCTGGAAGACGCGTCTCTTCCCGAGAAGATGCCCAAGGTCCTGGAAATCGTGGTCGACCGGATCGTGATCAAGGAAGACATCCGCTCGCGGATCGCAGATTCCGTCGAAACGGCTTTGCGCTGGTCGGGAGATCGTATCGTGGCGTTGATTCAGGAGGACGGAGACTGGGAGCCCCGCACCTTCGTCACTTCCTACACCAATCCGGAAACCGGGTTCACCCTTCCCGCTCTTACTCCCAAGCATTTCTCCTTCAACAGCCACTTTGGCGCCTGCCCCGCCTGCCACGGGCTCGGGTCCCAGCTCGTGCCGGATCCGGAGCTCATCGTCCCGAATCCGGACAAATCCATTGCGGAGGGCGGCGTGAAGACCTGGTGGTCCGGCTCCAAGCTCCGCAAAGGGCTGCACCAGCGATCCATCCTGGGCTTGGCTCAAGTCTACGAAGCGGATCCCGAAGCTCCCATTCGGAGTCTTTCCCGCGAATTTAAACGCGCCCTTTTCTATGGCAGCGGCTCAGTCAAAGTGCCCATGGATTTCGAGGCAGGCGATAAGAAATCGCGCTCGGGAGCCAAGCCCTTCGAGGGCCTCTCGGTCCAGGCAAAGCGGCTCCTCGATACCAGCAAGAGCGAAGTCACCAAGCGCAATGTGCGCCGCTTCATGTCCATGAAGCCCTGCGATGTCTGCGAGGGCAAACGTCTCAAGCCAGCGATCCTTGCCGTTCTCCTTCCCCACAAGACAACTCCCCTCTCGATCGACGCGTTGACGGCTCTTTCCATTGAGAAGGCGGTGGACTGGTTCCAAGAGGTTTCTCTCACGTCCCAGGAGGAAAAGTTCGCCCAGGACTTGATCCGGGAAATCCGCAAACGGCTCGAGTTCCTCTGCGAAGTGGGCCTCAACTACCTCACGCTCGACCGGGAGAGTGGCACTCTTTCTGGAGGCGAAAGCCAACGCATCCGACTGGCCACCCAACTGGGAGCCGGATTGTCGGGCGTTCTCTATGTCCTGGACGAACCTAGCATTGGGCTGCACCAGGCGGACAACGAGCGCTTGATTGCCACCTTGAAACGGCTGCGTGATCTGGGGAATACGGTGGTGGTGGTGGAACATGACGAAGACACCATGCTCGCCGCGGATCACCTGATCGATATGGGCCCCGCGGCCGGAGAAGGCGGCGGAGAGATTCTGGCGCAGGGAACGCCCAAAGAGGTCGTGGCCTCTCCCAACTCCCTGACTGGCCAATTCCTCAACGGCACTCGGAAGATTGAAGTCCCAGCCCGGAGAATTCAACCGCCCAAGCTGAAGCTGGCGAAGGCCGAGAAAGGCGCCCTGGAAACCGACAATGGCTGGATCACCGTGGTGGGCGCGGAAGAACACAACCTTCAGAAGGTCGACGCCTCCTTTCCCCTGGGGTGCCTGGTTTGCGTCACCGGTTCCTCCGGCAGCGGCAAGTCTACCCTGGTCGACAAGATTCTGCGGCGCGCCCTCTTTCGGCAGTACTATCAAAGCCGGGAAGCGCCCGGCAAACACGAGACCATTCAGGGCCTGCACCAGATCGACAAAGTGATCGTGGTGGATCAGGAACCAATCGGCCGCAGTCCTCGCTCCAACCCGGCGACCTACGTGGGCGTCTTTGGCCCCATCCGGGATCTCTACAAAGAACTGCCCCTCAGCCGTCAGCGCGGGTATGGGCCAGGCCGATTCAGCTTCAATGTCTCGGGAGGCCGCTGCGAGGCCTGCCAGGGAGACGGGTCCATCAAGATCGATATGCACTTCCTCAACGATGTGTATGTCACCTGCGAGACCTGCCAGGGACGGCGCTACAACGAAGAGACTCTCCAGGTAACCTATCGCGGGAAGAGCATCGCCGATGTCCTGGACATGCCGGTCGAGGAAGGACGGCGGTTCTTCCAGAAAATCCCCGCCATTCATTCCAAGCTCAAAGCGCTCTGCGAAGTGGGCCTGGGCTATCTGAAGCTGGGTCAATCCGCCACTACCCTTTCCGGGGGTGAGGCTCAACGGGTCAAGTTGGCTGCCGAACTCAGCAAGAAAGCCACCGGGCGCACGGTCTACATCCTGGATGAACCGACCACGGGCCTCCACTTTGAAGATGTGCGCACCCTGCTGGATGTGCTCTTCCAACTGCGCAATGCGGGCAACACCATCATCGTGATCGAGCACCATCTGGATGTGATCAAGTGCGCGGACTGGGTGCTGGATCTGGGCCCGGGCGGCGGCGAACACGGCGGCAAACTCGTCGCGGAAGGTCCACCGGAAACGATCGCCAGGAGCAAGAAGAGCCTCACGGGAAAGTATTTGAAGAAATACCTCGCTTCCTAGATTAGTCTCCCTTCGTGAAAGGCCCCTTCCCCAGCACCTTTGCGGTCAGTCTTCTGGCATTGGCGTTCACACTGTCCCCCCTGCTCGCTCAGATTGAGGAGCATGAGGAGTACCGGGCCGCGATCCTGGCCCTTCAGGACAATCTTCCTTCCGTGGCGGCGGACAAGCTGCAGCGATTGCTCGCGGATCCCTCTCTGGAGTTTGGCGAATCCGATACGACCCAACTCAAGCTCAAGCTGATCGAGAGCCAGGCACGAGCCGGACGCGCCGAACAAACGCTGACCTTGTGCGCTGCCGCCAATTTGAAGGGCACTCCCACAATGCACTTCTGGAAGGCCGTCGCCTTAACGGACCTCGGGCTGTATCACGAAGCGGAACAGGAACTCGCCGCCCTGGAGACCGAGCCCACCTGTCCCCTTTTTGCCAATGCCTGCCTGAGCCGAGCCAGCATCCTGGAGTTGCTCGATGATCCCGAAGCCGCCCTGGAAGCCCTGGGACCCCTGCTCGCCAATCCAGCCACCCCGACCGATCGAGCGCGTGCCATGCTAAAGGCGGCCAGCCTTTATCTCAATGTCGGCAAGGGCACCGAGACCGAAATCATCCTCAACAACGATCCGCTGAAGGATCCTGCCCTGGATCACGAGGTGCGTTATCTGAGAGGAAAACTCGCCCTGAGCCGCAATCTCTATCCCAAGGCTGCCGAGATCTTCCGTTCTCTGGTCGAGGAAACCCGGGACAGCGACCGGCGCACCTTTGTCGAGGCCACCATTGGTCTGGCGGACGCTCTCGCCGGTGAGTCGAAAGTGGATGAAGCAGTCGATCTGCTGGTGCGTTACATCAACGAAGCTCCCAACGGAGCCAGCCTCGGCGAAGCTTTCCAGCGGCTCGAATACCTGGGTTACTTTCGACGGCCCCGCGTTCAAGCTGTGCTGGATAGTTGGGCGACGTCTTCCAACCCGGACTTGCGAGCCTTCACGCTCTACTTCGGCGCTCGGAAGGATCCTGACAAGGCTATCGCCAACCTGGAGCTCTTCCGCAAAGAGCACTACAAACACTTCCTCTTTCCAGCTGCGATGCTCAAGCTGGCCGATCTCTACCTGGATTCCGGCAAGCGGGAGGAAGCCAAGGAAGTCCTGGTGCTGGTGAGCAATCGCACGGCCAATCCCGAGGTTCAGCACTACGTCGCGCACTTGGCGGGGCGTGCGGAATTTGCGAATCAGGAATTCGGCAAGGCGATCGAAGACTTCCAGCAGTCCGCCACGGAGGAAGATCCCACTGCTCTTTTCAATGAGGCGGTCGCCGCACTCTATGCGAGCCGCCCGGAGGCCTTTGCCCGCGCTGTCAGCATGCTGAAGCTGCAGCGCAATGCCGACCAGATTCAAGCCGATCTCCTGCTCGAGCGCGGTCTTTATCTTGCCGCGAATTCCCAACCGGGTGCCACCTCTGCACTCAAGGATTTCGCCAAGGCCTATCCAGACCACCCTCGTGCAGTCGAGGCGGAGATCGCCCTGGCAGAGCTCTATCTCCTGGAGTTTCCACCCAAGCTGAATTCCGCACGGGAGCAGCTGACCAAGGCCAAGACGCGCCAGATCTCCGATGAGTTTGCCGAGAAGATCGACTACACCGCAGTGTGGATCGAGACTGCGGCCGGAGATTTCCATGCTTCGATCGAGGCCGCCCAGCACTACCTGGATACCTGGAAGGACTCTCCCAGGTATGCGGAGATGGAGATGAAACTCGGCGAAATCTACTTCGCGCAGAAAGACTACGCCAATGCGCAGAACCACTTCGAACTGGTCGCGCGCCATGATTCCAACGGGCCCAATAGCGAGACCGCGCTCTTCTTTGCCGGGATGGCCGCCAGCCTCACCATGAACGAGCAAGGCATCAAGCTCTGGGGTCAGGTGGTGGATCGCAAGGGGCCGCTCGCGGAAGAAGCCCGGCGTCAGCAGGGATTGACCAAGCTGAAGCAGGATCAACCAGACGACGCCATTGCCGTGTTCGAGCGGGTGCTCAGTTCCAAGAAACTGGATCCCAAGGTCCGCATGGCCACCCTCATGAACATGGGTCAGGCTCTGCTGCGGAAAGCGGACGGCAACTCGGACCCCACCGCAATGCTGATTCAGGCGATCGGCGTTTACGATGAGATCCTCGAATCCAAGGAAGCCCCCCGTTATTGGAGGAACCAGGCTGCGGTGCACAAGGCGCGCTGCCTGGAGCGCACCCTGGACTTCGAGTCCGCCCTGGAGGTGTACTACACCGTGGTGAGCAAGCCGCCGGAAGTGGGTTTGTCCCGCAATGAAACCGCGGAATACACCTGGTACTACCGTGCTGGGTTCTCGGCCATCAATCTACTGCGGCGCCGCGAACAATGGGGCGCTGCCATCAAGCTGGCGGAACGGCTCAGCCAGACCAGCGGTCCCCGGGCCCAGGAGGCTGGGGAGATTGCCAGTCAACTCCGCCTTGAGCATTTCATCCCCTGGGATGCGCCCCTGGAATAAGGGCCTGCATCCTCCCCTTATGACGGATTTTTCCAGAATCCGCCGTTGAGGAGCGTGTCATCCTCGTCCATCAACACGTAGCTGTATTGCGATCATGTCTGACCACATCAAACTCTTCATCCCCGGCCCTGTCGAAATTGCCCCTGAGACTTACGAGGCCATGTGCACCCCCATGGTGGGTCACCGCGGCAAGGAATTCCAAGCTCTCTACGCCGAAATCCACCCCCAACTCCAAACCCTGTTCGGAACCACCCAACCTGTCTTCCTGAGCACTTCCTCTGCCTGGGGCGTGATGGAAGGCGCCTTGCGCAATGTGGTCCAGAAGAAGGTCCTGAACTGCTGCTGCGGCGCGTTCTCGGACAAGTGGCTGGATGTTTCCCAACGTTGCGGCAAGCAAGCCGAAGCGCTGCAGGTGGAATGGGGCGATCCCATCCTGCCCGAAGCGCTCGACGCCAAGTTGGCCACGGGCGAATTCGACGCTGTGACCCTGGTCCACAACGAGACCTCTACCGGTGTCATGAACCCGATTAAGGAGATCTGTGAGGTGGTGCGCAAGTATGACGACGTCATCCTCATCGTCGACACCGTCTCCTCCTTCTCCGTGGTGCCGATTCCTTTCGACGAGCTCGGCATCGACGTGCTTCTGACCGGCAGCCAGAAGGCGCTTGCCCTGCCCCCTGGCCTGGCCCTCTTCGCCGTTTCCGATCGCGCCTTTGCCCGGGCCGAGCAGGTCCATGATCGCGGGTACTACTTTGATTTCATCGAGTTCCAGAAGAACCAGGAGAAGGACATGACTCCGAGCACTCCTTGCATCCACACCATCTTTGGCCTGCGCCAGCAGCTGAAGTCCATCTTTGCCGAAGGAGTGGAGAATCGCTATGCACGTCACGCGGCCCTCAACGCCATGGTGCATGACTGGGTCACCGCCAACGGCTTCGAGTTCTTCGCCAAGGAAGGCTATCGCTCCAAGTCCCTCACCTGCATCGCCAACAACAAGGGCATCGATGTCGACGCCTTGCGCAAGCTGATGAAGGACAACCACTCCATCGCCCTCGACGGCGGTTACGGAAAGATCAAGGGCACGACCTTCCGCCTCTCCAACATGGGCAACGAGACCAAGGATACCATGAGCGAACTGCTCGCGGCGTTAGATGACTCGTTGGCTAGGTTGTAGTGTGAAGAAACCGGTTGGGATGATGTTCTCCAAATTGTCGAGACAAAGCTAGGGATGTCGTTCCAACAAACTAACTCAGGTATTCTGCTCCCTCTGACGAGCAACACCCGATTGAGCAGCTTCTTTGACCTGCATCAACACCTAGCTAGAGCATTATAAGTGGAGTTGTAACCTTGTAAGACCGTCAGAGAAGGCGCGAAGCGCTGCGTTCTTCAATAGCCCGGGTTGAGCGCTAGCGAGGCCCCGGTATGCCAACAGAA
>JBHIXE010000307.1:0-7031 GCA_041984905.1 Verrucomicrobiales bacterium | reverse complement strand
GTTCTTTTTCTTGCAGCTTTTTTCGAATGGAATTGAGACGGCCCAAGATTGTGGTGAGGGTATTATTAAAATCGTGGGCTACTCCGGCGGCCATTTCTCCTAGCGCTCGTAGGCGTTCCATGTGGGCAGCTCGTTGCTTATTCTCTTCAAAGCGCTCTTCTTGTTCATGGCGAGCGGTAATGTCTCTTACAACGGCGAGGATGTTATTTTCGCTTTTCGTGAAATGAATTTCTACGGAAATGGGTTTAGAGGACCCGGTTAGGAGGCTGGTTTCCAAGATTGTGGATTGAGTTGCAGCTTCTGCGAGGGCTTCTTGAAGGGCCTCGCGATTCGACAGAAGGACATAGTGGGAAAGGTCGGCTGCGGCGGGAATTGAATCTTCGGGAACCTCCAAGAGGGGTTTCAGGAAAGACCAGAGTGTGACCCTGGGATTTCGGGTCAGGATTCCGGACTTGAGGTCCAATACCCAGCCTTCTTCATGGCGGACGCGGAATACCTCCGTAGAGGATTCCATCAAGCTTGGTTCGATCTGGTGAATTCTCCGAACGGCCTGGTGGATGGATTCCCCTGGATCCAGCGTAAACATATCGATGCCACCGTATTCGTAAGCCTTTCCGGAGAAGCAAAACAGTTCCAGCCCCAGTTCATTCTCAAGCAGTTCTGCAAATCCAGGTCCCTCACCGTAGAGCCAGCAGGCCTGGGCACTTACGATATTGGAAATGGAGTAATGCGGACTGCGCTCCAGGTAATCCCGGCTCGGGTCGTAGTTGAGCACGGACATGGATACCGCGGGCGGTCGTTGGAAGAGGTGGATGTAGCTCTCGATCCAATGCTTGTAGAGCTCAAATCGGCCTTCGACATCGCCGCTTTTCCAATCGGACTGGTTGAGCTGAAAGCGGAGGATCACGCGGTCAACCTGGGCCAGACCAGGATTGGCCAGATACTGGATCAGAGCGGTGGACTGCATGAGCTGATTGCTCTGGTGACTGATACCGTCAAGAACCGTGGCCTCCTCGCCCCATTGTTCCAGCAGCTTCCCCGAATCGACGCTGCCAAAGATCTCGTCCAGCAGGGTAGAGGGATCCCTGCCTGTCATGTAGAGGAGCTTCGGGTGGCGCCCGTAACGGGAAGGTTTGGTACGGGCCCGGTTGCCGGCACTCAGTGAGGCGCTGTCCGCCGAGTTCTGCAGCTTCTCCCGGGCGGTGCGGATCTCGATGAGTTCTTCCCTCACCATGAAATAATGCTGGTCGATCGGCGACAGTTCCGCGTCATCTTCGGAGGAGGATTCCTCCCAGTTCTCCATCTCTCCATCAATCCGCTGGACGAACTGGTTGCAGGCCCGGGCGAGGGCCATGGCCTGGGATGGACTGAAAGTCGTGGGAAAGGAAGCTTTGCGGCTCGCCGCGGAGAGTTCATGCAGGGAGAGTTGGATGGACTGATCCTGCACCCTGGCGCGGAGGAAGGCCGGGTAACGGCCCTTGGTGTTGGAGAGTTCGATGGAAAGGGGTTCCACCAAGTGATCCTCAACGGCACGACGCAGGGCCCGGGCGCCGTACTCCTTCTGGAATCCCAGATCTGCGAGCAGATCATACACCTCCCGGTCGAGAGACAGGGTGAGTTGGCGTTGATAGAGTCCCTGACGATGCAGGGCCTTGTTCACCAGGTTCCGCACAATCCCCTGGATGTGCTGCTTGCCCAGCTCATGGAAGGAAACCACGCGGTCCAGCCGGTTGAAGAACTCCGGTCGAAAGAACTTCTGGGCTGCCTCGCGGTAAACCTGGGTGTCCTCGACGTCTTGATTCTGGAACCCCATCTTGGTGCGAGCATCCCGGGCGCCGAGATTGGAGGTCAGGATAATGATGGCGTTGCAGAAGTCGGCCGTCACCCCGTTGGCGTCCGTGAGTCGGCCGTCGTCCAGAACCTGGAGAAGCAGGTCAAACACGGCGGGATTCGCCTTCTCGATCTCATCGAGCAGAATGACGCCGTGAGGCTTACGCCGGACTGCGCCGGTCAGGACGCCTTGCCTGCCTCCAAACGTCCCAATGAGACGGGGCACGGCATCCCAACCGTTGAACTCATTCATGTCGAAACGCATGAGCCGCTCCGAACTGCCAAAGTAATATTCCGCCAGGGTCTTGGCACACTCGGTTTTGCCCACCCCCGTGGGGCCCAGGAAGAGCAGGGATGCTACCGGGCGGGTAGGATCATTCAGCTGGGCTTTGGCCATGACCACGGCGTCGACCATGGAATCGATTGCCTCCGTCTGCCCGACGATGCGCTGCCGGAAGAACAACTTCACGCCTTCCGTCTGCATGACCTCCTGCCGATCCATGAACTGCTGGCGGATGCCTGTCTTGTTCTCAAAGAACTGGTAGACCTCCTGCTTGCCGATGTCCGCGTCCGGGTGAGTTGCCGCCATCTGGCGGAGCATATCCGCGCCCTTTCCAGGGAAAGCCCGGCCGCGGACAAAGCGGCGGGGCAGTTCCATCACCAGCGGCAAGACATCCGGTGAGAATTGACAGTTGTGCAGTTGCTCCAGATCCTGAATGGTCCGGATCAGGATGCGCAGGGTCTCAGTCTCGGCGGGTTCACGGAGGTGAATCACGCTGAAGAGATCCGCGAAGGAGCGATCCACCTCCCGCAACTTCCGCCAGGCTGCCGGAGTTGCTTCGGCGATGACGCGCACCTTGCTCTCCTCCAGGTGAAGTTTGAGCACCTGGCCCACGGTCAGGTTGGAATCGCGGCTCCGCCCGGCGTGGAAGAGGCCGAGCAGGTCATCGAAGTAAAGGACATCCCGTTGCCGGCCTGCGTGCTCCAGAATCGCGATGACGCGCTCTTCCCATTGCCCCAGGTAACTCATGCCCGAGATCAATCGTTGTGGAGACAGGAGCCAGACGTCCGGGCGCTTCTCCTTGGCGCCCTGGCAGGCCCGGTAGACCCATTCGTGGACCAGCGTGGTCTTGCCGACTTGTGGGGGCCCTACGACGACAATCGGAGGCGGCGCCTGGGTCGGTGAGCGGTCAAACCACTTGGTCAACTGTTCCACCTCGTTGTCTCGCGCCAATGCGCGTTGCAGATCATTGGGATACAACCGGTTCAAGCAGCGCCCGGTCCGCTCGAGTTCCTGGGAGCCGGATACTTCCTGATCCATCCCCAGAAAGGCCAGAGCCCGTCCGCCACCATCCCGAGGCATGGTTTGCCGGGACTGAACGTTGAAGGAAATCGTGTCGAGGTGGCTGTAGACGAGATCGGTGAACTGGTACTCGTTCAGATCAACCCCGGCACGCTCCTGCTTCTTGAAAAACTCAGCGTAAACCTCCTGAGCACGATGCTCGAGGCTTTCGCCCGCCACGACTTCAAAGCAGAGCTGCGGAATCTGAGGGCTCATCGCCAGGCGGCGCCCCATCGACTCGAAGAGCACCAGAAAGAGGTGGGTCCGCAAGGTGCGTCTGCGGAGGGTCAAGACCAGGTCGATCCGGCGATGGTCGAGGCGAGGGTGAAAGGTCCAAGTGGCCAACTCGTCATGCCGAAGTTGTTTGGCGGCCTCCCCAAAGGCGCGGCGGAGCGCTTCCCGAAGTTGGCGCACCGCCCGGTCTTCCCGCGCATCATTGCGGCCCTCCCACTGGAAGAAGACCGGTCGGACGCGATAGTAGGGGCGCTCTCCTTCCGGCTGGAGCTTTTCCACAAGGATAGGGATGGAAACCTGGATGCTCATAGGGCGCGCTCGGCAAGGGTCACCAGGCGGAAATTCACCCACCAGTCGAGCCAGATGAGGTCAAAGTGGCCTCTGCCAGTGTAGCCCAGATTGGTGTCTTTCCAGTTGTTGCGAGGTTGGCTGTAGTAGCGATGCGTGGTGGCGTGGCGGATGTCGGGCTTGTTCAGCAACTCCAGGGATAACCAGGCGGATTCGAGTGGCTCTTCCAGGATCGTGAACATCGCCCGTTCTTTGTTCCGGCCATTGCCATCTTCAAACTCGTACTCATGCCCGCCGGTTTCTCCGGCAAAGAGCAGGTAGGCCAGATCGCCAGTCACCTGGAGGGCGAGGGCGGCGACATCAGTGGAGGCGTCCTGAAAGAAAGCGGAAGCATCGCCAACCTCTTCTGGCATGGACAGGTCGCCATCGGAGTCCAAGAGTTCTCGCGGAGGTTTCTTCAGGTAGGCGCCGACTCGAATGTCACATCCGTATTCCTCTGCAACCTCGGCGTAAATGGAGCCCAGCTTGAACAGGCGTTTGTGTCCTTCTGACTGGATCACCAGGGTGATGCGTTCCGGTTGTTTCTCCGCACCAGCATACAAGTCCACCAACAGGTCCTGATAGTGACCGAGGGATACGGAGCGCAGCTGATCCTCCCATTCCACATCATGACCCGTGACTCGCATGAGCAGGGCCTCTTCAAAAGAGGTGATCCGCATCACTTCATTCTCTAGCCGGTTCAGGAGTCGATCGATCACGCGTTTCCGGGCGTAAATCCGGCTGATCTCTTCATTATCGCCCTCACCAGTGGCCTGATGGGCAGTAATGCGTCGATCCAGGCGATACTGTTCGCTGGAAAGTTCGCCGACAAAGGCGGCGCGCACCAATCTCTGGAACTTGCGACGAATCTTGGACACTTCCTCCAATTTGGTAAGCTCCTCGGTTTGCTGAGTGCGATTCTCCTCGGCCCGTTGCAAGGTGACGCCAGAGTCCGAAACAGAGAGCGTGCCGCGCTGTTTGCCGGGATCCTCATTGAGTTGACCCGCGACCCGGCGCAAGATCCTCTGATCCAGCTCCCTGCGCAGGGGACGTGCGCCGAAACGGGGATCGTGACCATGCTCCATGACGTCTTCCAGAGCGCTGTCTGTCAGGTCCAGATGAAGCCGCCGTTCCCGCAGCCCGTCCCGCCTCTGGATATCCTCCAGCTCTTTGCTCACGATACCCTGGAGGGTTTCCCGATTGAGGGGGAGGAAGGGCACAATCCGGTCGATCCGGTTGAAGAACTCGGGCCGGAAGATCTTCTTGGCTTCCGCGGTGAAGTGTTCTTCCGCTCCCAGGTCGGGAGCCTGCTCACCAGCAAATCCCAGCGTGGACCCGGCTCGAAAGCTCTGGGCTCCCAGGTTGGAGGTCATGATCACAATGGCATTGCTGAAGTCCGCGACTCTGCCGGCGCCATCCGTGAGCCGGGCCTCTCCAAGCACTTGCAGGAACAAATCGAAGACCTGCGGGTCCGCTTTCTCAAACTCATCCAGCAAGACAACGCAGAAAGGCTGATCCCGAACCTGGGAGGTCAGGATCCCTTCGTTCTCCGTCTGATCGTTGCTGACCAGGCGGGTCGCGCTTCCGGGGGCGTGGTACTCGCTCATATCGATCCGGATCATGCGTTCCCGGCTTGCGTAGAAGTATTCCGCGAGACACTTGGCGAGCTCCGTCTTCCCAACGCCGGTTGGCCCCACGAAGAGGAAGGATGCGAGCGGCTTGCCGGGACGGGCCAGCCTTGCTTTGATCATGGCGATCGTATCGACCACGTAGTTGACCGCCCGGTCCTGGCCCATGAGGCGGTTGCGGAACCAGTTGCGGATCTCGCCGAGGTCCAACTGGATGTTGTCTTCCAGCAAGCTCAGGGGGAGTCCCGTCTCCCCGGAGAAAGCCTGATTGACGCGCTCCACAGTCAGAGCGCTGCCTTCTGGAGGCGGATCGTAGCAGAGGCGCTCCAGAAAGCGCAGTGGTTTGCCGGGATAAGAAGAGTATCCGTGATAACGCCGATGGAGGGCATCGATGCGTTGCAGAGCGGCCTCGCTGAACTCGCGGTGATTCATGTGGATGAGCTTCTTCAACGCGACGCTGTGGAGAATCTCAAAGGCGGTCTCGGCGTCCGGTTCCTCGATCTTCAGAATCCGCAGACCGTCCAGCACCCGGGGATCGCGCTTTTCGATCACGGTGAGTTGCTCGGGAGTGCATTCCAGAATCGCCAGCAGTTCGCCGCGCATCATCCGAGGCCGGAAGAAGCCTGCAATATTCTCAGTCCGTCCTCCAACGCGGCCAGTCTCCATCAGCTCGGCTAGGTTGCCGAAGTAGAGAATCGCATTCCGCTCCCGGGCTTCGTCGGCAATCCGCTGGCACCGTTGCTGCCAATCTCCGAACCCGGATTGCCCAGCCACGATTCGCGCGCCGCTCGTCTTCCAAAACTCGAATCCTCCCAGGCCATGGTTGGAGCGGGTGCGCACCAGTTCCTGGATGATCGCGGTTTTTCCAACTCCAGGTGGCCCTACTACGAGGACACTCAAGGCGCGACGCCCCGTGAGCATCTGGGCCAGCCGTTCCACGTGGTGATCGTAGTGATACGCCGTGCTCAGACCACGCTGACTCATGTTGATCCCGACCTTCCGCAGTTCGCTCTGCTTGACGTCGTCCGAGAGCGACTTCTCGAAGCGCTCCTTGGGCGTCTCCGGGTAGAGATTCAGCAGAGACGTCTGGATCTCCGTGTGCCGGGTGCGCTGGAGCAGGGCCAGGTTGAAGAGGCTTTCCGCATGGCTGCCCCTCAAGATCGCCGTGCGGAGATGTTCCTCCCGGATCTGCAGGGCGTCATCCTTCTCAGAGGTCACCACTTCAATCTGCAGGGAGGGGAAGTAGGCAATCCGCGAGCCCTCATGTTTCCATTCCACGAAATCGAAAGTGAGGGTGATGGGCTCTCGCCAGGTCTTGGTGCGCAGGGGCGGTTTCAGTTCAATCTCAATCAGCCCCAGGGTGGGTTCCTCCGCGACCTGCCGTTCATGCACTTCATGGACCTTCCGCTTCTTGAGCAGCAACTCCGCCAGCTCCTGCTGATTTCGCTGAATGGTCTTGAGGCGGTTGCCGAACGTGAGCAACTCCGGCCAGAGCAGAATCTCCGTGAGCAATTGCTCCCTTTGTTCTGAGCTGAGTTCCAAGTGGCGGACAATGGATACAATCTGGACGTGAAGATCGAGCACCTAGGGGATATCAGGGATTTGGGTGGGGAAAAAGGGGATGAGGGATGAAGGATGGACGGGACCGTGTAGCAGGTTCAGCACCACAA
>JBHIXE010000306.1:0-7065 GCA_041984905.1 Verrucomicrobiales bacterium | reverse complement strand
GGCTGGCACTGGGATTCATGATCAGATCGACGGCCGCCTGTGACAGATCGCGTCCCGGACGTCGTGCCGCCCAGGCATCCTCACAGATCTCGAACCCGATACGAATTCCGCCACACTCGAAAATGAGATTGCCGATCGGATAGGAGTGGCCTGCGATTTCGACCTGACTGACATGCGGTGAATTCCAGGGTTTGAACCAGCGTGGTTCGTAGTGAAGTCCATCACCAGCCAGGTTCTGCTTGGCAACCAACCCAGCGATCTCTCCGTCCACGAGCAAAGCCGCCGCATTGAACATGGCGCCCCGCAGAAAAACGGGAAGACCAAGGCCTACGACCATTCCTTTGGTTTCGGGAGCGATCGCCTCCAGTTCTTCCCAGGCACGTTCCGCCACGGCCAAAGAGAGAAAGGCATCTTCGCAGCCGTATCCGGTGATGCAGAGTTCCGGCAGGCAAAGCAAGGTCACGTCTTCCTTCCGGGCGAGCTCGATCGCTTCCAGGACACGGCGACGATTGCCGCTCCAATCCAGGGGCGTCTGGTTCAGGGATGCTGCGCCGGTGCGAATGCGGTTCATGGGAAAGAGGTGCACCCGTTCAGCCCAGGCGCGGTGAGAATATCTACCGGAAATGCCGATTTGGGAAGGGGATGCGCCGCTCCCGGCATTAGTCAGGCTCGATTTTCCCCGAAAACGGGGTTCAATCTATTCCTGTTCCGCAAGCCAGTGAGCGTGATCGACGGCGCGCATCAGGCCTTTGGCCTTGTTGACGGTCTCCTCGTATTCCTTGGAGGGGACGGAGTCCGCGACCACGCCGGCGCCAGCCTGAATGTAGGCCTTGCCATCCTTCACCACGGCAGTTCGCAGGGCGATACAGGAGTCGTGGTTCCCATCAAATCCAAAGTAGCCCACCGCACCGGAATAGGCGCAGCGTTTGCTCTTCTCCAGCTCATTGATGATCTGCATGGCACGCACCTTGGGAGAACCCGACACGGTGCCCGCAGGGAAGGTCGCCCGCATCACATCATAGGCGCTCAGGCCTTCCTTGAGTTTACCGTCCACGTTCGTGACGATGTGCATGACGTGACTGTAGCGCTCGATGGTCTGAAAATCGGAGACATGGACCGACTCGAACTCGGCCACGCGACCCACATCATTGCGGGCGAGATCCACCAGCATGATGTGCTCGGCCAGTTCCTTGGGATCGGAGAGGAGATCCTGGGCCAGTGCCTCGTCTTCCTCTTCGGTCTTGCCCCGCCAACGAGTGCCGGCGATCGGGCGAATTTCGATCTTCCGATTGATGGCGCGCACATGCACTTCCGGCGAACTGCCGACCAATGAAAAGCCTTCATCGAACTGAAGACAGAACATGTAGGGCGAGGGGTTGATATGACGAAGCGCGCGATAGAGATCGAGCGGTTGCCCCTTGAACGCGACTTCAAACCGCTGTGAAGGCACCACCTGGAAGATATCTCCCGCGTGAATGTATTCCTTGGCGTCCCGCACCATCTGCTCGTAGTCCTTGCGGGTGGTGTTGCTGCGATAGTTGAGCTTGCTGGTCGGCTGATTGAGAGGCGCCATGGGCACGAACTCAAGCGGAGTCCTCAGGACATCGACCATCTTGAGGATCTTTTTTCGGGCCCACTCGTAGGCGGACTCCAGGTTCGGGTGTTCGTCCAGAAAGACATTGGCCACCACTTGAAGGCGGCGGAAGCGATGGTCGAAGACCAGCAATGAATCCGCGATCATGAACACCATGTCCGGCAACTCCAGGTCATCCTGTGGATGATCCGGGACGGTGGGTTCAAAGAAGCGCACCATATCGTAGGCGAGGTAACCTACCGCCCCGCCGGAGAAGAGGGGGAGCCCATCCACGGTCACGGGTTTGTACTGCTGCATCCAGGTCTCCAACTCCGCGAGCGGATCGGAACTCTTGGGAACGGTGCGGGTGCTGCGTTGGTCTCCTTCCCGCACCTCGATCTTACGCCCCCGAGCGGTAAAGATCATGCGTGGGTTGTTGCCCAGAAAGGAATATCGGCCGATCTGATCGCTGCGTTCCGCGGACTCAAAGAGGAAGGAACAACCGCCACTCCGGCTCAGCTTCTGATAAGCGGAAACCGGCGTTTCGTAGTCGGCAGTGAGCTCGGCGTAGACCGGCACCAGGTTGCCCTGGCCGGCCAATGCCTTGAAATCCTCGAAAGATGGTTGGAGCGGAATCACGGATGGCGGGAATAGAACCATGAAACCCAGGAGATTTCATGGACAAATCTCATCCGCGCGTCGGGCGCCGGAAGGGCCTCAGCTGGAAAGAGGGGTATCGTCGATGTCGAAGAGGGACTCTTGAGCCGCGGTCCAGGCCGTGATCGGTGTGGGACGCATCCGGCGAGTCTGAGTGAGATCTTCCACTTCCAGGACTCGATCCCGAGTTGGCATCGCCTCAACAGGTTGAGCGCCATCGACCGATTTGAAGGGCAAGACTTCGTCCTGCATAGCGCAGGAGACTTCCACCTCGGGACGTCCTGCTTGTGCCAGCTGACGATTGATGGTCGCCATGGCGGTATCAGGGCAGTTGCAATCCCGGCTCAGGTGGCCCAGCACGACGGTCTTGAGCGAACCAGCGGCAATTTCGGCTACCAATTCCGCAGTTTGATCGTTGGAAAGGTGGCCGTGACGGGAAGCGACCCGCTGCTTGGTCGACCAGGGACGCTTGGTATCGTTCTGGAGCATGATCTCGTCGTAGTTGGCTTCCACGAAGAGAGCGTCCACGCCTTGAAGATAGGAACGCACTGAGGAGGTCACATGACCAATGTCACTGAGCACCCCCAGGGCGCCAGCCCCATTCCGCAGGACGAATCCCATGGGTTCCACCGCATCGTGGGGCACATAAAAGCTTTGGATCTTGAGATCGCCCACCTCGAAGACATCACCACTATCGAACATCCGCCAGGGAATTTCGCTCTTCATACGGTCGGCGAGAACGGCCTTGGTGCGGATGTTGGCAAAGACCTCAATGGATCGATTTCGCAGGAAGACATCCAGACCACGGGTGTGATCACCGTGTTCGTGAGTCAGGATGATGGCGTCGAGATCATCCGCGGAGATCCCGATGTCCTCAAGCCGGTGCTCGAGCTGCCTTGCGCTGAGTCCGGCATCGACCATCACAGTCGTCTGTCCGGATCGGACGATGGCGCTGTTGCCCGCGCTTCCGCTTCCTAGGATACTGAATTGCAGCATGGGTGGGTAGTAAGAGTGTGAGTGTGTGCAGTAAGAAACCAGGAGTTGGCGCTGCCTGGTTCCATTTAATTTAGCTGTGCTAACTAAACAGAAGTGTTAAAGAAAGCGCGGAGCTCGGCAAGACATTTTTGGCAAAGTCTTCCCTTTTTCGCCCCTGACAGCATCACTCTTAGCATCTCGTTAGGGTTCTACAACCACCGGTACGATCCAGCGCACAGCAATCGGGCAACTGATCGGTTCAAAAAGGTTGAGGGGCCCTAACGGATCGTCTTCACCCCAATAGAGATCGATCTGGCTGTGAAACAGGCCTCCGCCTGTGTCGGCGGTTTCGAAAGCAGTGCCCCCAAAGTAGTTGTAGATCTGGGAATCCAGAATCTTGAGCTGCGTGCCTTTGCCAAGGAGCGGATTGCCGCGATGCACTGCTGCGGAAGTGCGGGGCAACAGGGTATTGTTACGATTTCCCAGGGGCCGAGTGCCGAAGCCCCAGCGGCCGTCATACTTCAGGTACTGGGAACCGCGGCTCGTGGGTTCCGCCATGCGCCCGAAACCTTCCACCGTGGTCGCGCGGATAAAACTCTTGGGAAAGTAGCGTCCCCCCAGGGCTGAGCGGGTGTCAGGAGTGACGTCGAACCCGAGTTCTTCGCGAAAGCCGGATTCGCGTGGGGTAAAGTAAACCGTGCAGAAAAAGTAATAGACCGGCGGATGCTTTCCATGAACGGCGAAGTAATGCTGCTGGAGCCTCTGGTAGTGCTCGGCAAACTTCTGGGGCCCTACGGAGACTTGTTCCGGATCCACCACAGTGGCGTATTCATCCGGATCCGCCAGCAGTCCGTATTGTGGCTCCGGCACGCTCAGCAAGAGATTGGCTCGCAGTGGTACGGGAAGCAGCAGAGCCAGGAGGAGGGCAAGCAGGCAGGCCATGGCCATGCGGTTAGCCAAAGGTGTCTGCCACAGGCCTGCCGGTGAGAATCTCGATGGGCAGTTTTTCATACTCATATTCATAGGGGGGAGGATTCCAGGCGAATGCCTCCGGATGCAGGTTTCGAACCAACTTCAGAATCTCGATCGCCACCGGGTAGGAACGGAAGACGTCCCGATCCGTCACATGCAGCTGGCAGCCGTGACAGACTTGGCGGGCATGCTTCTGAAAGGTCGGCTCAAAGGCAACGGCCCGAAACCAGGCTCCGGGCAGATCAAGCGCCTGCAGCCGCCGAGTCAGCTCATCGCTCTCGATCCAGGGTGCGCCAAAGAGTTCGAAGGGGCGCGTGGTGCCGCGGCCCTCGCTGAGATTGGTGCCTTCCAACAGACACATGCCGGGATACACCGTAGCCGTATCCAGGGTTGGCATGTTGGGGGAAGGCATGGCCCAGGGCAGGCCTGTCTCGTCGAACCACATGGCGCGATCCCAGCCTTCCATGGGCAGAACCGTGAGCTCACAGCCCGGAAACAGGTCGGTTCGAAACTGCTCGGCCAACTCTCCGATGGTCTTGCCATGGCGATTGGGCAGGGGATGCAGCCCTACAAAGGAGAGATGGTCCTCTCTCTGTGGCTCACCCTCGGTCACCAGCCCGTTGAGGGGATTAGGCCGGTCGGCCACGATCACGGGAATTCCCGCTGCCTCGCAGGCCTTCATGCAGAGAAAGAGCGTCCAGATAAAGGTGTAGTAACGGGCGCCTACATCCACCAGATCCACGAAGAGCAGGTCAATGTCCTGAAGCATCTCCTGGGGTGGTTCCCGATGCTCGCCGTAGAGGCTGTAAACTGGAATTCCCAACCGGGGATGGGTGAATCCCGACCACTCGATCATGTTATCCTGGGTGGTGCCCAGAAAACCGTGCTGGGGGCCGAACAACGCCGTCAGCCGAAAGGCGCCCCTATCCTGTAGCCGGCAAAGCACCTCCAGCGTGCTCTCGAGCTTGGAATTGGTGGAGGCTCCATGGAGCAAAGCTCCCACCCCCAAACCTGTGTCATGGGAAGGCCAGAGCTCGGCCAGCCGATCCACGGGCAGCCGAACCTTGCTCACTGATTGGCCTCCTCCTGAATCAACGCGATTATCTTCTCGGTGATATCATCGACCCCAGGCGCATGCAGGACTTGCGGAATCCCGTTCGCCGAGGCGGCGGACTTGTCCAGGATTAAGTGATAGCCGCCATCCGCATTGAACTTGGCGATGGCGCTTTGAATTTGTCCGAGAATGCGGCGGCGCTCATCCACATAGCCTCGTTTCAGATCGCTTTCCTGTGTCGTGCGCAGATCGGCGATCTCTTTCTCCAGCTTCATCGCCTTATCAAGAAGCGCTTTCGCGGCGGCTTTGTCCGAGCTCGATGCTGCGCTGCCCGCTGCGACCAGGTCTGCGGTGACCTTCTGGTGCTCCTGCAGAACCTTCTTCAGCTCCTCAGACTTGGTCTTGAAGATCTCACGAGCCTCTTTTCGCTGAGACTCCAATGCACCTTCGGCCTTCACTGTCTCGGGATGCGCCAGAAAAACCACCGTCATGTCGACGACGGCAATCCTGGGGATGAGGGTGTCTTGAGCCTGCGCCGCGATGAGCCCGAAGCTGAGCAGGAGAAGAGGCAGAAAAGGTTTCACCTGAGAATGTCCGTTCACGCTATTCACGAAGGGGACTTCGTTTGGCGCCCACAATCGGTCTACTCTTTCGGCAACTTTTCCTTCACTTCTTCAGTGATGTCTGTGGCGCCGGGGTAGTCGAGGACCTGGGGAAATCCTTCGGTCGAAATGAAGGAAAGATCCAGAACAACGGCGAAACGGCCATTGTTCACCGTTTTGATGAGAGCTTGCACCTCCTTGGCAATCTCAGTGCGGCCTTCCAACCGGATCTGAGACATCTCGGCTCGGGTCTTCTTATCCAGCTCGAGAAGTTCGTTCTGAATGCGCAGAGCTTCCTGCTGCACCTTCTCGAACCGGAGTCGCTCGCCCTGTTCCAGGAACGCGAGTCCTTTGGCCTGGTAGATGTCCGCCTCTTCCTTGAGCCGCTTCAACTGCTCACTCTTGGCGATGACCACGCTCGCGGCGTTTTCTCCTTGTTTCATCAAGGTCGTCTTCAGGGCCTCCGCCTTGGGATGGGCGAGAATGAGAGACTCAAAATCGACCACGGCAATGCCCTCCTGCGCAGAGGCCAGCGATGCGGTCAAAAGGAGAAAAAGGCCAAACAAGGCGGGGAGTTTCATGCGGCCAATCAATCCACAACAAACCCGTAGGAGTCAAGCCTTGGACCGGCCTTGAAAGGTGGGGTGATGACAGGAGAAGAGATCGCAGGCTGGCCAAGCGGGCGCGTCTGAGCTAGATATAGAGGATTCCAGTACCAATGTGAGTCATCATGATCGAAGCCCGCTTTCTTATCGACGAATCTCACCGGCACCTGCGCCATGCCGCCATGAGGAAGCTCAATCCCGGTCGGTATTTTCAATTCGCCTATGCCGGAGCCGGGCTTCTGGGAGGACTGATCTATGGAATCACGCTAGGGTTCAGCATGCTCCCCGTCGCGTTAGTGACGGTCTCCATCCTGGCCTTTGCCCTGGAAGCGAAACGTCGCACCGCAGAAAAGCTACACTTCCAATCGAGCTACACCCTTGGATCGGAGGTCGTCTGGCAGTTCGGTGACGAGGCAATCCGGGTGGAGAACCAGGGAGAGGTGGCCGAGATGGCCTGGGAAAAGCTGTTTCGGGTAGAGCGAATCCCCCAGGGGTTGGCCGTTGCTCCCAATTCTCAGCACTACCAGGTGATCCCAGAATCGGCGTTTAATAATCCAGGGGATACGGATCTCATCGTGCAGACCTTTTTGAAGCGGAGGCGTATTCAGTAGTCGGGAAGGAATAGGC
>JBHIXE010000305.1:6747-7068 GCA_041984905.1 Verrucomicrobiales bacterium | reverse complement strand
TGGCGCCTACTTTACTGGCGCGGTGACGACCAACCGACGTTCCTTTCTCCTCCAAGCGGGTGGAGCTGCGCTCGCTGCTCCTTTTGCCCGTGTCAGTGCCAAATCCGGCAAGAAGTATCGCACCGCCCTCATTGGTTCCGGTTGGTGGGGGATGAATATCCTCAATGTCGCGATTGAGTCCGGTAGCTGCCAGCCCGTGGCGCTCTGTGATGTGGACTCGGATGCATCCGAGATCTGCGCTGAGGAGGTGAGTGATCTAACGGGGGTGACTCCCAAGCTCTACACGGACTACCGGGAGATGTTCGCCAATGAGGACATCGA
>JBHIXE010000305.1:0-6737 GCA_041984905.1 Verrucomicrobiales bacterium | reverse complement strand
TTGCGGCAGTGGAAGCAGGTGCTCATGTCTTCGTGGAGAAGCCCACCGGCCACACCATCCAGGAAAGCCGAGCCATGGTGAATGCCGCCAAAGCTGCGGACCGGGTTGTGCAAGTGGGGCTCCATCGACGGATTGGACCGCATCACGTCAGCGGCATGAAGTTTCTCAAGGAAGGGAAAGCGGGAGAGATCGGCATGGTGCGCTGTTTCGCCCATGGAGGGGGAGGCGCGGAGTCTCCCAGCCCGAACAGTCCCACGCCTTCCTATATTGATTGGGACCTTTATTGCGGGCCCGCTCCCTTGCGGCCCTTCAATCGGGGTATTCATCCGGGCCGGTTCCGTAACTACCTGGACTTCGCCAATGGCACCCTTGGAGACTGGGGCGTGCACTGGCTGGATCAGGTGCTGTGGTGGACGGACGAGAAGTATCCTAAGAAAGTGTACTCCACCGGTGGTCGACCGATTAAGGGAGAACCCATTCTGACTGATGAGGAGCAGACCTCCGACGCGCCGGACCACCAGGTTGCGACCTATGAGTTTGAGAGCTTTACCACGGTTTGGGAACATCGTCGCTTCGCCGGGAACGAAGCGGAGAAAACCTCGGTGGGTTGTTATTTTTACGGCACGGAAGGAACCTTCCACATGGGCTGGCGAGATGGCTGGACCTTCTACCCGGCCAAGAAGAGCGGCCAGATCATTCACGAAGATCCGCAGTTCGACGACGAGAAGGACGGGCACAATGTGCCGCCGCTCTGGAATGACTTCATCGAAGCGATTGAGACCGGTAAATCCACTGTGGCCAATGCCGAGATTGGCCACCAAGCGACGAATCTGAGCCTGTTAGGCATGCTCAGCTGGAAGCTCGGCCGCAGCATCAACTGGGATGGTGAAAAGGAACTGATCCCGGGTGATGAGGAGGCCAATGCATTGCTGCGTCGCGACTACCGAGCGCCCTGGGTCTACCCCTCCGTGTGAGCCAGTTAGGGTTGTTTCGCCTTCTTCTCCTGGATGGCAAATTCGCCCTGACGATCCTGCATGATGGTGTAATTGAAATCCGGCGTCACCTGGATCCAGTCCGTATCTCCTAACCAGGGAAAGTGAATTTCCGTGGGGAGGAAGACCGTGTGGATCCGGATCTGCCGCAGGTTCAGGTCAATCTGCTGCTCTGACTTGGGATCGTCTACGGTGCGGACAGTGTACAGAAATTTGCTCCGGCTTTGATTGACGATCCGAAACTGGTACTTGGAACTTTGAGGCCGGCCAAAGAGTTGAACTGCATAGTAATAACCGCTGCCAGCGCGGGAAATCGCCACTGCTGTCTCCGTGGCGTGAGGATGGATCATGGCCTCATGGTGGTGCGGAGAATCCTTCCAGCCCTGGACGAACTGAGAGGCAAGTTCCTGGGATGAGAAGCCGGCCGACCGGTAAGCATAGGCAATGTTCTCCAGGATAAGTGCGTATTCATACCCGTGCGCCTCCACACGGATGGAAGGGGTTTTGCCGTCCGCCTGGTGCCCATACTTGCCCGTGTCCGCCATGAAGTCCGCAAAGTCCTGGGCGGTCTTCTGTAGATGGGATTCCACCTTTAAGGCGTTGAGTTTCAGTGACCTTCGGTAGGCATTGACTTGGTCCAGGCACAGGTTGGCCACCCGGTCCGTATTTGCCGCGGTCGCGAGGACAATAGAAGTACGATTACTACCGGAGATGATAACCGGTTCGTTTTTCTGAGCAGCCAGCGGGCAGCTCGTCAAGAATAGTACGATGGATACAAGAACGTTCGCAAGGCCTCCGTTCACAGGATATTGGGGTTTTGAGGTTTCGCCGTCGTGGTGGGGGGAACGCCGTCGAAAATCCAGTATGGCAAATTCGCGTGGAGGCGAAAAGCCTGAATATGAACTGATACGCCTTACGAACCGTTCTGGTACTGCGGATGCACTAAGGTTTCCGCGTTTTCGGCTCGATCTGCACGTCGAAGACTTTGCCCTCGCGGATGATGCGGAGCGGAAACTTCTGGCCGGCTTTCTTGCCTTCCAGCAGGCGATGCAGATCGTCGATTCCCTTCACGGGTTGACCGTTGAATCCGATCACCAGATCGCCGCGCTGTAGACCCGCCAGTTGGGCTGGGCCGCCGCGTTCCGTCTCAAACACGAGCACCGCGGAGCTGTTCTCCAGGCGGAGATGACGAAGGATAGCAGGGTGCAACTCGACGTTCTGGCCGGCGATACCAAGGAAGGATCGCTCGATGTGGCCCTTGGTGATGAGCTCGGTCACCACCCAGAGAGCGGTCTTGCAACTGATGGCAAAACTGATGCCTTGGGCAGGGCGGATCACGGCGGTGTTTACACCAATCACTTCCGCCCGGCTATTGACTAACGGACCGCCAGAGTTGCCAGGATTCAAGGACGCGTCTGTTTGCAGGACGTCATCGACCAGCCGGCCGCTTTCCGTGCGTAGGCTTCGTCCTAACGCGCTGACCACACCTGCGGTGACCGTCTGTTGAAATCCCAGGGGACTGCCTAAAGCAATTGCCATTTGGCCCACTTTGAGGGACTCCGCCTGCGCAAAGCCAATGTGAGGAAGCTTGGTGTTGGAGCGAATCTGCACCAGCGCCAGATCCGTGAAGGGATCGTCGCCGATGAGCGTGCCTTCCATGGTTTCGCCGGTCTGCAGGGTGATGGCAAACTCACGTTGGCCCTGGACGACGTGACTGTTCGTCACCAGAAATCCATCGGGGGTGATGAGGAATCCGGAGCCCTCGCCCCGGCCGCGCTTGGACGACACGTGCACCACGGCGGGTCCGGCCTTTTCCACGGCTGTCGTCACCGAGTTGGAATAGGCGTCCAGGGCAGGTTCGTCCTTGGGAGGATGGGCGTTGGGATGTGTCAGGTGAGGCACTTCCGCATCTTCGGCGGAGTGCACCGGTTGGGTCTTGGGGAACCATCTCATAGGGGAGGAGGTGGGTAGGGTATTTCAAAAGTTAGTCGGTCCGAGGGCGCGAAATATTCGGCTTTCGCCGATTGGACAGACGGATGAGGGCAATGCAAGTTGGTCGCAAATCGAGCCATGAACTTGCCAGATAGTGTCAATATTTCTTATCCTGTCGAAGGATACCCCGTATTTGAAGTGCGGAATTCCCAGGCCACGGCGTCCATAGCCCTGCATGGGGCCCATGTGATGACCTGGGCGCCGATCGGAGAGAAGCCCGTCCTCTTTCTGAGCCCTGACGCGGTCTTCGAGGAAGGGCAGGCGATTCGCGGCGGCATCCCCGTCTGCTGGCCCTGGTTCAACAAGCATCCCACGGATCCTTCCAAGCCCGCGCACGGCATCGCCCGGAATCGTTTCTGGGAAGTCGAATCCATCGAGGAGACCGAAGCAGGGACGGAGTTCCGCTTTCACCTGGAAAGCGATGAAGACACACTCAAGCTCTGGCCGCATCCCTTTCAGTTGAAGCTGCATGTCATCGTGGGAACGCAACTGACCGTGACCCTGGAAACCACGAATACCGCCGATGCGGACATCACCTTGGGCCAGGCGCTCCACACCTACTTTGCGGTGGGTGAGGTGGAACAGATCAAGGTGCGCGGGCTGGACGACACCAGCTTCTCTGACTACGTGGGTGAGCGGACCAAACGCCAGCAGAGTGGGGAGATCGACTTTCACATGGAGGTCAATCGCATCTACTACTCTAGCGGAACCATGATGCTGGATGACTACAGTCTGAATCGTACGATCGTGGTTGAAAAGAGTGGCAGCGGCACGTCCGTGGTCTGGAACCCCTGGATCGAGCACTCCAAGAAGATGGGCGACCTGCCAGACGAGGGCTATCACGACTTCGTCTGTCTCGAGACCGCCAACGCCGAGGACGACGTCCGGGGCGTTGGGGCGGGGCAGACAAACACGCTCATGACGCGCCTGTCTGTGAAGGCGCTGGAAGGGTGAGGGGAGCGGGGCGACTCATGTTCATCTAGCTATCCTGTAGACGTTGCCTTTGTGACGGTTGCTGATAGATTGCTTGATACGGATTGGGTATTCCGATATAGAACTACTCGACCTGATGCCATCACCAGCACATATAATCCCTGACTTATCGGCGCAAATTCAGCCGAGTGAAATGCCTGTCGAGTTTCCTCGACCCAGTCGGGTTTCTCTAGATTTTGGGATTGATCATTCGGGAGAGGAGGCCTACTACGCCCACTTGGTCTATCCTGACGACACCCCTCAAGATATGTTGACATGGCCTCAGTTAAAGCCGGTGGTCGATTGGGTTCGAAGCAGGATCTGGGAGGCTACCAACGAGCAGTATTATCCCTATGTTTATGTTCGGTTGGAGTCCGAACTTCCTTAGGGTTGTCAAATGGCATCATTAGGGAGAGACCTTCTTGCCCAAGCGCGGGTGTTGGCAAATAGAGAGCCTCGTCGTCCCAAACAGTCGACCCTTCGACGTGCGGTTTCGACGGCGTATTACGCGCTCTTCCATCTCTTGATTGATGAGGGAACCGCCTTGATCATTGGCGGCGCCAATCAAAGGTTAAGTCTTCGGCATTTTGCAGCCCGCTCGTTCATTCACGGAAGAATGAAGAACGTGTGTGAAGAATTCCGCAAATCCAAGCCCAGGTCTCCCCAACTCCAGTTGCTTTGGCCTCAATTCAATCCCCCTGCAAATGCGGACCTTAGTACGGTAGTCGATGCATTCGTCCAACTTCAGGAACAGCGGCATGATGCCGATTACAACCTTTCACGGTCGTTCACTCGTAGCGAAGCGATGTTGGCAGTAGGAGAAGTTGCTGGTGCCCTGGAGGCTTGGTCTCGATTGAAGCGCACCGATCGGGAACTTGCGCTCTTCTTTGCGCTGTCCCTGATGATTTGGCCAGGGTTGAGTGGGAGATAATCGATTGCCGGTCACTACTTAATCAGCTTGGAATCGCCCGCCATGGCGGCGTCGATATCCATGCCTCCGCGCAGGAGGGTATTGCCCTCGAAGAGCGCCTTGGGATCGACTCCCTCTGATTCTTCCCAATCGGATTCCTGCATCTGGCCGCTCTGGCCGTAGGCTTCCAGAGGATTCTGATAGGAGACCCGCTCGATATCTTCCATCGAGATGCCGGACTCTTTCATAAGAGCCGCCGTCTTAGGCACGGCCAGGGCATCACTGATTCCCCAATCGGCGGCGCTATCGATGATGATGCGTTCCGCGCCGTATTCCCGCATGATCTCGACCATCCGCTCATTGCCGAGCTTGGTATGCGGATAAATCGTGAAGGCCGTCCAGTAACCACGATCCAATACCGCTTTCACGGTTTCCTCATTGTTGTGATCGATGATCACCTTGGAAGGGGAGACGCCGACGTCTTCGAGGACATCCATCGTACGGATGGTTCCTGTCTTCTTGTCGCGGTGTGGAGTGTGGATCTGGATCGGTAGGTCCGCTTCGAGCGCGAGCTCGGCCTGGAGCCGCAGGTATTTCTCCTCCGCCTTAGACTGGTCATCGAACCCGATCTCGCCAATCCCCACGACGCCTTCCTTGCACACATAGAGAGGCAAGAGCTCCATCACTTCATCGGCGAGGCGCTCATTGTTCGCTTCCTTGGGGTTGAGCCCAATGGTGCAGTAGTGCTTGATGCCGAATTGGCTGGCGCGGAATCGCTCAAATCCCAACAGGGTGTTGTAGTAGTCCTTAAAGGAACCCGCCGTGGTGCGCGGTTGACCTTGCCAGAAAGAAGGTTCGATGATCGCGACCGTGCCGGCGGCTGCCATACGCTGGTAGTCATCCGTGGTCCGCGAGACCATGTGAACGTGGGAATCAAGAAACTTCATGGGGTAGGGAGGTTTGGCTTGGCTTGACTTATGCCTGGAGACTTTGACCCAGCGAATCCCAGCTGAGTTCAGAATTCTGGATGCGGGCGAGTGGCTTCTCGAGCTCAGGCCGGAGGGATTCCAGCCGCGAATCCCCGGTCGCGGCCAGGATCAGCGCAACCGCTTCCTTCTGACCCGCTTCATCGGATTTCGCAACGCGTTTCAGGTCTTCAGCAATGGAATCGGTCAGCTGACACTGGCAAGAGCGCCAGAGTTCCGGCGTGACGTAGCGGCCCGCGGCCCAGCGTTCGTGCGCCAGGTTAGAGAGAGCTTCCGCCAAGGTGGGGTTGGCTCTTTCTTCGATTCCTTCCACCAGCCAGAGGGGGCGGCTGATGAAGATGCACTTGAGGACCATCTGATTCCAGCCTTCCTCATCGAAGTGCTTGGCGGGGAATGGGTTACGCAGAGCGATCGCGTCAAAGACGTCCACGATATTGGACCGCAAACCTTCCCGGGCAAAGGGCACTAGTTCCTCCGGATAGGGCAGGAGGGGAAAGGCGGCATAGATGGCCACGGTCTCCCGCATGTCGGCGGTGTCGAGAAGGGCGGTGAAGGACTTCAAGAAAGCCTCCTTGGGTTGCTCAGCCAGGACCAGCAGGAAAATCGTGCGGACCAACTGATCGATCGTCCAGGTCTCGATCGTAAACCCCGGAATCTTCGCGTCGAGCGTCTTGCGCTCTTCGGGCGTCACCTCGATAGGCGTCTTGGGGAACTGTCGCGTCGCCCCGCTAAAGGCGAAATAGAGCTGGCGTTCGTTGAACTTGGATTCCTGGCGTTCCAGGAAGTCCTCCAGGATCGCCGCGCAGCGATCGGGCTGGTCGGCCAGGGCCTCGAACCACATGGGAATCAAGGCCAGGCCCCCCACGCGCTCGGGGTTGTTGACGG
>JBHIXE010000304.1:0-7081 GCA_041984905.1 Verrucomicrobiales bacterium | reverse complement strand
ATCAACTCGGAGGAGTGCTCCGCATTGAAGGCTTTGGCCAGGGTATCGCGAGCCTGATCATACGCATCCGTGGCCTGGACGCTCAGATAGTGGACGCCGCGATGGATGTTGGCGTTATCAAACTCGTAGAAGCGGTTGAGCACATCAATGACCGCTTGAGGCTTCTGGGAAGTGGCGGCGTTGTCCAAATACACCAGAGGCTTTCCCTGGACCTCGCGTTGGAGGATGGGGAACTGGTCACGGACAGCAGCGATATCGATCTTGGGGATCACAGTCTCAACTTGGTCTCATTCTAAAAGCTCAGCCTTTCAACCCCTTCTTACGCAGACGATCCTGCACGAGGTACATTACGGCTGGACCGAGGCAGAGCAGCAGGATGGAGATTCCTGTGACAATTCCCCAGAAGGTCACCAGCGGAGCGCAGCAATCGTCCCGCTTCCGAGCCAATACATGGCAGGGCACGGCGACCACTAGCTCCGCCACGCTTCCGGCCACCAGCCACCGCGTCAGCCGGGCCATGAAGTGGCCGGGATTGGCGGGGTCCGCATACTTCTGCAGGAGCACCGTCCAGACCACCCATTGGGCGATCACGAAACCGACGAGGGTGAGGGGTAGCAGCAACTCCGATTTGAAGGGATATACCGAACGGGAGACGTCAAAGGCGACATTCAGAGTTCGGTCGCCCTTGATGCCGAGCGGCAGCATCAGGAGAACCATCGTGAGCAACAAGCTCAGGCAGAGGGAGGTAGCGATGATGGCCGGCAATAGCTTGCGACGGGCGCGAGGCCGATTCTCGCTGGGCGCGACGCGGATCAGGAGCACGCCCTGGCAGATCGCCATGGTCACGACCCAGCCAATGAACCAGGCATTCCGGCTCATGGCATTAGCCGCGCGCGCGCCTCTCTCCGGTCCAAAGGACATCATCCCCAAGGGCAGCAGGCTGAGAAAGATCACCAGGACAAAGGCGGCGATGACGGGAACGGACCAAAGCTTCATGAAAGGTTCAGGGCCGGGGGAACATCAGATCCCGGGACTGGGGCGGCATGCAGGCTGGTGCCCAACCCTGTCTTGATCATGGAGGTTTGGAACGGGAAAATCAAATGAGCTCGACTTACACGCCAGGGCACAGCCCCACATCGGTGAATTTCATGGCCATGCGCTCGCTGGAGAGTCATGGGGCGTTCTTCCAGGAAGCATTGAGCGGCGGCCGCCGACTCCTGGACGTCGGTTGCGGCCCGGGAACCATCACGCTTGGGCTGGCTCAGACTCTGTCGTCCGGCGAGGTGGTGGGAGTGGATTTTGCGGAATCCCAGGTAGAGGAAGCCCAACGACGAGCCTTTGATTTGGGACTGGAGAACCTCCGGTTCCTGAAAGCTTCCGGTGATGATCTCCCGTTCCCGGATGCCAGCTTTGATCGCGTCTTCAGTCATGCGCTCTTCGAGCATTTGCCGGAGCCGGAAAAGGCAGCGGCAGAGATCTTCCGGGTTTTGCGACCGGGAGGTATCGCGGGAATCTGCAGTCCGGATTGGGGCGGATTTGTGCTGGCTCCGCCTTCGATCGAATTGACGGCGGCGATTCAAACCTATCAGGATCTCCAAAAGGCAAAGGGTGGAGACGTCCTGGCTGGACGCAAACTAGGCTCCTGGCTGGCTCACGCAGGATTCACCCAGGTGCAAATGAGCGCCCGCTACGAGTGCTACGCCTCGCTCCTCTCCATCGGGAACTACCTGGCTGAGCAACTGGAGGCCGCGGGCAAAGGCGAAGACGCTCAGGTCTTGCGACAGTGGAGCCAGCAGGACGGGGGAATGTTCGCTCAAAGCTGGGTCTCCGCCATCGGGCGAAAACCCAGCTGAGCCGATCTGTGCGCGGCTTACGGGCTTGGTGGCCGGATCTGCATCTGGCCGGTCTGCGTGGCTCCATCGTGGAAGTAACCGCCAATCAGCGATTGATCCTCATAGAAGACACCTTCCACGGTGAAGGAATTGAGCGCCCAACTGAAGCTGCCCGTCGCGGGATCAAAGGTACCCATATTCACCTCTCCCGTGGCGGAGACGCTGTTGCCGCTGATGGTGACGTCCAGGGTCTGATTCACGCCGCTTCCCGCCAGGGCCAGCTTCGCGGAGCTGCCCAGCAGGCTTTCCAGCGTTCCCTCCGTGTAAGTGGAGCCGATCAGTACGATCGTAATTGGATTCGAGAGCGATTGCAGGGTCCAGGTCAACTCTCCATCCAGGTCGCTGACACCGGTTAGATCCCGCCAGATGAGAGTTCCGGTCAACTGGTCGCCCGTGCCATTGGTGGTGTTGATCACGATGCCCTCTGCGGTCACCTGGACGTCCTGGGTGAAGGAGGAGGCGTCCGGCATGGTCAGGCTCAAGCTGCCGCTGAGGTCATTGTTCACGACCAGGGTTCCGAACCCATCTCCGTTATCCACCAGGGAGTCCGGCAAGGGCAGGAGCAGGGTGTAGAGTCCGGGCGTCGCCACCGTGGTTTGATCCGTGGTGGAGCCTGAACTGCTGGAACCAGGCTGGCTGATGGATGTGTAGGAGGATGTCGCCGGCGGGTTCAGGTAGGCTTCCGCGCTGGCCTGATTCTGGAACACCTGCTCGGCCGGAACAGTTCCACGGCTGATTCCAGGGCCTTCCCATTCCATTTTCGCGACTGCGCCTCCGCCAGATTCGAAGAACTCCATGACCACGTTCAGGATCTGGTTCTCCTGACCTGTGAAAGAATAGGTATTCTGCTTGGGCGCATGAAGCTTCCAGTCGTTGATGACGAGATTGCCGTTCACAAACAGGCGGACGCCGTCATCGGTAATGGTGTGGAGTTTGTAGGCGCCCGCTGCCGGGATCACGATCGAGCCTTCCCAGCGAATGGAGAAGTTGTCATTGGAAGGCAGGATAGCCGGGCGGCCTCCACCCCAATCAAAGTGAATCACGGGATCCAATTGCTGTAGCGGCACTCCGGTGAGGGTCTGGTTGGCAAAATAGGAGCCGGCAAAACCGTTCTCCAGCGTGGGGTGCGGGTCAGGATCCGGCTGCGGATCTGGGTCTGGGTCCGGGGTGGGATCCACGCCCGTCCCGGGATCTGTCGTGGTCAGATACTGAGTGGGGATGATGGACTTGCTGATGCCGGGTCCAGACCATTTCAAGCTGGCCACCGCACCGGCGCCCTTCTCGTAGTATTCCATCTTGATAGCCACGACCTGGCCCTGCACCAGCGAAAGAGTCGCTGGATTCTCCGTGGGCGGCTGAGACTGCCAGTCATTGATCATGAGGACGTCATTCAGCCAGAGGCGTACGCCATCGTCCGTAGTGGTGGTGAAGGTGTAGTCACCGGTCTCGGGGATGGTCACGAATCCGGTCCAGCGGATGGAGAAGTTGTCGGTCACCGTGAGATTGGTTGGGCCGCCTCCTCCCCAGTTGAAGTCGACTACGGGATCCACGCGAGTTACCGGAGTCCCGCTGAGATCGATCGTGGAGAAGTAAGTGCCCAGCAGGCCGTTATCCATCGGAGTTGGATCCGGGTCCGGGTCTGGATCAGGCTGTGGATCGGGATCTGGTTCTGGGTCAGGATCCGGTTGTGGATCTGGGTCCGGGTCAGGTTGAGGATCGGGATCCGGGTCGGGGGTTCCACCAGGACCCACGGTGCTCAGGTAGCTGGCCGGAATGGCAGTCTTGGCAAAGAGCGGTCCTGACCAGAGAAGCTTCGCGACAGCACCGCCGCCATTCTCAAAGTATTCCATCTTGATGGAGACCACCTGGTCCTGCTGCAGGAAGAGGGTGGTCGAATTCTCGGATGTCGGTTGAGACTCCCAGTCTTCAATGAGCAGCTCGTCATCCAGCCAGAGCCGGACGCCGTCATCAGTCTGCGTGTAGAAGGTGTAGCTCCCAGTAGCAGGAATGGTGACGTGACCGGTCCAGCGAATCGAGAAGTTGTCGTTGGTCAGCTGAGCCGCGTCGGGACCGTTGTTGCCCCAACTGAAGTTCACTCCTGCATCGACTCGTTCGAACTTCAAGGTCGCAAAGTTCTGGCCGGAGTAGTAGGCGCCCAGGAGCCCGGCCTGATCGCCAATATCGCCTGGATCCGTGCCTGTGTTTCCAGTGATGGGAACCCCTCCGTCAGGGAACGGGAGGGGATCCAGGTCCAGGAACTCCTGGTTGGCGGATTGCGGTTCGGGAGCACCCACGGTGACGAACAACCGGTTCTGGAAGGAGGCGCCGCCCGGGGCGTTGCGCTTCTGCACCAGAGGGGGAAGGATGCGCCAGGTTCCATTGATGACGTCCAGGGCTTCCACTTCATTGTGATTGCCGTTCAGCGACTCACCCGCCAGAACCAGAATCTCACGTCCGTGTTTGATCACCGCGGCTCCGGCGCGTTCCGTCGGTAGCGGCCGGGAAAGGGTCGACCACTCGCCTGTGGCGAAGTCATAGACGTCGATCTCCACGATGGTGTTGGCCTTGACGTTCTGGATGGGATCGTTGGACCGGCGTCCCGCCACCACATAGAGCTTGTCTTCAAAGAGAACCGCGCGGTGGTGGTCCCGGGGCCGGGGAGCATCGGGAAGCGACGTCCATTGTCCCGTCGCGGGATCGAACTCATCAAACCAGGAGACCCAACCGTTCTGGTGCCCCTTGGTGTTACCGGCAATGACATAGATTTTGTCATTGTAGACCACGGCAGCAGTGGCGCCGCGGCGCCGGTCGACAGGGATCTCCGGACCCTGCGTCCAGGTATCGTTGGCAGGATCATAGATGTAGACGTTCGGCACGGGATCTTCATCCGGGTAGTTGCCGGTGAAGGCGCCCACGATGTAGATCTTGCCGCCCCATTCCACTGCCTGGAAGTGGTGGATCTGGAAAGGCGCGGCGGATTGATTGGTCCAGGTATTCGTAGATGCATCGTAGGTCTGCACCGGTTTGGTGCCACGGCCTCCAAGGAGGTAAAGCTTGTTGGAGATGGCCAGGTAATCGCCTTCGTGGCGTTCCACCGGCTTGGTCCCATCGGCCGAGGGGAGAAGCTGCCAGGATCCGTTGTAGGCAGGCACGCCCTCGCTGGGGCCGGCCAGAGGCGGCAGATCAGGATCTGGTTGAGGATCGGGGTCCGGATCGGGATCAGGGTTTGGATTCGGGTCCGGATCGGGATCGGGATCTTGACTGTCCGTCAGTTCCGTCTGCAACTGCTCATTGGGGATGACGGTTCGGCTGATGCCGGGGCCGGACCACTCCAGCTTGGCGACGGCTTCTCCGCCGGACTCAAAGTACTCCATCGTCACCGGAACAATCTGATCCTTCAGCAGAACCAGGGACCCAGAGAACTCTTTGGCAGGATGATTGGTCCAGTCGTTGATGACCTGCATGCCATCCAGCCAGAGCCGTACGCCATCATCCGTGGTGGTGTAGAAAGTGTAGGTGCCCGTTTCGGGAATCTTGATGTAGCCAGTCCAACGGACCGAGAAGTCATTGGTCGGCATTTGAGTCGAGGGAGCGCCGCCGCCCCAGTTGAAGTCCACCACTGGGTCGACCCGTTCCATCACTAGTTGCTGGAAGTTCAGGCCGCTGTAGTAGGAACCGTTCAGGCCACGGGCAGCACCTGAGTCGACGTCATCGGGCGAGAGTTGAGAGATCCAGTTCTCCAGCAGAGCCAGGTAGTCTGGATCCGTAATGTTGGTTCCCAGCGGGGGCATCTGGGCATCTTCCCCTCGTACGCTATCCCGGTGGTAAATGAGGGAATTCTGATAGTCCCCCGGCTTGACGAGTTGCGGATCGGTCAGGCCCAGGGTTTCGGCGCTGGGCGCCGCGCCGACGATTCCCGCAAGCGCAAATGGCGTCGTGAGCCGTGCATCGAACTGGGCTCGACCGGCGACTCCTCCCGGGCGGTGGCAGTTGGAGCAGTTGGAATCCAGATAGGAGCGGATCCGGTGTTGCTCCGTGGCGGAGGTATCCTTGATCCCTTTGGAGGTGGTGTAGCTTCCAAAGTTGGAACTGTTCAGCGCCACGTGAAAGATGTTGAGGGAATCCAGGTAGCTCAGCTGATTCTGAGTACCAGCGGCCTGGTAGTTGAAATCCCAGTTCACCTGCCGGGTTTTCAGGCCCAGGACGCGGCCCGCGGCGGATTGGTGACATTCCATGCATTGAGAGCGACTGGGGTAATTCCAGTCCTGTGCGCCGGGGCTTCCATCGGCCTGTTCCACGGGAATCACCTCACTGCTGCCGCCGGTCTGCAACACCGCGTCGGTGCCTGCGAGATTCCACTTGTAGGTGAACCCGTAATACCCGTCATAGCCGCGAACCAGGAAGCGGGTTTCCAGGCGAACCACCTTGCTTGGATCGGCTTTGGAGGGCATCTCGAAGTGCTTGATAAAGACGGAGCCCTCCGGGAAGTCCCACTCGCCTTCTTCAGAGAACACGATCTTCTCGGTCAGCGTGTTGTGGGTGCCATCGTTGGGAATCGCCACCCAGCGGCGCTTGACGGCCCGGTCACTCCAGAGTGGCGCGGCCGGAGCATAGGGGATCAGCCCGGCAGCGGGAGTCAGCGTCTCCAGGTCGGTAAAGGCGCCGGTCTGAGAAAGCAGCGTAGGAGGCTCGGGATTGACCTGAGAAGAGTTGGCCAGCTTGTAGATCTTCCCCTTGTTGTAATTGGTCATGTAGATCTCTTGCTCGTCATGGCTGTTCTCATAGCCGGTGAAGCCGCCATCCCAGTCGTGGACCAACTCATTCTCTCTTGCTCCATTCTGGAAGTTCAGAGCCCAGATCTTTCCTGAGGAGTAGTCGGTGTAGACCATCTTGCCCTCCAGACCAGGGAGCTTGCTGCCGCGATAGACCACCCCGTCAGCGATCGAGTTTCCGTTACCGAACAAAGAAGGCAGACACCGGTTGGTTCGCCTGTATGCACATGGTGTTGAGGTTGCGGAAGAATTAGTCGACCACATTGTGAACAAGACAGAAAAGGTGAGTGCCTCGTTCATTCGTGAACTCATGCGCCGCGCGGTTCAGTTTGCGCTGGACCGCGATTTCGAGGCAGAAGCGCTCATCCGTGAAGATATTGATGCGTCACTGGACGAGCTTTTCACTTCAGGCGGGTC
>JBHIXE010000303.1:0-7120 GCA_041984905.1 Verrucomicrobiales bacterium | reverse complement strand
TTTCGGCATTCGGATTTTCATTCCCGATTCAGCACCTCATCCAGGTTCATTATCAATTGGCCAACCATCGCGTAGCTGGCCACTTTCACCGGATCCAACTTGGGATCCGCCTGCCATTCGCCCACGGTAAGCAGTTCTGAGGCTTCCGCCGGATGGGCCTGGTAATGCGTCAGGGCCTTCTCAAAGCTCCGTTTCAGAGCGTTACGCTCGGGAGGCGTAGGCATTCGCCCTGTCGCCTGGTGAAAGGCCCAGACAGTGGGTTCGGCGCTGCCTTCCAGGATCATGCGCTCCGCCCACACGCGGGCTGCCTCGACATAGGTGGGATCGTTGAGCGTGGTCAACGCGTGCAAGGGCGTATTGGTGCGTTTGGGATTTACCGCGCAGGTCTGACGATTGGCGGCGTCGAAGATATTGGGCGGTCCCAGAGTGCGTCGCCAGAAGGTGTAGAGGCTGCGCCGGTACAGCTTTTCCCCCGAGTCTGGAGTGTAAGAGAACTTCTCATAACTGAACTCCAGCCAGAGTCCGGCGGGTTGATAGGGATAGACCGGTTGGCCGCCCATGTCCTTGACCAGCAATCCACTTAGCGCGAGAGCCTGATCCCGGAGTGTCAGGGAGGGCAGTCGATAACGAGAGGCCCGCGCCAGAAGCCGGTTGTCTGGATCCCGATCCCGTAGTTCGGGCCGCATCTTGGAGCTCTGGCGGTAGGTCGCGCTTGTCAGGATCAACCGATGCAGGTGTTTCACGTCCCAACCGGATTCCCGGAACTCCACTGCCAGCCAATCCAGCAGTTCCGGATGCGAGGGACGTTCCCCCTGCACGCCGAAGTCTTCCGCGGTCTTCACCAGACCAGTGCCGAAGAACTGTTGCCAGTAGCGGTTCACGATGACGCGCGCCATGAGCGGGTTTTCCGGATGGACCAACCATTGAGCCAGACCCAGGCGGTTCGCCGGAGCGTCGGGCAAATGGAGCAGGGACTCCGGCGTCCCCGGTGTGACCACTTGTTTGGGCGAGAGGTAGTCCCCGCGATTCAGCACGTGCGTGGGGCGGACCTCTTCCTGCTCTTTCATGATCATCACGACGGGAATCTCCCGCCGCAGTTTCTCCAGCTTGGACTCCAGTTGGGTGATCTTCTTCTGCGCAGCCGCCCAGGTTTGGTTGTCCGTTTGTTTGAGGAACTCTTCCCGGACGAAGCGAGTGTTGTAACCGTCCAGGGATGCATACTTGCGATCCGCGACCGGCTTGAGCTTGTCGGGTAATTTGGCGGCGTCCACGCCAGCGTCCCACCAGACTCCGGTTGCGGTATTGATGGCGTCTTTTTCGGCATCCAGAATCTTCTTCTGATCCCGGATGAGTTGATTGATCTGGGACTCTTCTTCCTGCTGCGCTTTCGAGGCGATGTTCAGGCTGGGTTCCGCGAACTGGATCCGCCCGAGACGTTTGTCGACCTTACCGGACTCCGGCAGATTGTTGAAGTAGGCAAAGAAGCGGTAGTAGTCGACCTGGCTAAGGGGATCGTACTTGTGGTCGTGACACTGGGCACATGCCAGGGTGAGCCCCAGCCAGTTGGTGGCCGTGGTGTCGACCCGGTCAAAGACGTAGTTGTTCCGCTGTTCCTCGGCAATGGCGCCGCCTTCCCCGTTCAGCATGTGATTGCGGTTGAATCCGGTCGCGACGAGTTGGGATTGCGTGGGTTCAGGAAGGAGATCGCCAGCGAGTTGCTCGATGGTGAACTGGTCGAAGGGCATGTTGCTGTTCAGCGCCTCGACCACCCAGTCCCGCCACACCCACATATGGCGATCGCCGTCCTGCTGGAAGCCATTGGAATCCGCATAGCGCGCCGCATCCAGCCAGGGCAACGCCATCTGCTCGCCGTAGTGAGGCGAATCGAGAAGCTGGTCGACCAGGTTCGCGTAGGCATCCGGGTTGGACTGCTCATTCAAGTACGCCTGAATCTGTTGGGGTGTCGGTGGAAGCCCGGTCAAATCCAGATAAAGACGACGGACCAGCGTTGTGGGGTCCGCTTCTGGAGACGGGGAGAGACCCTCCACCTTAAGTCTGGCGAGAACGAACTGATCGATCGCATTCCTGGGCCAACTCTCATCGGTGTGACGGGGAGGTCCGGGGCGTGCCGGAGGGACAAAGGCCCAATGCTGCTCGTAATCTCCCCCTTGCTCGACCCAGCTCTTGATCAACGCCCGCTGTTTCTCTGAGAGGGATCGATTGGAATCCGGCGGAGGCATGAGATCGCCTTTGTCCGTCGTGAAGATGCGAGCAATCAACTCGCTGGCCTTCGGATCGCCGGGAACGATGGCCGCGTAACCTCCCAGATCTCGGGTTGCGCCGGCCTGGGTATCCAGCCTCAAGTCCGCCTTGCGCTCGGCGGCATCGGGCCCGTGACAGTGAAAGCAGTTCTCGGATAGGATGGAGCGAACCTGGTCAAAGGAGACGGACTCACTGGCTTCCACGAGAGGAGGAGCGAGCGCAACCCAGCTCAGGGTGAGACATCGTATCAG
The DNA here is from genome assembly GCA_041984905.1 of Verrucomicrobiales bacterium. Lineage (GTDB taxonomy): Bacteria > Verrucomicrobiota > Verrucomicrobiia > Verrucomicrobiales > DEV007 > JBHIXE01. The sequence goes on along the minus strand of JBHIXE010000303.1, from coordinate 4,607 downwards.
TTGGTAGCAGCGGTTCATTGGGGGGGGACGACGAACGCCTAACCCCACACTGTGAAGGCAGTTCCAAGGTAGGGTCTTGTAAAGCGAACCTGCATTTTTGGTAGATTTCGATCATCCAGGCAATCGGAAAAGGCATTGTGGCTCTCTGCCCCCCCACCTGCGTCATTGACAGATCCTCTGCGCTCCCCACAGTCCCATTTATGCGCTTAATCCCCCTTGCATGTGCGTTTCTGGCTCTGGCATTTCCGGCCCTGGCTCAAGAAAAGACCCCTCCCAATATTGTTCTGCTGCTGTCCGATGATCAGGCCTGGACCGACTATGGATTCATGGGCCATGAAGCCATTCAGACACCGAATCTGGACAAGCTGGCCTCCCAGAGTGCGCTCTTTCCCCGTGGTTATGTCCCCACTGCCCTGTGCCGGCCTTCGCTGATGACCCTGGTGACGGGGCGTTACGTGCACGAGCATGGCGTGACCGGGAACGACCCTTCTCACGAATTGGCGGATCCCAAGAAAGAGGCCGCGAAATACAATGACTTGCGAGCCCAGCTCATCGCCAAGATCGACGATCATCCGACAGTGATGCAGCTGCTGGGCAACGAAGGCTATCTGAGTCACCAATCCGGGAAGTGGTGGGAAGGCAACTTTAAGCGAGGCGGATTCACCCATGGCATGACCCGTGGATTTCCTCAGCCAGGTGGGCGACATGGGGACGACGGGCTGAAGATTGGCCGGGAAGGCATGGATCCCGTCTTTGAGTTCATCGATATGGCGGTGAGCGAAGAGAAGCCCTTCTTTGTCTGGTATGGCCCCTTCCTGCCGCACACACCACACAATCCGCCGGAACGTCTCCTGAAGAAATACCAGGTGGAAGGCCGCTCCGAGACCGTGGCCAAGTACTACGCCATGTGTGAGTGGTTCGATGAAACCTGCGGCCAGTTGATCGACTACCTGGATGACAAGGGCGTGCGGGACAACACCCTGATCGTTTACATCTGTGACAACGGTTGGATTCAGGATCCCGACAGCAAGAAATACGCACCGCGCTCCAAGCAAAGCGCCAACGAGGGTGGGGTGCGTCAGCCGACCATCTACAACTGGCCGGGAGTGATCGAGCCCAAGGTGTATGAAGACGAGCTGGTCAGCGCCATCGATATCTTTCCCACCATGCTGAGCGCTGCGGGTGTGCCGTTGCCGGCTGAGGATTATCCTGGGTTGGACCTCATGCCAGTGATGCGGGATGGCAAAGAACTGGGACGGAGCATCATCTTCGGTGAAGGCTTTGCTCATGACGTTGCGGACATCGATAAGCCGGAAGCATCGCTCCTCTATCGCTGGGCCATTCAGGGCAAGTGGAAGCTACTTCTGACCTATGACGGCAAGGTGGGGCGTTATGGTTCCAGCCATCCTCGTACGGAGAAGCGTCCGCAGCTCTACAACCTGGAAGAGGATCCTCACGAGAATCACAACGTGGCCAAGGATCATCCCGAGATCGTTTCCAGCATGGCTACCGCGATCGAGAACTGGTGGGAAGTGAAGGAGCGCAAGGTGCAGACCACCTGGACCGACTGAGAAGTGCGCCTTCCTTGCGAGCGAAAGCTTGAAGAACCTTTCATGGGGGGCCGTCCAAATGGCGGCTCCAGCTTTTCGCTCGCCTAGGCAAACCTCATCACCCATACTTTCATCATGCTCTCGAAATTTCGTCTGATCGCCCTGTTCTGCTGGCTGGGCCTTGCCTCATCGCTGGTTGCCGCGGAAGCCCCCACGGCCTGTGTCTGGGAATTAGAGGGAGCTGATGGCACCAAGGTGTATCTGGCCGGCTCCGTGCACATGCTGCGGGCCCAGGATCACCCTCTGCCGGAGATCTACGAGGAAGCTTACCAGTCATCCGACCGGATTTTCTTTGAAGTGGATCTCGCCGAAATGGAAGGGCCCCAGGCACAAGCCATGATCCTCCAGATGGGCATGTTGCCCCAAGGCCAGACTCTGCAGGATATTCTCAAGCCAGAGACCTACAAGCGGGTTCAGGCCTACCTCGCCAAACGGGGATTGGGCGGTCCGATGTTTGACCGGCTTAATCCGGGGATGATGGGCATCACGATCTCCGCCATGGAAGCGCAGTTCATGGGCGCAACGCCGGACAACGGAGTCGAAAAGGTCTTCGATACCAAGGCGCGCAAGGATGGAAAACCGGTGCTGGCACTGGAGACCGCCGAGTTCCAGATGGGACTCTTCAACAAGCTCAGCGGCGATGACGCCGATAAGTTCATCAACATGACTCTCGACGATATTGAGGAGTCTCCCGATAAGCTGGGCGAACTGATCGATGCCTGGAAAAAGGGGGACACCAAGACGATGGACGAAATGATCAATGAGTCCTTCGAACCCGATGACGATCTCGCCAAGCTCTTGCTCTACGACCGGAACGCCAACTGGATCCCCGCCATCGAGAAACAGCTCAAGCGGGAAGGTGGAAATACGATGTTCATCGTAGGTGCGGGCCATCTCGTCGGTAAAGGCAGCGTGATCGATCTGCTGGAGCAAAAGGGATACACGGCAAAGCAACTGTAGACTCGCCTTCAGGGTGCCCTTCGATCAGTTCATCCTGCGGGATTGTCTCTGGATGCTCTCGAATCCGGTCGGAGTATCCATCTATGATTTCGACTTCCGGCAATACTTTGACTGCCGGACACCCTATCATGCACCAGACCGGATGGCTGGGGTTGCCAGAATAGGGGCATTTGAGGACTACCCGGCGCTCTACCAATCCTGTGCGGAACAGGGGATTGACTTGGTGCATAGTCCCGAAGATCAGCTGAAGTGCTCTTCCCTTCCCAAGTGGTATCCACACATTGCGGACCTTACGCCCCGAAGCCAGTGGTTTACCGAGCTGCCGGAATTCGCTGAGATCGAGAGCGCCTTCGAGTTGCCCGTCTTCATCAAGGGGGCGCGCCAGACCAGTCGTCACAAGGCAGAGCTAAGCATCATACGTAGCCGGGAGGAGTATGAGGCAGCTTTGGAGCATTTCCGTTCGGATCCCATCCTGCGCTGGCAGGACTTTGTATGCCGGGAGTTTCTCTCGTTGAGACCGGTGAGAGGGGGAGTGGAAGGAAAGGTTCCCGCGTCCTACGAATTCCGCACTTTCTGGTGGCGAGGAGAACTGGTAGGAGCAGGGCGTTACTGGTTTGAGGCGGAAGCCTATCAATGGACAAATGCTGAGCGGGATGATGCGCTGGCCGTTGCCGGCAAGGCAGTGGAAGCTCTGCATTGCACCTTTCTTGTGATTGATCTTGCTCAGACGGAGGAGGGGGAATGGATTGTGATCGAGTGCAATGACGGCATGGAGAGCGGTTATGCGGGAGCCTCCCCATTTGTGATCTGGCAGGAGATCACGGAGATAGAGAAGCGGCGGCTGCAAAGTGGATAACGCCTCGCTTACGGTGTCACCTGTTCTGCGGCCTGCCTAAACTACCGCCCCTCGACCAAGGTCCCATCGCTGATCTCGTCGGTGGGGTGCATGATGACCTGAGCGCCGGGTTCGATCCCTTCCTCGACTTCGGCTTCCAGACCGTTGATTCGGCCGATCTTCAGCTTCCGTAGTACGGCTTTGCCCCTGACGGATTCGAAGGCTGCCCAGCCTTCTTCGTGGCGGAAGAGCGCTCCAGCCGGAAGGCGGACCACGTCTTCTTCTTCCCAGATCACAATTCGCGCCTCGACCCGGAACCCATCGCCTAGATTTTTGCGGCGTTCGACCGGTTCCAACAAATCGCCAATCACATAGACGCGTTGTTCTTCCACGCCCAGAGCTGAGATCTTGGTGAAGGCGGAGGGCTCGACATGATTGACCCGGGCCTCGATGGGGTAATCACCGCCCCAATGTTCCAGGATCATCCGGTCGCCCGGCTCGATCTTGACGGCGTCCGTGGAGAGGACGTCGACCTCCACTTCCAGGTCGGTGGGATCTCCGACCTGCATGAGCACGGTTCCCGGCGAGATCACGGTGGAGCTTTCCTGAGAAACCCGGAGGACTTTGCCATCGATGGGCGACTCCACTTCAAAGCGCAGGCTACTGTGTTCTCCAGGGCGGGTGTGGATGAGGCCGGCTTCAGCCTGCTCCAACTCAAACTGGGCGATCTTCTGAGCCCATTCCGCGGATCGCAGGGCCTCGCTCGCCATGCGATATTGGAGAGTGGCCGCGTCGTATTCCTGTTCGGTGGCAAAGCCTTTCTCAAAGAGGGGTTCGATGCGCTGCAGTTCCTTGCTCTGGAATTCTACCTCAGCTTTGGTCTGGCCAAGACTGGTGTCCGCCTGGGCCAGAGCCGCTTCGGCGGCTTTGACTCGCGCTTTGGCGGAGGCCTGGGCGCGCGCATCGAGCAGCGTGGGGTCGCTGGGCTCAATCACTGCCAGGACAGTTTCTTGGGCTTTCACGGGATCACCGGGCTCCAGATCGATCCGCAGGAGTCTGCCACTCAAGGGGGAGGAGACTTCATAGCGCTCGCGAATGCGGGTCTGCCCATCTTCATCGACGGTCACCGTCTTGGACTCACCACCTGCGGTGACGGTCACTTCGGTGCCTGGCTTGCCAGTACCGGAGATGGTGACATCAGG